>NZ_JBHWFG010000015.1:0-181990 GCF_042733745.1 Streptomyces sp. NPDC059696
CCGTCACGCCGTCTCCGTACGTGACGGGCCGGCGACGGCAGGCCGGTCACCGGCCGGAGGTGCACACGGGAGGGGACCTCCGGCCGGGCCGGGCGGGGGGTGGCTGGTGACGCGGCGCGACGGGAGCGGCCGTGCGGTGGCAGAGGGCTCGGGCATGGAAAGCCCGTGCGGAGACACCGGGCGACGAGATGCCCGTACGGGGACGGGCGGGTCCGGGACACAAGGACGTGCCGCGTGACGGATCCGGCGCCACGGACCCGGTGGGACGAGGAGAGTTGTAGACCTGCGCCTCCGCCAACGTCAAGGCCCTGCAAGGGAGTTGTCAGGAGACTGAGCCTTTCGGAACAGCGGCGACTCACCCGTGACGCACAATCACCACTCTTTGTTCACACTTCCCTTGACCCTTCATATAACCCCCGGTAACTTCCTCATCGGCTACTGCGGCGTAACGAGAAAGCCCTTGCAACCGCCGGGAGTTGCGGGAGACGTGCGTACGCGGTCGATGTCCGCGCCAGGGCAACGTGCCACCGACGTCCGATCCGCACCGACACGCACCTGGAGCAGACATGACCTCCGCCGAGCAGACCCCCGAAAGACCGGACGGCGCCGCCGCCCCGGACGCCAGTGACGCTCCCGCGCGCCGGGGCCGGGTCCGGGCCCGCCGGGCCGCGGTGATGGCGGTGCCGGCCACGCTGGCCGCCGCCGGCCTCGCGGTGCTCACCGCCCAGGGGGCGCTGGGCGTGCAGTTCGCCATCTCGGGCATGCCGTTCACCGTCACCGCGACCGAGCTGAACGGCACCGGCTTCGCGCAGTTCGGCGGCCTGGACGAGATGGCCGAAGGCAGCCCCAACGCCGGCGACACCGGCGGCCAGGTGCTGGTCGTCACGTCCGTGATCAGGAACGCCACCCTCTCCAAGCTGTGCCAGAGCGTCGACCTGGGCGGCACGAACCTGGTCATCCGGGCCGGTGAGGGCGCGCAGAAGGTCACCGCCAGCGACCTCACGACCGACTCGACCGAGCTGACCGGCGACGCCGCGTTCAACAACATCGAGATCGGCAACGACGCCAGCACGCTCGACAAGGCCGGGCCCAAGGGCCGCGGGCCGAAGGGCGTCTTCAGCCAGCAGTCCGACACGGTGCACATCGCCAACCTGCGGCAGACCAACTACGCCACGACCGCCGGTGTGTTCAAGCTGCCCGGTCTGAAGCTGGGCTTCAGCGGGTCGGGCTGCTGATGTCGCGCGGTCCGCGCGAGGGTGTCCGGCCCGCCTTCCGGCAGTGGCGGGCCGACCGCCCGTTCTGGGGCGGGCTGCTGCTCGCCCTGGGCGGGGCGGAGGTGCTGCTCACGCTGAAGGCGTCGCTGGACGTCGTCCTGCACGTCGGCATGCAGGGCCTGGCCGGCTATCTGCTCCCGGTCGTGATGCTGCTGTGCGGGGTGCTGATCCTCTTCAACCCCGCCCAGCGGCTGTTCTACTCGGTCATCGGGGTGCTGGTCTCCCTGGGTACCTGGCTGACCTCCAACCTCGGCGGCTTCTTCGTCGGACTGCTCCTGGGCGTGGTCGGCAGCTGCCTCGCCTTCGGCTGGCTCCCGGACCAGGAGCCCCGCGTCGGCCGCAGACAGCGCCGCAAGGAGGCCAGGGCCGCCGCGCGCACCGCACCGCTCCCCCGGGAGCGGCAGACCGGCCAGACCGCCTGAATCAGGTCACTGATCCTCCCTCCCCTGGCGCCACCGGGCCACGGCCCAGTTGGCTGGACGGGACGCGCGCCCGCCCACCGGCGTGTGCGTGCTCCGTGACAGCCGCCGATCCAGGGAGAGTCCGATGGAATTCAGCAACCCGACGGTGATCGACCCGACCGGCCGAGACATCCACGGCGAGGCCGCCCGGATCCGGGCACGCGGACCCGTCACACCCGTCGAACTGCCCCACGGTGTCCCGGCCTGGGCGGTCAGCAGCGCGCCGCTCCTGAAGCGGCTGCTCACCGACCCGAGGGTGTCGAAGGACGCACGCCGGCACTGGCAGCGCTGGAGCGACGGCGAGGTGTCGCCCGACTGGCCGCTGTACACGTGGGTCGCGGTGCGGAACATGTTCACGGCGTACGGCACCGAGCACAAGCGGCTGCGCACCCTCGTCTCCAAGGCGTTCACCGCCCGCCGCACCGCCGCGTTGCGGCCCCGGATCGAGGAGATCACCGCGGCGCTCCTCGACCGCGTCGCCAAGGCGGGGTCCGGCGGCCACGCGGTCGACCTGCGGGAGGAGTTCTGCTATCCGCTGCCCATCCAGGTCATCGGCGAACTCCTCGGCTTACCGGAGGAGCTGGGCGCCGAGCTGCGGGTCGTGGTGGACGGCGTCTTCCACACGTCGGCCGACGCGGCCGAAGTGGCCGACATCTACGCCCGCTTCTACGCCGTCCTCGGTGAACTGGTCGCCGCGAAACGGGCGGCGCCCGGTGACGACCTGACCTCCGCGCTGATCTCCGCCCACGAGGAGGAGAGCGGCACGCGGCTCAGCGAGCAGGAGCTGCTCGACACCCTGATGCTGATGATCAGCGCCGGCCACGAGACGACGGTGAACCTGCTCGACAACGCCGTCCACGCGCTGCTCACCCACCCCGCCCAGCTCGCACACGTCCACGAGGGGCGGGCCTCCTGGGACGACGTCATCGAGGAGACCCTGCGGGCCGAGGCGCCGGTGGCCAGCCTGCCGCTGCGCTACGCCGTCGAGGACCTTCCCCTCGGTGAACTGGGTGGCCCGGACGGCGCGGTGATCCGCAAGGGGGAGGCGATCCTCGCCGCGTACGCCGCCGCCGGACGCGATCCGGAGCAGCACGGCCCGGACGCCGCCGTCTTCGACGTCACGCGCGCCTCCAAGGATCATCTGGCCTTCGGCTACGGCGTCCACCACTGCCTGGGTGCCCCGCTCGGCCGGCTGGAGGCGCGCGTGGCCCTGCCCGCCCTGTTCGACCGGTTCCCCGGCCTGACTCTCGCGGCACCCGCGGACGGACTGCCGCCGGTGGACTCGTTCATCTCGCACGGCCATCGGTCACTGCCGGTCCTGACAGGCTGACGCGCGGCGCGGCAGGCGCCGCGGCCCGTCGGCGGGCCGGTCCGCACCGGTCCGCCGAACCGCACGGACGGTATGGAAACCCGAGGTGAGAGCGTCCGTGACCCCCATGGTTCGACCGGCCGGACAGATCATCACGATGCGGCAGCATCAACTCACGGCAGGTGGCCGCTCACTTGACGACCAGTGGTCACACACGGTTGGCTCCGGGCCAGCGAGAGTCATCCGGGCGGTGCGCACCTGCGGCCCCGCCCGCGCTCTCCCCCCTGCTCTTGCTCGGCCGCACAGCGAGGTCCGCCCCCCATGAACAGTCCCCGCCCGCCGCACACCTCCGCGAGAGGCCTGCGTGTCGCGGTCCTGGCGTCCGTCCTGTGTCTGCTGGTCTCGGGCTGCTCCGTGCTCGGCGCGGCCGGTGACGGCCCGGACGGGGACGCGGCGGGCGGGCCGGTCGGCGGGATGAAGGTCGCCCTGGTCACGCACGGCGGCAAGGGCGACGCGTTCTGGGACCTGGTGCGCAAGGGCGCCGAGACGGCCGCCGCGAAGGACGGCGTCGACCTGACGTACGCCAGCGACGCCGACCCGGCCGCACAGGCCGCGCTGGTGCGCGACGCGGTCGACGACAAGGTCGACGGCATCGCGGTGACCCTCGCCAAGCCGGCGGCGATGCGCGGCCCGATCGCCCGGGCCAGGGCGGCCGGCATCCCCGTCGTCGGGCTCAACTCCGGCATCGACGCCTGGCGGCCCGCGGGCCTGCTGGAGTACTTCGGCCAGGACGAGTCCGTCGCGGGCCGGGCCGTCGGCGACAAACTGGACGAGGTCAGGGCCGGGCACGCCCTGTGCGTGGTGCACGAGCGGGGCAACGTCGCGCTGGAGGCCCGATGCGCCGGGATGAGGAAGACGTTCCACGGCGACACCGACAACCTGTACGTCGACGGCAGCGACATGGACACGGTGACCGCCGCCATCGCCGCCCGGCTGCGCCAGGACACGAGCATCGACGAGGTCGTCACCCTGGGCGCGCAGTACGGGCTCAGTGCCGTCGACGCCGTGCGGCGGGCCGGCAGCCGGGCGAAGGTCGCCACCTTCGACCTCAACAAGGACCTGGTCGAGGCGGTGAGGAGCGGGCGGGTGCAGTTCGCCGTGGACCAGCAGCCCTACCTGCAGGGCTACCTGGCGGTGGACGCCCTGTGGCTGTACCGGACCAACGGCAATGTCAGCGGCGGCGGAACGGCACCGGTGCTCACCGGGCCCGCCTTCGTGACCAGGTCGAACGTATCCGCCGTCGCGCGGTTCGCGGCCGCCGGGACCCGGTGACCGGGCACGTCCTGTGACGGAGTCGCCAAAGATTCGGTCAGGCCCGGCCCGCATGTCCACTTGTACGGATAACATCCTGCGCATCCCATGTGCCGCGCCCGGGACGGCACCACCCCCGCGCCCGTCCCCCACCTCCCCCTATCGCTCCGCCTCCCCGCTCCTTCCTCCCCGCTGATCGCCCTAGGACGACGATGTCTCGACGGACAGGTGCCCGGCGCCGCCTCGGTTCCATACGCCTCTCCCTGGTGCTGCTGGCCCTCGTGCCCGGCGTCACCCTCGCCGCCATGTGGGGCGTGACGACGATCCAGATGTTCTCGGAGGGCCTTCGGCTGCGCGACCAGACGGAGCTCAGCCGGTCCACCGGCGCCATGGGCACCGACGCGACGCTCGCACTCCAGCGGGAACGCAGTCTGTCCGCCGCGTTCCTGGCCTCTCCGAAGAGCTCCCGGGCGGCGCTCGACGCCCAGCGCGCGGAGACCGACAAGGCGGTGGCCAAGCTGGTCGGGCAGGCGGACGCGATCGAGAAGGCGCCCGCGCGCATATCCGACCGGCTGTACTCAGTCCTGGGCTCGGTGGGCAGTCTGGAGTATTACCGGGACCAGGTGGACAACCCGACCGACATCACCGCGCAGCAGGCGCTCGACCAGTACTCGTCGATCATCGACGACCAGATCCACGCCTTCCAGGAGCTGTCCCAGGTCGACGACGGCGACCTCACCTCGCAGGCCGGCCCGCTGGTGGCGCTGGAGCACGCGGCGGAGCTGGTCTCCCGGGAGGACGCGCAGCTGACCCTGGCCTGGCCGACCGGGCACCTGGACGACAGGGCGTGGACCCAGTTCACGGAGTTGGTGAACACCCGGCGCTGGCTGGTCCAGGACCAGGTCCTGCCGCAGCTGACCGGCAGCGCCAAGGCACAGACCGAGCGGATCCTGGCGAGCCGGGAGTGGCGGACGCTGCAGTCCGTCGAGGACCGGGTGCTGGCGGCGCGCAACGCGAGCACTACCGCCGACCGGATCGACCTGCCGGACGCGCACCGGCAGTGGTCCGCCGCCATGAGCCGGCTGTCCGACCGGTACGCGAGCCTCATCGAGCAGCAGACGGCGGGCCTGCTGCAGCGCAGCGCCGACAAGGCGGACGCCCTGCTGCTCAAGGCGGGCCTGCTGAGCGCGGGCGGGCTGCTCGCGCTGCTGGTGTGCGTCGGCATGTCGTGGCGGATCACCCGCTCGCTGTCCCGGCGGCTGCGCGGCCTGCGCCGGGCCGCCGTCAGCCTCGCGCAGGAGCGGCTGCCCGACGTGGTGGCGCGGCTGGAGCGCGGCGAGACGGTCGACCCGGAGTCGGCGACGACGCCCCTGGACTACGGGCACGACGAACTCGGCCAGGTGGCGCGGGCGTTCAACACCGCCCAGCGCACCGCCGTGCACGCCGCCGTCGAACTCGCCGACACCCGGCGCGGCTTCCAGAAGATCATCCTGGGTATAGCGCGGCAGAGCCAGAACCTGGTCAACCTCCAGCTGAGCAAGCTCGACACGCTGGAACGCGAGCACACCGATCCCGACATCCTCAAAGGCCTGTACGAACTGGACTCCACCGCCAGCCAGTTGCGCCGCTACGAGGAGAACCTCGTCATCGTCAGCGGGGAACGGCCCGGCCGCAGCTGGACCGAGCCGGTGGCGCTGATCGACATCCTGCGCAGCGCGGTCGGGGAGGTCGCCGAGTACCAGCGGGTGGAGGTGCTCACCGAGGAGGAGGTGTTCGTCGCGCCGCCCGCCGTCGCCGACGTCATCCACCTGCTGGCCGAACTCATCGACAACGCGACCGCCTACTCCCCCGCCCCGAGCGCCGTCACGGTGCGCACCCAGATGGTGGCCAAGGGCCTGGCCGTCGAGGTCGAGGACCGGGGCCTCGGCATGTCGGAGGAGGACTACACGTCCTTCAACGAGCAGCTGGCGGTGCCGCCGCAGTTCGACGTGGTGGCCCTCGCCGACGACCTGCGCCTCGGCATGTTCGTGATCGCCCAGCTGGCCCACCGGCACGGCATCGCCGTCACCCTGCGCTCGTCGCCCTACGGCGGGACCACCGCGATCGTCCTGCTGCCGCACGAGATCGTGGTGCGTGAGCTCGCGGACACCGGGGCGCCGGGCGGCGACGCCCCGGACGAAGGGCACGCTGCCGTGGACGGGCGGCGTGCGGGGGACGCCGAGCCGAGTGCGGAGCCGCGGCGCGGCGGGGCGTCGCGCGGGAGCGACGACGGCGCGGGGGCCGCCCACGCACTCAGGCCCATCGTCACGGCCCGCACCGCCTCGGCCGCCCCGTCGGCCACCCCGTCGGCCACTCCGTCGGTCACCCCGTCGGCCGCCCCGTCGGCCACCCGGGAAGTCCTCCCCCGCCGGGACGGTCTCGCCCCGCTCCCCCGCCGGGTGCCGCAGACCAGCCTGGTGGAGGAGCTGCGCGAGGAGGCCGCGCCCGCCGGTGACGACGGCTCCCTCGACGACTTCACCGCGGAGGCCGCCGCGTCCTCCCTGGCCGGTTTCCAGCGCGGCACGCTCCGGGCCCGTGACGACGCCGCCACGCCGCCCCCCGCCGACGAGACGCCCGTCCTGCCCGGGCAGGCCGCCGCCGGTTCCGTCCCCTCGACTCCGCCCGCCGACCGCTGACGAAGGACACCGCAATGACACGCCCCATCCCCGCCACGCACACCCAGCTCGACCAGCTGCTGACCGGACTCGTGGAGCGGGTCGCCGACGTGAACCAGGCCGTGGTGCTCTCCGAGGACGGCCTGGTGGTCAGCAAGTCCACCGGCTTCCTGCGCGACGACGCCGAGCGGCTCGCGGCGACCGCGTCGGGTCTGATGAGCCTCAGCAAGGGCGTCAGCATGGACTTCCGGGGCGGTCCGGTGCGCCAGGCGCTCATCGAGATGGCCAACAGCTATCTGATCCTGACCTCCGCCGGACCCGGTGCGCACCTGGTCGTGCTGACCGGGCCGGGCGCGGACGTCGGGGTGGTGGCGTACCAGATGAACATGCTGGTGAAGAAGATCGGCGAGCACCTCAGCGCGGCACCCCGGGGCGTCGCCGGCCCCGTCGCCGGTCCCGGCGTGTGAGGTGGACGCAGGTGATGCGGCGGGCCGGCTCGTCAGACCGTTCACGCTGACCCGTGGCCGGACCCGCCCCAGCCGCGCCGACTTCACACTCATCTCGACGGTCACGGCGGTCGACCCGCCGCCCGCCGCGGCGGCCCGGTGCCAGCCCGAGCACACCCGCATCCTGCGGCTGTGCGCCGAGCCGGTCGCCGTGGCGGAGCTCGCGGCCCGGCTCGACCTGCCGGTGAGCGTGGTCGTCATCCTGCTGTGCGACCTGCTGGAGGCGGGCCGGATCACCGTCCGCCCGCCCCGCCCGGTCTCCCGTACCGCTCCCGACCTGGACCTGCTGCAGAAAGTGAGGGACGGCCTTGGCCGGCTCTGAGCTTGCCACTGACGCGTCTTCGGCACCCGACACGGTCAAGATCCTGATCGCCGGTGGCTTCGGCGTCGGCAAGACCACCATGGTCGGGTCGGTCAGCGAGATCGTCCCGCTGCGCACCGAGGAACCCCTGACCATGGCCGGTCTGGGCATCGACGACCTCGACGGCATCGAGGAGAAGCGGGCCACCACCGTGGCCCTGGACTTCGGCCGGATCACCATCAGCCGCGAACTGGTGCTGTACCTGTTCGGTACGCCGGGACAGCAGCGGTTCTGGTTCATGTGGAACGACCTGGCGCTCGGCGCGCTCGGGGCCGTGGTCCTGGTGGACGTGCGCAGGCCCCGGGCCAGCTTCGCCGCGATCGACTTCTTCGAGCGCCGGGGCATTCCGTTCGTCGTCGCGGTCAACGGCTTCCACGGCGAACACCCGTATCCCGCCGAGGAGATCAAGGAGTCGCTGGCGGTGCCGGATCACGTCCGGGTGCTGCTGTGCGACGCGCGGGACCGGGAGTCGTGCCGGGACGTGCTGATCGCGCTGATCGACCAGTTGATCGCGTCGGCGGTGCAGGCTTAGGTTCCGTCCGGCGAACGTCGCCGGCCCGGGGCGCCAGGAGGACACATGCGACGCGGTGAAGTCTGGTGGGTCGGCTTCGACGAGCGACGTCCGGTCGTGCTGCTGTCGGACGAGGAGTCATCCGGGTTCCGGGTGATGCAGATCGTCCCTCCAGCGGGCGTCGACATGAGCGGCCTCGGCATTGAAGTGGCCGTCGGAAGCCTGGATGGACTGCCCTTCGGAGCACTCGACGAGTAGCGGACGCCCCTGCAGCTTCCGGGCAAGGGCGGCCCGCTGCCGTCCGGGGGATCCGAGAACGGCCGCTGCCTCGGTGCCGGCGAGCCGAGGCTCCGGCCAAAGAGGAGCCGGCCCGGGCGGTCTCACTCGCCCGGGCCGGTTGCCGCCAGGCCGTCACGCCGTCACGCCGTCAAGCCGTCACGCCGTCACGCCGTCACGCCGTCGCGCCGTCAGTTCAGGCCCGCCGACTTCAGCCACGTCGTCGCCACGTCCAGCGGGTCCTTCTTCTCCAGCTGCACCTGCGCGTCGAGTTCCAGCAGGGTCTTCGTGTCCAGCTTGGCGGAGACCGCGTCGAGGGCGTCGACGCCCTTCTGCGGGAGGCCGCTCTTGTTGACCAGCGGGGTGACGTTGGCGAACCCGAAGAGGTTCTCCGGGTCCTTCAGGACGACGAACTTCTCCTTCACGATGGTCGGGTCCGTGGTGAAGATGTCCGCGGCCTGGATGGTGTTCCGGGCCAGGGCCGCCTGGGTCAGCGGGCCGCCCGCGTCGAGCGCCTTGAAGGACTTGAACTCCAGGCCGTACACGGACTTCAGGCCCTTCAGACCCTGCTGCCGGGTCTGGAACTCGGGCGAACCGCCGATCACCAGGTCCGGGGCGGCGTCCTTGAGGTCGGCGAGGGTCGAGGAGGCCGTGAGCTTGTACTTCTTCGCGGTCTCGGCGTTGACCGTGACGGAGTCCTTGTTCTCGGCGGGCGAGGACTGCAGCAGCGTCAGCTTCTTGTCCAGCTTGGCCTTCACGGCCACGTCCACCGCGTCGGCCGACTTCTGTTCGGCCTTCGGGTCCAGATAGGCCAGCAACGAGCCGTTGTACTCCGGCAGTACGGTGACGGAGCCGTTCTTCATCAGTCCGTACGTGGTCTCACGGCTGCCGATGTTGTGCTTGTAGGTGACCTTCAGGCCCTTCGCCTTGAGTGCCTCGCCGTAGATGTCGGCGAGCAGGGTGCTCTCGGCGAAGTTGTTGGAGCCGACGACGACGGTGCCGGCCTTCGCCTTCTCGCCCGCCAGGGGGTTGTCGCCGGAGTCGCCGGAGGAACAGCCCGCGAGCAGCGCCGCAGCGGCGGTGAGCGCGACGGCCGCCACGCTGGTGTGCCTCGTCCTGGACCTGCTGCTGTTCGCGGTGATAGTCATCCACCGATCCAATCCAGCCGCTTTGTGATCAGTCAAGAGCGTCCTGGTCACGGTTTGTCACAGACCCGGCCGGCCGTCAGCGCCGGCGCACGCCCGGCGACACGGCCACCCGGCCCGCCGCCCAGAACAACGCCAGGGTGACCAGGGCCAGTACGGCCACCAGCGTGGCGCCCCCGACCACCTTCTCGTAGTCGCGCTGGTAGAGCCCGTCGACGATGTAGCGGCCGAGGCCGCCCAGACTGACGTACGCGGCGATGGTGGCCGTCGACACGATCTGGATGGCCGCCGAGCGCAGACCGCTCAGGATCAGCGGCAGCGCGACCGGCAGTTCGACCTGGAACAGGATCCGCGACTCGTGCATGCCCATGCCGCGGGCGGCGTCCACCGGAGCGGGGTCGACAGTGCGGACCGCCTCGTAGGTGGTCACCAGGATCGGCGGCACGGCGAGGACGACCAGGGGGATCATCACGGGCAGCAGGCCGAAGCCCATCACGATGACGATCAGCACCAGGAGGCCGAAACTGGGCAGTGCGCGGGCCGCGGTGGCGATGAAGGCGAGGGCGTTGCCGCCCCGCCCGGTGTGCCCGGTCACCAGACCGACGGGCAGGCCGATCGCGGCGGCCAGGGCCAGGGCGAGCAGGGAGTACTGGACGTGTTCCAGCAGGCGTTGCGGGATGCCGTCGTAGCCGTGCCAGTGGGCGCTGTCGCTGAAGAAGGCGTTGACGAAGTTCAGTACGTTCACCGGGTCACGTCCTGCGGGCGTGCGGGCAGGGGCTGCCGCGCTCCGGTCTTCGGGCGTCTGCGGGCGCCGCTCGGCATCCACGGGGTCAGCACGACCCGCAGCAGCACCAGCAGGGCGTCGCACGCGATGGCCAGGACCGCCGTCGTGATCACGGAGTTGACGGCCAGTTCGGGCCGGTCGTACTTCTGCGCGTCGGCGAGCAGATTGCCGAGGGCGCCCTGGTTGCCGATGAGGGTGCCGACGCTGACCAGGGAGATGCTGGAGACGGTGGCGACCCGGAGTCCGGCGATGATGGCGGGCACGGCGATCGGCAACTGCACCTGCACGTAGCGCCGTACGGGTCCGAAGCCCATGGCGGTGGCCGCGGCCAGGGTCTCCTGGGGCACGGACCGCACCCCGTCGACGATGGCCGGGACGAGTACCACCAGGCTGTACACGGCCAGCGGGATCATCACGGTCAGCTCGGTCTGGCCGGTGTAGTCGATGAGGACCACGAAGAAGGCCAGCGACGGGACGGCGTAGAGGATGGTGGTGGCGCCGAGCACGGGCGGGTACAGCCAGCGGAACCGGACGCAGAGCTGGGCGAGGGGCAGGGCCAGGACCAGCCCGGCCAGCACGGGCAGCAGGGCCTCGCGCAGATGCAGTCCGATCAGACCCGGGTAGCTGTGCTGGAGGTCGCTCGGGATGTCGAAGAAGCCGTTCACGAGGCGACCTCGGCCTCTTCGGCATGACCCGCGGCGTGGGCGCTGCGGATCGCCTCGCCGATGGTCGCCTGCGAGACCACGCCGGTCACCCGCCCGGCGTCGTCCACGGCGACGGCCCAGCCGGCCGGGGAGAGCACCGCGCAGTCGAGGGCGGCGCGCAGGGAGTCGGTGCCGGGGACGAACGGCCGTCCGTGCGGCAGGAGCCGGCCGGGGTCGATGCCACCGGCCGACAGATCGCGGGGCTCGGCCCAGCCGAGGGGCCTGCCCTCGGCGTCGGTGACCAGCAGCCAGGGGGCGTCGGCGGCGGCGATCCGCTCGGCGCCGGCGTCGGCCGGGACGACCGGGCCGGTCGTCAGCGGGAGGTCGGCCGAGGAGAAGAACGACAGCCGCCGGATGCCGCGGTCGGCCCCGAGGAAGTCCTCGACGAAGGCGTCGGCGGGGCTGGACAGCAGTTCGGCGGGCGGGGCGTACTGGGCGAGGTGACCGCCCTCGCGCAGCACGGCGACCATCGTGCCGAGTTTGATCGCCTCGTCGATGTCATGGGTGACGAAGACGATGGTCTTGCCCAACTCGTCCTGAATGCGCAGCAGTTCGTCCTGGAGCCCCTTGCGCACGACCGGGTCGACCGCCGAGAACGGCTCGTCCATGAGCAGGACGGGCGGGTCGGCGGCGAGTGCCCGGGCCACACCGACGCGTTGCTGCTGGCCGCCGGAGAGCTGGTACGGGTACCGCTTGGCGAGCGCGGCGTCGAGACCCACGCGTTCCATCAGCTCCGCCGCCCGCGCCCGGGCCTTCTGCTTGCCCCAGCCCAGCACCCGGGGCACGGTGGCGATGTTGTCGAGGATCGTGCGGTGCTGGAAGAGGCCGGCGTTCTGGATGACGTACCCCATGGACCGGCGCAGGGTGGTGACGGGCCGGCGCTGGATGTCCTCGCCGTCGAGGAGGATCGTTCCCTCGCTCGGTTCGACCATCCTGTTGATCATCCGCAGGGTGGTCGTCTTGCCGCAGCCGGAGGGCCCGACGAGGACGGTGATCGAGCGGTCGGGTATCTCCAGGGACAGCCGGTCGACAGCCACCGTGCCGTCCGGATAGCGCTTGGTGACTGATTCGATCCGTATCAAGGCGCCGGAGCCCTTCGGGTTGGCGGAAGCGTTGGCCGGTGGTCGTACGGGCTGTTTCCGGACGAGTCTAGAGGGCGGCTCTCACCGGTCCGCAGGGCGTACGCCGCTCCTGGGCAGGCGCACGGTGAACACCGTCGCTCCCGGCGCGCTGTTCACCTCGATGCGGCCGCCGTGGGCGCGGACCAGGGACCGGGCGACCGCCAGGCCCAGGCCGCTGCCTCCTCGGTCGCGGCTGCGGGCCTTGTCGACGCGGTAGAAGCGGTCGAAGACGCGCGCCCGGTCCCCGGGCGGGATACCCGGCCCGGTGTCGGCGACCCGCACCTCGGCCTCGCCGGGTGTGACGGCCACCGCCACCGACACCTCCGTGCCGGCGGGGGTGTGCACGGCGGCGTTGGTGAGGAGGTTGTCCACGACCTGCCGGATGCGCAGCGCGTCCATCGGCAGCGGTACCGGTCCCGGCCCCGTGCGGACGGTCAGCGGATGGCCGGGGTGACCGGCGCGGAAGGCGTCGGCGGCCTGCGCCACCAGCTCCACGAGGTCGGCGTCCTCCAGGCGCAGCGGTGCCTCCACCTCGGCCGCGTCGAGCCGGGCGAGCAGCAGCAGGTCGTCCAGGAGGACGCCCATGCGGGCGGCCTCGGCGCGCAACCGGGCCAGGTGCCGGTCGCGTTCCTCGGGGGCGTTGGCGGCGGCGTACTGGAAGAGGTCGGCGTACCCGCGCACCGACATCAGCGGGGTGCGCAGCTCGTGCGAGGCGTCGGCGACGAAGCGGCGCAGCCGTTGCTCGGCCTCGGCACGCACGGCGAGGGAGTCGTCGATGTGCTCCAGCATCGTGTTGAAGGCGGTGCGCAGTTCGTCCACCTCGGGCCCGCCGTCCCGGCCGTCGACGCGCAGCGGGAGCCGGGCCGCCGACTCGGTCAGGTCGTGCGAGGCGATGCCGTGCGCGGTGGACGCCATGTCGCTGAGCGGTTTCAGACCGCGGCGCAGCATCCGGCGGCCGAAGACGACCAGGGCGAGCAGGGCGAGGGCGAAGGTGACGACCTGGAGGGTGATCAGCTGCCCGACGGTGTCCTCGATGTCCTCCAGGGGCGCGGCGCTGACCAGGACCACCCCGGGCTCGACCTCGCAGGCGCGCAGCCGGTAGGTGCCCGCGCCCTCGAGGTGCTCGGTGCGCAGCAGTTCCTGGTGGGCGGCGGTCTGGGCCCGCGCGAGGGAGGTGAAGTCGTCGACGTCCTCGGGCAGATCGGCGGGGTCCTCGGGCCTGCGCAGTTCGGGCCTGCCGTCCGGCACGTCGTACACCGCGTAGAACCAGCTGTAGTACTTCTTGCCGGAGAGGGTGCCGTAGTCGGCGATGCTCTTGGACTGGGCGATCTGGGCCTGGGCGAGCTGGGTGTCGAGCTGGGCCGACAGGTAGTCGCGCATGTACGTGGTCAGGGCCGTGCCGACGACGGCGAACACGACCAGGGCCAGGGCGCCGAGGCCGAGGGCCAGCCGGGTTCCGAGCCGCATGGACCGGTAGGCCCGGCGCAGCCGGGCGATCACTCGGCGGCCTGCCGCAGCACGTACCCGAAGCCCCGCACGGTGTGGATGAGCGGCGAGCCGCCCTCGTCGCCCTCGCCGGTCTCGTCGAGCTTGCGGCGCAGCCGGCTGACGACCAGCTCGACGACGTTGGAGCGGCCGCCGAAGCCGTACTCCCACACATGGTCGAGGATCTGCGCCTTGGTGAGCACGGTGGGCGACTTGCGCATCAGGTAGCGCAGCACCTCGTACTCGGTCGGGGTCAGCGACAGCAGCCGGGCGCCGCGCCGGACCTCCCGGGTGTCCTCGTCCATCGTCAGGTCGCCGACCCGGAGCACGGACCGCTGGAAGGCGGGCCCGGCGCTGCGCCGCAGCACGGTGCGCAGCCGGGCCATCAGCTCCTCCACGGCGAACGGCTTGACCAGGTAGTCGTCGCCGCCCCGGGTGAGGCCCGCGACCCGGTCGGCGACGCCGTCGCGGGCGGTGAGGAAGACCACCGGCACCATCGTGCCGGAGGCGCGCAGCCGGTCCAGGACTCCGAAGCCGTCGACGCCGGGCAGCATCAGGTCGAGCACCACGATGTCCGGGTGGAACTCCGCGGCCCGCCGCAGGGCGTCCTCGCCGGTGTACGCCGTGACCGCCTCCCAGCCCTCGTAGCGGGCGACGGTCGCGACGAGATCGGCGATGGGCGGGTCGTCGTCGACGACGAGAAGTCGTACTTTCTCCACGCGCTCATAGTGCTGCACGGGTCCGGACCCCCCATAGCCGCCCGCCCTCTCGCTGCCGGATCGATAAACACTTGAAAGTTGAGCGACAGCTTTCCGACAGTTCCCGCGCGCCAAGCTCGGTGCACCAGGAGCCGATCAAGGAGCTGCCGATCGTGACGACCCTCCGACAACCCGCCGTGACGGCCCGCCCGGGCGTCCGCCCCCGAGTGGTGGGCCGCATCGGCCTGTACGCGGTGCTGCTGGCGAACGCGGTCGCGGTGGCCGTGTTCTTCGCGCAGGCCGGTTTCGCATCGAACGCGCTGATCGTGCTGGGCCGGCTGACCGGTCTGTACGCGGCGTTGCTGATGGCGTTCCAGCTGCTGCTGGTGGCCCGGCTGCCGTGGTTCGACCGGCGGATCGGCATGGACCGGCTGACGTCGTGGCACCGCTGGACGGGCTTCTCGGTGCTGTGGCTGCTGCTGTCGCACGCCGTGTTCGTCGTCCTCGGTTACGCGCGGGCGTCGTCGCTGGACCCGGTGAACCAGCTGGTCGACCTCGCGGAGACCGTCGAGGGCGTGCTGCGGGCGGTCGCCGCGCTGGCGATCATCCTCGTGGTCGGCGCGGTCTCGGCCCGCTCCGCCCGGCGCCGGCTGGCCTACGAGACCTGGCACTTCATCCACCTGTACACCTACGTGGCGGTGGTGCTGGCGTTCACGCACCAGGTCGCGGCGGGGACGACGTTCGCCTCGTCGCCGGTGGCGAGGGCGTACTGGTACGTCCTGTGGGGCGCGGCCCTGGCCTCGGTGTGCGCGGGCCGGCTGCTGCTGCCGCTGTGGCGGAACGCCCGCCACCGGCTGCGGGTGACGGCGGTCGTCCCGGAGAACGACCAGGTCGTGTCGGTCTACGTCACGGGCCGCGACCTGGACCGGCTGCCGGCGCGGGCGGGGCAGTTCTTCCTGTGGCGGTTCCTGACCAAGGACCGCTGGTGGCAGGCGAACCCGTTCTCCCTGTCGGCCGCCCCGGACGGCCGGACGCTCCGTCTGACCGTCAAGCGGGCCGGTGACGGCAGCGCGGCCCTGCGGCACCTGAAGCCCGGCACGCGCGTGTTCGCCGAGGGCCCCTACGGCGCCTTCACCGCCCTGCACCGCACCCGGCCCGACGCCGTGCTCATCGCCGGTGGCGTCGGTGTCACACCGATCCGGGCGCTGCTGGAGGAACTCGACGGGCACGCGGTCGTGATCTACCGGGTCGCGACGGACCGGGACGCCGTCCTCCACGACGAACTGCGCGACCTCGCCTCGGCGAAGGGCGCCGAGCTGCACCTGGTGACCGGGCCGCCCGTGCCCGACCGGCTGGCGCCGCGGGAGCTCGCCCGGCTGGTGCCTGATCTCGCCGAGCGGGACGTCTTCCTGTGCGGGCCGCCCCCGATGATGAACGCGGTGCTGGGCAGCCTGCGCGCGCTGGGCGTGCCCGGGCCCCGGATCCACTTCGAACGCTTCAGCCTGGCCGGATGACGAGGAGAGATTCGTGAAGCGAGCCCTGCCCGTCCTCGTCCTCAGTGTCGCGGGCCTGATCCCGCTGTGGCGCTGCTCCCCCGCGCACGACACCGGCTCGGCGGCCGCCCCCGCCGAGGCGGCGCCGGCGTCCACCCCGTCGGTCTCCTCCTCGGGCGGCACCGCGACGACCGTCGTGCCGGGGTCGCTCGTCGACACGGAGAAGGGCCCGGTGCGCGTCGAGGTCACCTTCGACGGCGACCGGATCGCCTCGGTGCGGATGCTCCGGCAGCCGGACCATCCGCAGACCACGGCCGCCGTGCCCCGGCTGATCGAGGAGACACTCCGGGCGCAGAGCGCCGACATCGACGCGGTGTCCGGCGCGACGGTCACCAGCGAGGGCTACAAGGAGTCGCTCCAGGCCGCCATCGACGCGAAGGGCTGAGGGGATGCGCCGCGTCGAGCACGTCATGGGGTTCCCCGTGTCGGTACGGATCGACGACGAGGACGTCCCCGAGGCGGCGGTGGACGGCCTGTTCGCCTGGCTGCGCGAGGTCGACGCGCGGTTCAGCCCGTTCCGCCCGGACAGCGAGGTGTCACGGCTGGACCGGGGCGAGGTGCGCGAGCCCGGCCCGGAGCTGCGTGAGGTCCTCGACCTGTGCGAGGAGTACCGGGTCGCCACCGGGGGCGCCTTCGACGTGCGTCTGCCCGGCCGGGGCCTGGACCCCTGCGCCGTGGTGAAGGGGTGGTCGGTGCAGCGGGGGGCCGAGCTGCTGCGGGCGGCGGGCGCGCACCGCTTCTGCCTCAACGCCGGCGGCGACGTGGTCGCCTCCGGCGGTCCCTGGCGCGTGGGCGTGCGCCACCCCGAACACGCCGACCGGCTCTGCGCGGTCCTGGACGTGACGGACCGGGCCGTGGCGACCTCCGCCCGCTACGAACGGGGCGAGCACATCCTCGACGGCCGCACCGGCCGCCCGGCGACCGGTCTGATGAGCGTGACCGTCGTCGCCCCGACCCTGACCGAGGCGGACACGGTCGCGACGGCGGCGTTCGCGCTCGGCCGGGAGGGCGCCCGGTGGGCCGCGGCCCGCGAGTGCTGCGAGGTGTTCGCGGTGGACGCGGAGCGGCGGGTGCTGCGCAGTGCGGGGTTTCCGGTGGCACGGGGCGATGTGACCGGGCGTCACCTGCCGGGCAGGTCCTCCAGGAAACCCGCGGGCGGTACGAAGAACAGGCTGCCGGTGACGGCACGCGAGTAGTCCAGCAGCGGGTCGGGGCCCGCGTCCGGCCCGCCCAGGAACATCGTGCGCAGCATCGTCTCGGGGATCCGGGGCGTGCGCGCGTAGGCCACGAAGTACGTGCCGAACTCCCCGTGCCCGGGCCTGCCGAACGGCATCGCCGAGCGCAGGATCCGCACCTCCGCGCCGTCCGGGCCGAGGACGGTGTTGACGTCCTTGTGCGAACCGGGCGCGTCGAGTTCCAGGTTGGTGAGCTTGGTGCGGCCGATGACCTTCTCCTGCGCCTCGACGGCGAGGGCGTCCCAGGCGTCCACGTCGTGCAGGTACTTCTGCACCAGCGCGTAACTGCCGCCCCGGAAGCGGGGATCCTCGTCGCCGACCAGGGCCGCGTCGGCGGCGGCCTGCCCGACCGGGTTCTCGGTGCCGTCGACGAAGCCGAGCAGGTTGCGCGAGTCGAAGGAGGAGAAGGCCTGTGTCTCGTCCCGGACGGTGACGGCGCCGCGCAGCCGCCGCAGCAGCTCGGCGGCCAGCGCGAAACAGAGGTCGGTGCGGGCGGCCCTGATGTGGAGGAAGAGATCCCCCGGGGTGGACGGCGCGTGATGCCGGGGCCCGGCCAGTTCGCGGAAAGGGTGCAGTTCGGCGGGGCGCCGGCCGCCGAACAGCCGGCCCCACGCCCGGGATCCGACCCCGGCGACGCAGCCGAGACCGCTGTCGGGGCTGGGGAATCCGACGGACCGCACGAGGCCCGCGACCGAGCCCAGCGCCTCCCGCACGGCGCCTTCCCCGCCGGGTTCGATCGTGGCGACCAGAAACACCGCGACCGAGGCCGGCGGGTTCAGCACCGGCTGCGGCAGCATCTCGCCCGAGGGCAGCGGTGACGTCATGGATTCCCATCCCTTCGCCCGGACGGCACGGCCCGTCCGCTCCCCCTCCGGGACGGTACGGCCCGCGCCCCTGACACGATGCCCAGCGAACGGACGGCCGGAACTCCCCTGCTGCCACGAGCAGTTGATGTGTCCGCCCCGCCCATCGCGCCTGGACGTTCGTCGTACGTCACCCGGCGGCCGCGGCCGGCCCGCCCGGCCGCCGCCCGGCGGAGAGGACCTTTCGACTTCGTTCGTCACCCACTCGCACCTCATCGGCACCGGTTACTGTCATAGGTCACCGAAGGTTGACGGGGGGTTGCCCATGGTGAAGGACGCTCGCACGCCGCCGGACTGCCCTGGGGGCCACGACGGCATGCCGGAGAGCGACGCCGCGCGCCACCTCCAGAACCAGCTCGAGGTCCTCATCCAGGACTTCCGCAGGAGCACCGAGCCACCGATGCCGGTGTTCGTCGTGCACGCGCAGGACGGCGGCGACGACGACGCGGTGGCCGGTCTGGTCCGCCAGCTGCACACGGGCCAGGAGGCGCACGGCACACGCTGCGCGGTGACGCAGGACTCCTACGAGGGGTCCACGGAGGTGCGCCGGGCCGCCGCTCTGGTGAGGGCGTTGAGCGACCCGCGCAAGTGGGGCGGCCCCAAGGCGGTCTACCGCCGCTACGCGTTCCCGCGGCTGCGGCTGGTGCACGCCATCGACGACGCGGTCGCCGCGCTCGGCGACACCTGGCCGTCCCCCGCCCCCGGCAGCCCCGAGGCGGGACAGGACCCGCGCCAGCGGCTGCTGAACGAACTGGCGCAGCAGCGCTGGCGGCCGAAGAACACGGCCCGCTGGAGATCCGGCCTGCCGCTGTTCGACATGGCGCACATCCTCCCGGCGAGCCTCGTGACCGTCCTCGCCGCGCTCCTGGCCCGCAGCGAGTGGTACGTCGCGGTGGGCGCCGGTCTGGTCTTCCTGCTGCTGCTGACCGTCCTCAACTACGTCCTGCCGGGCCGGGCCCCGATCTTCCTGTGGCTGCGCCGGGAGAGCCGCTGGTTCATGACGACGACGTTCCTGAGGGCGGTGGACCAGGAGGAGCCCACCGAGGTGTCGCTGCTGCGGCCGGTCCGCTCCTGGAAGGCGATCGCGGCCCGGGCCCACGACGTGGCGGAGGCGCTGGCGGCGGGCGGCGACTTCCACCTCCAGCTGTGCGTGCTGGCGCTGCGCGAGGACCTGCGGGACAACCACCGCCGCTGGAGCTGGGACCTGCGCGGCTTCAAACGCCCGCGGCCGCCGATGCTGTTCCTGCCGCACGCGGACGACCGCAACGGCGGCATCGAGCTGATCCGGGCCATCAGCGACGTCCGCAGCCGGCGCAGCGAGCTCGACCCGCTGCTCGTGGTGGCCGCGGTGCGCGCGCAGGACGTGCCGCGTCTGGAGCGCAGCGTCGTCCAGGCGGCCCCCGCCTCCGACGCGACGCCGCCCACGTTCGGGGTCCGGCTGCGCACCTGGTACCAGGAGTGGGGCCGCAACCTGCGCGCCGAGCAGTCACCCAGCCGGGAACGGTCCGTCCTCCCGTGGGTGATGAAGGTCCCGCTGCCGCACGACCAGCTGGGCCCCGTCGAGGAGGGCCGCCACCACCTGCGGGCCTCCGCCCGGCCGACACCCGCCCGGCTGGTGTGGGCGCTGCACACCCTGGTGCTGGTCGTCGCCCTGGTCACCGCCGCGACCGTGATGCGGGCCGACGCCCTGCAGGACCGGTACTGCTCGGCGTCCGTGCTGACCGCCAACCGGGACACCCGGCGCGAGCAGGGGCCCGACGGCCGCACGGAGTGCATCGGCGTCGCGACGGACGACGTCCGTTTCGCGGACTGGCTGCCCGTGCCCCGGGCCGACGACGACCTCAAGGCGCTCACGGCCGACGACGACACGCCCTGGACGGTGGCCGACCTGGAGGAGCGCATCGCCCGGCAGAACGCGGACGTCCTCGGCCGGCATGCCGGCGCGTACGTCACCGTCGTCTACGCCGGACCGCTCAGCGCCGACACCTCGGCCGGCTCCTCCCTGGTGAAGGGCGCCGAGGAGCTGGCGGGTGTGTATCTGGCGCAGGCCGTCATCAACGAGAACTCCAGTGTGAAGCTGCGCGTCCTGATCGCCAACGGCGGCGTGGACCTGGGCCGGCAGGCGGAGATGGCGGAGTCGATCGCCGCGTACGCCGCCCACGACCCGACCGTGGTGGGGGTCGTCGGCACCGGCCGCGACCTGAAGTCGAGCCGGGCGACGACCCGCATCCTGATGGAGGCCGGTCTGCCGGTCGTGTCCGGCACGAACTCCGCCACCTATCTGCCCCGCGAGTTCGCCAACTGGTTCAGCCTGGCCGCCACCGACGAGTGGCAGAGCCGGCAGCTCGGCCTGATCGCGGCCCAGTTGCGCACACCGAACCGGCGGCAGTACTCCCTGGTCCTGGCCCGCGACACTGCGCGCACCGACGACCTCTACACCGACGAGCAGGCCCGCTACGGCCAGCGGATGCTGCGCCGGCAGGGCTTCACCCCGCTCGAGCAGCGGCGCTACACGCTGAGCGGCGGCAAGCCGGAACTGCGCTCGCACGCCCAGGAGATCTGCCGCGGCGGGCGGGTCCCCTCGGTGATCTACTTCGCGGGCCGGGTGGAGGACATCGACCCGCTGATGAACCAGCTGGGCACCGAGCCGGGCTGCGCCGGGAAGCCCCTGGCCATCCTCACCGGCGACGACCTGTCCAAGGCCGACTTCGCCGGCGGCGGCCAGTCCGTCGCCCCGAAGGTCACGCTGTACCACGCGGCCCTCGCGGAACTGGAGATCGCCGCCACGAACACGGGCTTCTACCTGGACGCCGCCAAGCACCTGCCCGGACTGCGCGGCCACCGCCTGCGCTACGACAGCCCCGCCCTGGCCAGCGGCCAGACCGCACTGGCCCATGACGCGACCCGGGCCCTGTTCTACGCGGCCACCCGGGGCGACCGGCCGCAGAGCAGGGCCTCGACCTGGGTGAATCTGCGCAGCGTCAAGATCGAAGGCATGGCCACCGGCACCATCGACTTCACGGGAGCCCCGCTGTACGGCGACCGCAGGGGGCACAGCATCGTCCTCAAGGAGGTCCACCGCACCGAGGACGGCACCTCCGAACCCCGGGTGGTGTGCCGCCGCACGGCGGGGAACACGGCACCCCTCACCCAGAAGGAGTGCCGGATCCGCTGAGCGCGGCCTCAGCCCTGCTCGGGGGTGAGGCGCAGCGCGATCGAGTTGATGCAGTAGCGCTGGTCCGTGGGTGTCGGATACCCCTCACCCTCGAACACGTGCCCGAGGTGCGAGCCGCAGCGTGCGCAGCGCACCTCGGTCCGCACCATGCCGTGCGACCGGTCCTCGATCAGCTCGACCGCGTCGGTGTCCCTGGGATCGAAGAAGGACGGCCAGCCGCAGTGCGACTCGAACTTGGTGTCCGAGGTGAACAGGTCCGCTCCGCAGGCACGGCAGGAGTAGACGCCCCGGGTCTTGGTGTCGGTGTACTCACCGGTGAAGGCGGGCTCCGTGGCCGCCTGGCGCAGCACCGCGTACTCGCCCGGGCTCAGCTCCACGCGCCACTGCTCGTCCGGCTTCTCGACGTCGTACGGCATGAGCCTCCAGCCCCTCAGTTCGACAGACGGTCCAGGATGAGCGGGCCGAGGTCGGTGACGTCGCCCGCTCCCATGGTGAGAACGAGATCCCCCGGCTTCGCCATTCCCGCGACGACCGAGGGGGCGTCCGCCTTGTCGTGCACCGGCGTCACGTCGGCGCCCGCCGCCCGGGCCGCCTCGATGATCAGCTCGCTGGTCACGCCGGGGATCGGGTCCTCGCGGGCCGGGTAGATGTCCAGCACGACGGAGGCGTCCGCGAGGGCGAGGGACTGGCCCATCTCCTTGCCGAGCTCCTGGGTCCGCGAGAACAGGTGCGGCTGGAAGACGACCAGGATCCGGGCGTCGCCCGCCGCCGCGCGCATGGCCTCCAGGTCGGCGGTCATCTCGGTGGGGTGGTGCGCGTAGGAGTCGATGACCTGCACGCCGGCGGCCTCGCCCTTCAGCTGCAGCCGCCGCTTGACCCCCGTGTACGCGGCGATCGCCGGGGCCAGCTCGGCCGCCGGGACGCCCAGGGCCGCTCCGGCCGCCAGCGCGGCGACCGCGTTGTGCGCGTAGTGCCGACCGGGGACGGAGACCGCGAAGGTCAGTTCCGTGCCCTCCAGCACCACGGTGACCTCGCTCTTCAGTCCCTGCGGCACGACCGACAGGATGCGCACGTCGGCGTCCTCGGACTCGCCGTAGGTCACCACGCGCACACCGCGCCCGGCGACCCGGCGCGTCAGCTCGCGCGCACCCTCGTGGTCGGCCGCGATCACCAGCGTGCCGCCCTCGGTGATGCGGTCCACGAACGTCTCGAACGACGCGTAGATCTCGTCCATCGACGCGTAGTTGGCGTGGTGGTCGAGCTCGACGTTGAGGACGATCGCGACCTCGGGGGCGTACTTGTGGAAGCTGCGGTCCGACTCGTCCGCCTCGGCGACGAAGATCTCGCCCTCGCCGTGCAGCGCGTTGGAGCCGGGCGCGTCCAGGTCCCCGCCGATGGCGTAGGAGGGCTTCAGGCCCAGCTCGCTCAGCGACACGGCCAGCATCGACGTCGTGGTCGTCTTGCCGTGCGTCCCGGCGACGGCGATCGGCCGCAGCCCGTCCATCAGGGCGGCGAGGGCGTCGGAGCGGTGCACGACGGGGACGCCGAGCTCGGCCGCGCGGGCGAGCTCGGGGTTGTCCTGCCGGATCGCCGACGACACGACCACACAGCTGGCGTCGTCGGCGAGGTGCTCCGCGGCGTGCCCGATGTGCACGGTCGCGCCCAGCGCGCGCAGCGCCTCGGCCGTCGCCGACTCCTTGGCGTCACTGCCCGCCACGACGGCCCCGCGCTGCGCGAGGATCTTCGCGATCCCCGACATTCCGGCGCCACCGATCCCGATGAAGTGCGGTCGGTCCATGGCGGGAGGAAGGCCGGCTGCCATGCGTGTCTCCAAGTTCGGGTGGCGAGGGTTGGCGGGGCCAAGCCTATTGCGTACGCGGGACCGGCACGCCCATCAGGGGCGCGGGGAGCCGCGCGAACGGCCATGAACGCCCCGCACCCGGCAAACCCCCGCGATCCGCCCCTACGCCTTGCTGTGCGAGAACAGCTTCAGCACCGGCACCCCCACCTTGTGCCGGGCCCGTGAGGCCCAGTCCCGGTGGAAGAACTCCTCCACGTAGTGGGGGTCGGTCAGCACGATGACCTCGTCCGCCCCGACCTCCTCCACCAGCGACTTCAGCGCGTCGAGCGGATGGTCCTCGATCAGCCGCCCCTGAGCCGCGCTGCCCGAGGCGCGCAACGCCGTGAGGGACACCTCCAGCGCCCGCTGCCCGACACTCAGCGCTTCCTCGCCCTCGGGGGTCTCCCCCTCGCGCACGGCCTCGTCGAGTTCGCCGAGCGCCACGTCGTCGATGGCCCGCAGCAGGCGGTCCGCCTGCTCGCCGCGCGGCTGCAGCAGCACCTCGAACGAGACCTGCTCCTCGCCGTGCAAGGTGGTGACGAACTCCACGTCGGCCGACGTGAGCGCCTTCTCGATCATCAATACGCTCGTGAACACCAGGCGCCCCTTCTGCTCCCGGGGCCCAGGGCCCCGCCTCGCCGCAGGCCGGCCGTGCCAGGCCCTGCGGAAACCATCCTGCCCCGTCTTCGCACGGGTACTGCCGGATTCAGTGTGCCCTCCTAAAACCAAACAGAACGGAATATTCGACCGATGAACGGACTCACGGCGGGGCCCGCTTCCCCTCCGGACGTACCGGTCGTCCGGGCCGCCCGCCGCCGACACCTTCTACCCGGAGCCCGGCGTTTCAGTACGCGCTCAGGCCCGTCCGTACCGGGTGAACAGGAAGCCGTCCTCCTCCAGCATCGACACCAGCCCGAAGCGCTGCGGGACGGTGACCGCCGGCCCCCCGGCGATGCGCTGCGCGTCGCCCGCCGTGAGCATCGGGGAGACAGTCAGGCAGAGCTCGTCCAGCACACCGGCCGCGACCAGCTGCCCCAGCAGTCGCGGACCGCCCTCGGTGAGCAGCCGGGTGTGGCCGAGGTCGGCCAGGGCGCGCACGGCGCGGGCGGGGTCCACGCCGATGCCGTCCCCGGCGATCAGCACCCGCGCGCCCGCCTTCTCGGCGGCCGCGACGCGGTCCGGGGCGGCCGCGGCGCCGGTGAGGATCAGGGTGGGGACCAGGGGCGAGGTGAACAGCGGGAGCGAGAAGTCCAGGTCCAGGCCGGCGGTGACCACCGCGATCGCGGGTGCGGGCCCCTGGCCGGCCGCCTCCCGCATCGCCGCGAAGTCCTCCCGCGCGCGTGCGGGCCGGTAGCCCTCCTGCCGTACCGTCTCCGCGCCCACGACCACGACGTCGGCGAGCGCCCGCAGGGTGCCGAAGATCCGCATGTCGGCGGCGCTGGAGATGGGCTGCGAACGGCCGTCGTGCTGCGCGGCGCCGTCCAGGGTGGACACCATGTTGGCGCGCAGCCACGGGACCGGCCCGCCGGGCCCCGGCTCGGGATAGGCGTACGCGGCGGCCAGCTCGTGCAGGCTCCATTCCCGCCCGGCGCCCCCACCGGACGCGCCGCCCGGCGCCGGAGCTGCTGTTTCATCGGTCACAGGGAACAGACGTCGCATGCCGTGCAGTGTTCCACGCGCCGTAGCATGGTGAACCGTGTCTTCTCCCCTGGCCCCCTCCGGAAGCGGCCCCATAACCGACCCGGCCCCGCTGTCGCTGTGCGCCCGTGAGCCGCGGGTGCCCGCGGACCGGCTGGTCGCCGAGATGGTGCCGCCGCCGCGGTTCGACTCCGTCCGCTTCAGCACGTACATCCCCGACCCGAACCAGCCCAGCCAGACCGAGGCCGTCCGGGTCCTGGAGGGTTTCGCGGCGGGCCTCGACTCGGGCGGGTCCCCGGGCTCCGGCAAGCGGCGGCTGTTCGGCTTCGGCAAGGCACCGAAGAAGGCCCCGGCCGGCCCGCGCGGCGTCTACCTGGACGGCGGTTACGGCGTCGGCAAGACCCACCTGCTGGCGTCCCTGTGGCAC
Source organism: Streptomyces sp. NPDC059696 (assembly GCF_042733745.1). Classification (NCBI taxonomy): domain Bacteria; kingdom Bacillati; phylum Actinomycetota; class Actinomycetes; order Kitasatosporales; family Streptomycetaceae; genus Streptomyces; species Streptomyces sp. NPDC059696. Next base: position 25,332 of record NZ_JBHWFG010000015.1, read on the forward strand.
GCCACCCCGGCCGAGCCCGCGCTCAAGGCGTTCGGCACGTTCGTGGAGCTGACCAACCTGGTCGGGGCCCTGGGCTTCCAGCAGACCGTCCAGACCCTGTCGGGCCACCGCCTGCTGTGCATCGACGAGTTCGAGCTCGACGACCCGGGCGACACCGTGCTGGTGTCCACCCTGCTCGGCAAGCTCGTCGACGCGGGTGTGGCACTGGCCGCCACCTCCAACACGCTGCCCGGCAAGCTCGGCGAGGGCCGGTTCGCCGCGGCCGACTTCCTGCGGGAGATCCAGGGGCTGTCGGCCCACTTCCGCGCCCTGCGCATCGACGGGGAGGACTACCGCCACCGCGGTCTGCCCGAGGCTCCGCCGCCGTACTCCGACGAACAGGTGACCCGCGCCGCGCACGCCACCGAGGGCGCCTCCCTCGACGCGTTCTCGCCCCTCCTGGAGCACCTGGCCCGCGTCCACCCCAGCCGGTACGGCGCTCTGACCGACGGGATCAAGGCCGTGTGCCTCACCGGTGTGCACCCGGTTCCCGACCAGTCGACGGCCCTCAGGCTGGTCGTCCTCGCGGACCGGCTGTACGACCGCGAAGTGCCGGTGCTCGCCTCGGGCCTGCCCTTCGACCGGTTGTTCAGCGACGAGATGCTGAACGGCGGCTACCGCAAGAAGTACTTCCGGGCCATCTCCCGGCTCACCGCCCTGGCCCGCGACGCCGGCTCCCTGGCGGAACCTCGGTAGACACCACCCGATACCGCGTCAACCGCTGTGCGGGTAGGGCTTGTTCAAGCCACGCCACCTGCGGTTTTCAGGCTCTCTTCAGCTTGAAACGTTAAGTTAACCCTGCAAACGACTTTGCAGGGTTAACGTGTTTCTTGACCGGCCGTTGACCAAGTGTTGGTCTGCACTAGAGGTGCGACGTACCGGAAGGGGGGCGCATGTACCGAGGTACGACGGCACGGACCGTGGTGTCCGTCCTCGCCGCCGTTCTGCTCGCCCTCCAGTTCTTCGCACCGACGGCATCCTTCGCATCCGCGCACACGCACAGCCAAGCCGAGGCCAAGGCTCAGCCCGGAACGAAGCCCTCCGGTACGTCCTCCCGCCCCGGGCCCAAAACCCCGGGGAAGGCCCTGCGCGACGAGACGGCCACCTGCCGGGCCGGACACCACGGGGACCCGACCGGTCCCCTGCGGACCCGGCACCGGTCCCACACCGCGGACCTCACACACCCGGTCCCGGAGCGCCCGCTGCCACGGCACATCCGGCCGACGGCGCCCGAACCGGTCAGACCCGGCGCCGCGCACGACCACACGTCGAGATCCTCGACCTCGCACACTCCGGCGGCACTTCAGGTCTTCCGCTGCTGATCGGCGAAGCAGTTCCCCCCACCCCCTTGCCATGCCCGTCCGACGCGCCCCCACTGCGCGCCAGGAGGAGTCACCACACTCATGCAACCCCTCATCGACAACGCCCGCATCTTCGGACAGCGCCCTGAGGAGTTCGCCCACCTCGCCGAGGGCCAGTCCCCCGACGTCCTGTTCATCACCTGCTCCGACTCCAGGGTCGTACCGGCCCTGATCACGGGCGCCCGTCCCGGCGAGCTCTTCGAGCTGCGCACCGCGGGCAACGTCGTCCCCCCGCACACCCTCCGGCACCCCACCTCGGAGGCGGCCACCATCGAGTACGCCGTGGAAGTCCTCGGCGTCAAGGAGATCGTGGTCTGCGGCCACTCGCACTGCGGCGCCGTGGGCGCGGTGGTGCGCGGCGACGACCTCTCCGGCGTCCCCGCCGTGCGTGACTGGCTGGCGCACGCCTGCGACCAGCCCAAGTGCGCGGACCCGGCCGACAAGACGGTCACCGAGGCCGTGCAGAACCACGTCCTGACCCAGGTGGAGCGGCTGCGCTCCTACCCCTGTGTGGAGAGCCGCCTGACGGACGGCCGGCTCCGGCTGCACGCCTGGTTCTACGAAGTGCACACCGGCACCGTGCGCGCACACCGCGCGGACACCGATTCCTTCGAGAAGGTGTGAGGGCGACCATGACCAAGTTCCCCTACCTCAAGCAGGACTTCCTCGCCTCGATCGTCGTCTTCCTGGTCGCGGTCCCGCTGTGCGTCGGGGTGGCGGTCGCCTCCGGCGTCCCCGCGGAGCTGGGTCTCATCACCGGCATCGTGGGCGGGCTCGTCACCGGGATGATGCGCGGCAGCAGCCTGCAGGTGTCCGGACCCGCCGCCGGCCTCACCGTGCTGGTCTTCGAAGCCGTGAGCCGGTTCGGGGTGGCCACGCTCGGCGTGATCGTGCTGCTCGCCGGCCTGCTCCAGCTCGCCATGGGCTTCCTGGGGATCGGCCGCTGGTTCCGGGCGATATCCGTCTCCGTCGTCGAGGGCATGCTCTGCGGCATCGGCCTGGTGATCATCGCCGGGCAGATCTACGCGGCGGCGGGCCTGAAGGCGCCGGAGACCGGCCTCGGCAAGATCGCCGGCCTGCCCGGGATGTTCGCCGACACGCTCGGCAGCACCGAGGCCCTGACGTCCCTCGCGATCGGTGCGGGCACCATCGCCGTCATCGTGTTCTGGACGAAGACGCCGAAGGCGGTCCGGACCGTGCCCGGCGCCCTCGCGGCGGTCCTCCTGGCCACGGCCGCCACGCTCGCCTTCGGCCTGCCGGTCGCCACCGTCCAGGTGGAGGGTCTGCTGGGCGTCGTCCAGCCGCCCGGGGCCGAGGCCTTCGGCGAACTGGCGGATCCGGCCATCTGGGGCACCATCATCGCGTTCGCGCTGATCGCCTCCGCGGAGAGCCTGTTCAGCGCGGCCGCCGTGGACCGGCTGCACAACGGTCCGCGCACCGAGTACAACAAGGAGATGATCGCCCAGGGCGCGGGCAACACCCTGTGCGGTCTGCTCGGCGCGCTGCCGATGACCGCCGTCATCGTGCGCAGCTCCGCCAACGTCAACGCCGGCGCCAGGACCAAGGCCTCCCGGGTGCTGCACGGCGTGTGGCTGCTGCTGTTCGCCGCCGCGATGCCGTGGGCGCTGGCGCTCATCCCGGTCCCCGCCCTCGCCGGCATCCTCGTGCACGCCGGCTGGAAGCTCATCCCGTTCCGCCAGATCGCCACGCTGTGGCGGGCCCACAAGGGTGAGGCGCTCATCCTGATCGTCACCGCCGTGTCGATCGTCGCGGTGAACATGTTCGAGGGGGTGCTCATCGGTCTGGCCCTGTCGATCGTCAAGACCGCCTGGGAGGCCTCGCACATCAAGCTCGACATCATCGACAAGGGCGCCGGCCCGATCCAGGCGTACCTGTCCGGCAACGCGACCTTCCTGCGCCTGCCGAAGATCCTCGACAGCCTGGAGAGCCTGCCGCAGGACCGCCCGGTCGAGCTGGACCTCTCGGGTCTGCACCACCTCGACCACGCCTGCCGCACCGCCCTGGAGAACTGGGCCGCACGGCACAGCGCGACGGGCACGGAGCCGGTGAAGGTCACCGAGCCCGAGGAGGCACCGGAGAAGGTCACCGTCGCCTAGCCGACGGGACCACCCGCCCGGCCCGGTCCGGGGCGCGCCGGCTGCGCGCCCCGGACCACGCGCGTCCGCCCCCGTTCCGGCCCGTTCGCCGGGCATGGCCCCACGCCCCGGTTCGGGCATATCGTTACAGGAGTGGACGGATAGGGACCTCTGAACCGGGAGGTCGGCATGGTCGAAGAGCTGGTCGGCGTGGTGGCCGCGGTCGGGGCCGGTGCGCTGGTGTACACGGCCGCCGCGGCACGGGTCGTCAAGCAGTACGAGCGCGGGGTCGTCTTCCGGCTCGGGCGCCTGCACGGGGAGGTGCGGCGGCCCGGGTTCACCCTCGTGATCCCCGCGGTGGACCGGATGCGCAAGGTCAACCTGCAGATCGTGACCATGCCCGTCCCCGCCCAGGAGGGCATCACCCGGGACAACGTGACCGTACGGGTCGACGCCGTCGTGTACTTCAAGGTGGTGGACCCGTCGGCCGCGGTCGTCAACGTCGAGGACTACCGCTTCGCCGTCTCGCAGATGGCGCAGACCTCGCTGCGCTCGATCATCGGCAAGAGCGAGCTGGACGACCTGCTGTCCAACCGGGAGAAGCTGAACCAGGGCCTGGAGCTGATGATCGACAGTCCGGCCGTGGAGTGGGGCGTGACGATCGACCGCGTGGAGATCAAGGACGTCTCCCTGCCGGACACCATGAAGCGCTCCATGGCCCGCCAGGCGGAGGCCGACCGGGAGCGGCGGGCCCGGCTGATCAACGCCGACGCCGAGTACCAGGCCTCCAAGAAGCTGGCCCAGGCCGCCCACCAGATGGCCGACACGCCCTCGGCCCTCCAGCTGCGGCTGCTGCAGACCGTCATGGCGGTGGCGGCGGAGAAGAACTCCACGCTGGTCCTGCCCATCCCGGTGGAACTGCTGCGGTTCCTGGAGCGGGGCGCGCAGCCCGGGGCGGAGAGCGCGGGACAGTCGCGCTCGGCGGCCGGCACGGCGGAGGAGAGCGCGGGACAGTCGCGCTCGGCGGCCGGCACGGCGGAGGAGAGCGCGGGACAGTCGCGCTCGGCGGCGGGCACGGCGGAGGAGGAGGCCGTGGACCGCGCGCAGCCGACGGACCGTGCGGAGATCGAGGAGCGCGGCGCCGACCTCACGGAGCAACGCGCCGTCGACCTCACGGAGCAGGCCGGGGAGGCCATGGAGCGGCTGCGGCGCGCGGTCGAGCAGTGACGCGCGCTACGCGCGTGGTTCCCGTGGCCGGAACCAGGTGATAGACACAGCGGGATCACTGTTCCTGTCCGCCAGCAGGAAGGTTTCCCCATGACCGCATCAGGTCGCTTCGCCACCCGACGCCGGATGCTCGCCGGAACGGGTGCCCTGGGTGTCGGGATCGCGTTCTCCGGCGCCCTCTCCGAACTCTTCGCCGGCACCGCCGCCGCCCAGGGCCTCGGCCACACCGGCTACGGACCGCTCGTCCCCGACCCGAAGGGCGTTCTCGACCTGCCGGAGGGGTTCCGCTACCGGATCCTCTCCCGCGAGGGCGACGAACTGCGCTCCGGTGAGGGCAAGGTCCCCTCCAACCACGACGGCATGTCCGCCTTCGGCGGCAGAGGCGGCCGGGTCCATCTGGTCCGCAACCACGAGAACCGCGTGAACGGCAAGGTCCCGGTGCCGACCGTCGAGGGCCTCACCTACGACCCGGGCGGCAAGGGCGGCTGTACGGCGCTGACGCTCGACTCCCGGGGCAGGGTGCTGTCGGAGCGGGTCGCGATCGCCGGCACGGCGGTGAACTGCGCGGGCGGGCCCACCCCGTGGGACACCTGGCTGACCTGCGAGGAGACCGAGGACAGGGCCGGCACCAACGGCTACACCAAGGACCACGGCTTCATCTTCGAGGTCGACCCGGCCGATCCGCACCGCACCGGGGCCGTGCCGCTGACCGCGATGGGCCGCTTCGCGCACGAGGCGATCGCCGTCGATCCCCGGCGGGGCGTGGTGTACGAGACCGAGGACGCCTTCGAGAAGCCCTTCGGCCTCTTCTACCGCTTCCTGCCGAACCGGCCGCTGGGCGGCAGGGGTTCGCTGCGCGCCGGCGGCCGGCTGCAGGCCATGCGGGTGCCCGGCGTGCCGGACCTGTCCTCCGTCCAGGACGTCGGCGCCGAGTTCGACCACATCGAGTGGGTGGACGTGCCGGACCCGCAGGCCGCGCAGACCCCGATCCGGTTCCAGGACTTCGGCCGCGGGGGCATCACGCACGCGCAGAAGCTGGAGGGCTGCTACTGGGGCGGCCGTTCGGTGTACTTCGTGTCGTCCTTCGCGCGCCGGTCCGACGGTTCGGCGGCCGACCACTTCGGGCAGGTCTGGCGCTACGACCCGGAGCGGCGCCGGCTCACCCTGGTGATCGTCTTCGGCCCGGACACCGATGTGCAACTGCCGGGCGAGTCGCCGGACAACATCTGCCTGGCGCCCAGCGGCGGCCTCATGGTCTGCGAGGACGGCAACGGCGCCCAGCACGTCTTCGGCGTCACCCGCCGCGGCGAGGTCTACGCGATGGCCCGCAACCGGCAGAACATCGGCACCGAGCAGGAGCCCGAGTGGGGCGAGTTCGCCGGGGTGACCTTCTCCCCGGACGGCGACACGATGTACGTCAACTGCTACACACCCGGCACCACGTTCGCGGTGACGGGCCCCTGGCGGCGATAGCAGCCGCTCCGCTCCCGACAGGGGCGCCGGGTGCGAAACCCGGCGCCCCGCCGGATCATCGAGGCGCCGGACCGTGGCTCGTCGAGCCGGTCGAGTTCCAGGCGGACTTCGACGTGGCCGAGTGCCCCGGGCGACTGTCGGAGCAGGCCTGACCGGGCGGGCTCAGGCCGCGAGCAGGGCGTCGATCTGGCCGACGGCCTCCTTGAGGCCCTCCTCCATGCCCATGGCGACCATCTGTTCCATCTGCTCACGGGAGTCGAACAGGGAGCGCATCTCCATCCGGGTGCCCCCGGCGTGCTCGCTGAGCCGCACCGTCACGGACATGGTGGGCAGATCGTCCTTGGGCTTGCCGTCGTCGTCGGCGAAACCGTCGGTGAACTCCAGGGCCGTCGGCTCGCTGACGGAGGTGACACGCCACCAGCCGCGGTGCCGGTCGCCCTCGGGGCCGGTCATGAAGTAGGTGACCTCTCCGCCGGGGGTGAGGTCGTGCTCCTCCACGGTCGCCGGGTAGGTCGGCGGGCCCCACCAGCGCTCCAGCTGCCGGGGGTCGGCCCACAGCCGCCACACCCGCTCGACGGGGGCGGCGAAGTCGGCGACCAGGGTGAGGGTGAGGGCGTCGAGGTCCTTGTCGACACTGGTGACAGTCATCGCTCGGGTCCTTCCGTCGGGTCGTTCTCTTCGGGTCCGTGGTCCTCGGCGAGCAGCCGGGCCATCCGGTCCACCCGCCCGCGCCACGCCGATGCGAGGTCGTCCAGGGCCTGGCGTGCGCGGCCCACCGCGTCGGGGTCGGTGCGCACGAGCTGCTCCCGTCCGCTGCGCTGCTTGGTGACCAGACCCGCCCGCTCCAGCACCGCCACGTGCTTCTGTACCGCGGCGAAACTCATCGGGTAGGTCTCGGCCAGCCGGGACACCGACAGCTCCCCGCGCACGCAGCGGCGCAGTATGTCCCGGCGCGTGGTGTCGGCCAGGGCGTGGAACAGCCGGTCGACCGTCTCGTCACTCCACTCATCTACAACCATTTGGTTGTACGTTAGCCCGGCCCGCCCCCGCTGTAAAGCCAACCCCCGCTGTAAAGCCAGGCTGTCCAACGCGGCTGCACAGCCCAGCACCCGACACTGAAGCGGCCGGACCGGGGTACTCGGCCCCGCATGAGCGAGAAGCAGCAGGTCAGCAGCTCGTACTGGCTCGAGACGGCACCGGACGGCCGTCACCCGGCGCTCACGGAGGACCTGGACGTCGACGTGGCGGTGATCGGCGCCGGGATCGCCGGGCTGAGCACGGCGTGGGAACTGACGCGGGCCGGGCGGAGCGTGGCCGTCCTGGAGGCCGGGCGGGTCGCGGCCGGCGTCACCGGACACACCACCGCCAAGGTCACCGCCCTGCACACCCTCGTCTACGACAAGCTGCGGCGCACCCGCGGCCCGGAGGGTGCCCGGCTGTACGCGCGGTCCCAGTCGGAGGCGATCGGGCACGCGGCCCGGATCGCGGAGGAACTGGGCGTCGACTGCGAGTGGGAGACGAGGAGCGCCTGCACCTACGCGCGCGACCCGGGCCGGGTGGCGGAACTACGGGCCGAGGCGGAGGCCGCGGCCGAGGCCGGGCTGCCCGCCTCGTTCGTGACGGAGACCGGGCTGCCCTTCCCGGTCGCGGGTGCGGTCGAGGTCACCGGGCAGGCCCAGTTCCACCCGCGCAAGTACCTGCTGGCGCTCGCCGCCGATCTGGCCGGGCGCGGTGGGCGGATCTTCGAGGACACCACCGTCCTCGGCCTGGACGAGGGCGAACCGTGCAGGCTGTCCACCGCGACCGGGGCGACGGTCCGGGCCCGGGACGTCGTCGTCGCGACGCACTACCCGATCTTCGACCGGGCCCTGCTGTTCGCCCGCCTGTCCACACGCCGCGAGCTGGTCGTCGCGGGGACGATCCCCGCGGACCAGGACCCGGGCGGCATGTTCATCACGCCCGAGGAGGACACCCGCTCGGTGCGCACCGCGCCCCACGGGGACGGCCGGCGGCTGCTCATCGTCACCGGTGAGCACTTCACCCCCGGCACCGGCGACCCGCGGGCCCGCTTCGAACGCCTCACCGACTGGGCCACCGGCCACTTCCCGGACCTGGAGGTCACGCACCGGTGGGCCACCCAGGACACCGAACCCACCGACACGGTGCCGATGGTCGGCCCCCTGCACCCGGGCGCCCGGCACACGTACGTGGCCACCGGCTTCGGCGGCTGGGGCATGACCGGGGGCATCATGGCGGGCCGGCTGCTGACCGCGCAGATCCTCGGCCAGGAGTGCGAGTGGAGCGCGCTGTACGACCCGCGGCGGGTCAAGCCCGCGCTGCGTGAGGCGCCGACGTTCCTCAAGACGCAGGCGAAGGTCGCCGGGCACTTCGTGGGAGACCGGCTGCGGCCCTCGCCGCCGGTGGAGTCCCTGCCGCCGGGCGAGGGCGCCGTGGTCCGCGCCGACGGCCACCGGGTCGCGGTGTACCGGGACGAGGACGGCGGGCTGCACGCGGTCTCCGCCCGCTGCACCCACCTGGGCTGCCTGGTCGACTTCAACGCCGCCGAGCGCGCCTGGGAGTGCCCCTGCCACGGCTCCCGCTTCGACACGGACGGCAAGGTGATCCAGGGCCCTGCGACCAAGCCCCTGGAGCAGCGGGACCTCTGACCACCCGCCCCGGACCCGCGCCCCGGTGGCCAGACACCGCACGGCGCCCCGGTGACACAGCACTGCACGGCCGCCCGGGCGGGTCGGCCGGTGACCGCGCCCCCGTGCGGTGGCCGGAGGCGACGGTCGCCTGCGGTCATCCCGCACGATCTTCCGGCTGGCACACTGGGGCTCGTGAGCGAGAACCCGACGCCCGAGAGCGAAAACGGCAGTCCCTTCCGGTCCGAGCCCTCGGCGCGCGACGAGGCACCGCAGTTCGTGCTGCCGCTGGTCGTACGGATCGAGCGGGCGGACCCGCCGGCCCGCACCGACGCGCTGGAGACGGCCGCGCGGGCCGTGCTGACGATCCTGGCCGACGAGCGGTCGGCCGGTGAGGGCGAGTGGGCCGGGGCGATGCGGGACTGGCAGGACGCCAGGATCCGCAAGGTGGTGCGGCGGGCGCGCGGCGCGGAGTGGCGGCGGGCCGAGGCGCTGCCCGGCATCACGGTCACCGGCAAGTCGGCCGAGGTGCGGGTCTTCCCGCCCGTCCCGCTGGACGGCTGGCCCAAGGACCTGGCCCGGCTCCAGGTCTCCGGCACCGACCTGGACGACCCGGAGCAGCCGGCCGACGAGGACCTCTCGGCCCCGGTGCTGTGGCTCAACCCGGACCTCGGCATGTCGGCCGGCAAGGCGATGGCGCAGGCCGGCCACGCCGCCCAACTGGCCTGGTGGGAGCTGTCCGACGAGGAGCGGACCGCGTGGCGCGACGCGGGTTTCCCGCTCGCCGTGCGGACGGCCGGTGCGGACCGCTGGCCCGAACTGACCGGCCGGGGGCTGCCGTTGGTCCGTGACGCGGGCTTCACGGAGATCGCGCCCGGCTCGTGCACGGTGGTCGCCGACCACCCGGCGCTGCGCCGCTGACCGCGAGGGCCCGGCCGCGCGGCGTCCACTCGTTCGGAGCAACCGCGGGCGCGCCGGTCCCGGGCGAGTGCTCCAGTGGGGTTACCACCGACACCCCTGGAGGCAGCCATGACCAGCGCCGCGCCCCCTCCCCCCGCCCCGCCCGCCCCCGACGACCGGTCGCCCGGCGGCTCCGGTCCGGAGGGCTCCGGCGACCCGTGGGCGGCCGGGGGTCTCGCTCTCGGCGGCGTCCTGATGGTCGTCTACGGCCTCTTCGCGGTGCTCCAGGGCATCGCGGCGATCGCCGGCGACGAGGTGTACACGAGCTTCGGCCAGTACTCCTTCGAGTTCGACCTGACCGCGTGGGGCTGGATCCACGTGATCGTCGGTGTGCTCGTGGTGGCGGCCGGACTCGGCCTGTTCGCCGGGGCCGGCTGGGCCCGGGTGGTGAGCGCGGTCGTGGTCGGCCTGGCCCTGATCGCGAACTTCCTGTGGCTGCCGTACCAGCCCTTCTGGTCGATCATCATGATCGTGACCGGTCTGTTCGTCCTCTGGTCCGTGTTCAACTACCGCTCCTCGGGCCCGGTGTAGGGCCCGGTCGGGACGGCGGCGGGCGCCGCTCGCGCTCCGCGACCACCGCGTGCATCCGCCGTGACAGCGCGGTGGCCGCCGCCGTGAGGAAGACGAACGTGTAGACGATCTGGGCGACGGTCACCAGGCGGGCCTCCTGCCCGCGCGGGGTGATGTCGCCGTAGCCGACGGTCGCGAGCGTGACGACGGTGAAGTACAGGGCGTCGACGCGGGTGCGCAGGCCGGTGAACTGTCCCGGCTGCTGCGCCAGGGCGTAGTACCCGGACGAGAACACCAGCACGGCCAGGCACATCAGCAGCGTGATCATGATGCCGGACCGGGCCTGCGGTTTGTCCAGCACGATGGCGCGCACGTGGCGCAGCAGCAGCGCGGCGACGAGCCCCAGGCACAGCACGAACAGGGGCCGGCCCAGCCAGGGGCGGTCGGCCCCCAGCCCCTCGAAGGGCAGCAGGAAGTAGGCCGTGCCGGCGGCCAGGAGCAGGGTTCCGGCCCCGATCCGCAACCGGTGGACGGCGGTCGCCGTCGACTCCGCCTCCCGGCTCCGCGCGGGGCGGTGGGGCTGCTCGCTGCCTTCGGGCATAGGTCCGGTGTACGACGGACCGGGGCGGTACGCGAGCCTTGCGCCTCCGTCGGTGGCGGCAGCGGGCCGGACCCCCGAACCTCAAATGTTGCTCTGAAGGCGGGCCGGGCGCGGTTGGGCGGCGAGCGGCTGGGCCATACCCCCCTCACGTTCGAGGAACGGGCCGGGTGGAGGAGGGGACGATGGAGCGACTGGGGACGGGCATCGGCTGGCGACCGGAGATCGCGGACGCCGTGGAGCGGATGCCGGGGATCGACTGGGTCGAAGCGGTGGCCGAGAACGTCTGCCCCGGGCATCTGCCCGACTCCCTGCGGCGGCTGCGCGAGCGCGGTGTCACCGTGGTGCCGCACGGCGTCTCCCTGGGCCTCGGCGGCGCGGACCGGCCCGACGCCGGGCGGCTGACCGCGCTGGCCGAGCGCGCCGAGGCGCTGGGCTCCCCGCTGGTCACCGAGCACATCGCGTTCGTCCGGGCGGGTGGGCCGTTGACCGCCTCCCCGCACCTGGAGGCGGGGCATCTGCTGCCCGTCCCCCGGACCCGGGACGCCCTGGACGTCCTGTGCGAGAACGTACGGATCGCCCAGGACTCGCTTCCGGTGCCGCTGGCCGTGGAGAACATCGCCGCGCTGGTCTGCTGGCCGGGCGAGGAGATGACGGAGGGCCAGTTCCTCTACGACCTCGCCGACCGTACGGGCGTCCGCCTGCTCATCGACGTGGCCAACCTGCACACCAACCACGTCAACCGCGGCGAGGACTCGTCCAAGGCCCTCGCCGAGCTGCCCCTGGAGGCCATCGCCTACGTCCATGTCGCCGGCGGCTTCGCACGGGACGGCGTCTGGCACGACAGCCACGCCCACCCCGTGCCCCGGCCGGTCCTGGACATCCTGACGGACCTCGCCTCCCGCGTCAGCCCGCCGGGCGTCCTGCTGGAAAGGGACGAGAACTTCCCGGAACCGGCCGAGCTGGAAGGCGAGTTGACCGCGATCCGCCGGGCGCTTGAGGCAGGCGCGGTCGAGCGTGTGAAGACGGAACTCCGCTCGGCCGCCGGGGCGGCGGGGGCGGGACTCGAGACCGGGGCGGCCGGGGCGACACGGGGCGCCTCCGGCCCGCCCCCATCACAGGGTGACGGCGCGGCCCGGCAGCGGCTCGGGCTGGCGCAGGCCGCGCTGCTCTCGGCGCTGGTCGCGGGGACGCCCGTGCCCGAGGGGTTCGACCGGGTCCGGCTCGGTGTCCAGGCCCGGGCGCTCGCCGGGAAGCGGGCGGACGTCGTGGCGAAGGTCGCTCCCGAGCTGCCGGTGATCCTCGGGGACGGGTACCGCACGGCGTTCCTCGGCTACGCCCAGACCCACCCGATGACCGCCGGATACCGGCGTGACGCCCTGAGCTTCGCCGAGTACCTGCTGGCCGCCGGGCGCCCGGGGGACACGCGGGCACGGCGGGAGCTGCGGGCGTGGTGGCGGGAGCGGTCGGGCCCGGCGCCCCTCTCCCGGCGGCCCGCCCGCCGGCTCGCCCGCGTCACGCGCAGGGTGCTGACCCGGCGTTGACGGGGGGTGAGGAGCCCGGACCGGTCCGGTGACCGCGGGGACCCCGGACCGGACTCCCGCCCCTCTCGTCTCGCACTCACGGTGCGCCGGGCGAAGACCCCCCGGCCGTCGCACCGGTCTTCTGCGGCACCGCGTCGCCCGCGGGGGCGTCGCCGCGGCCGTAGTGGTGCGTGGTGAACATGTAGAGCAGGCCCGTCCCCAGCACCACACCGCCGCACAGCAGGACGATCCAGTTCTCCCACCAGGACTTCTCCGGGGAGCGGGGCCAGCAGATGTTGATGATGGCGAGGATGCCGTAGACCAGCGCCGCGATGTTGACCGTGAGCCCCCAGCGGCCCAGGGTGAACTCCCCTGACGGACGCCAGCCCTTGAGCCGGGCGCGCAGTGCGGCGAGGACCACCATCTGGAACGAGCCGTAGATGCCGAGGATCGCGAACGAGACGATGTTGGTGAGGGCGTCCTCGGAGAGCAGTGAGGCGAAGGCGATGATCAGCGGCACCGCCGCGGACACGAACAGCGCCCAGCTCGGCACCGCACGGGCGTGCACGAACCGCCGCAGCAGCCGGTGCCCGACGATCATCTCGTCCCGGGCGTAGGAGTAGATGAGCCGCCCGGCCGCGGCCTGGAGGCTGATCGTGCAGGACAGGAAGGAGATCAGCACCACGGCCATCACCATCCGCGCCCCGGTCTCGCCCATCGCGTCGTACAGCACGTCCACCACCGGGTCGGGCTGCTCGCCGGAGATGATCGCGTTGAAGTCCGTGACCGACAGCAGCAGCGACATGCAGGTGAAGGTGGCCGCCGCGCCGCCGATGTAGATGGTGCGGCGCATCGCGCGGGGGATGACCCGGCCCGGGTGGGCGACCTCCTCGGCGGTGTCGCCGCACGCCTCGAAGCCGTAGTACTGGTAGAGGCCGATGATGCTGGCTGCCAGGAACGCCGGCAGGTAGGAGCCGTCTCCCTCGACGTTGTAGGTGTCGAAGATGACGCCGAGGCCGTGGTGACGGTGGGTGGCCAGCAGGTAGACGCCGACGACGAGGGCGCCGATGAGCTCGCCGGTGAAACCGATGAGCGCCGCCGTCGACAGTGCCTTGGTACCCATGTAGTTGATGAGGATGGCGACGACGATGAGCACGGCGGTGCACAGCACGGTGGTGTGCACGGTGGCTCTGAAGCCGAAGAGGATGGCGATGTAGGGGCCGGCGCCGTAGGCGACGGAGGTGATGGTCACCAGCAGCGCCCACATGTACACCCAGCCGGTCATCCACGCCCAGCGCTTGCCCCACAGCCGCCGGGCCCAGGGGTAGACACCGCCCGCGATCGGGAACTGGGCGACGGTCTCGCCGAAGATCAGCGCGACGAGGAACTGGCCGCAGCCGGCGATCAGGAACGCCCAGATCATCGGCGGTCCGCCGTCGGCGATCGCGATGCCGAAGAGGGTGTAGGTGCCCACGACCGGGGAGAGGTAGGTGAAGCCGAGGGCGAAGTTGGCCCAAGGGCTCATGTCCTTGCGGAACTCGGAGCCCGGCTCCCCGGAGGGGGCGCCGGACGCCGGTGCGGGAGGCTGCGTACCGGTCATCGTCGTGCCCCTCCTTCCGCTTTGATCAGGTCGGCGGCGCGTTCGGCGGCGAGCAGCACGGTCACCATCGGGTTGATGGTGGGCATCGTCGGGAACACCGACGCGTCCACGATCCGTACGCCCTCGAAGCCGCGCAGTCTGAGCTCCGGGTCGCAGACGGCCAGGGGGTCGTCCGCGGCGCCCATCCGGCAGGTGCCGGCCGGGTGGTACACGGTGTGGGCCGCTCGGCGGCCGTATTCGGACAGGTCGGCGTCGGAGACGACGTCCGGGCCGGGTGCGACCTCGCGGACGAGCCAGTCGCGCAGCGGGCCGGTCTCGGCGACCTCGCGGGCGACCTTGAGGCCGTCCACGATGGTGCGCTCGTCATAGCCCTCGGGGTCGGTGAAGTACCGGAAGTCCAGGGCGGGATGCTCGGCGGGGTTGTTGCTGCGCAGCCACATGCGGCCGGTGGAGCGGGCCCGCGGCACGTTCGGGGTCATGCACACCCCGTGCTGCGGTACGGGGTAGCCCAGGCGTTCGGTGTTGACGGTGAACGGCACCTGGTAGAAGTGGAACATCAGGTCGGGGCGCGGCTCGCTCTTGTCGCGGCGCAGGAACAGACCGGCGTCGGAGTCCATCGCGGAGTTGGGCGGCAGCGGCCCCGCGGTCTCCCAGACGATCACGGACTCGGGGTGGTCCAGCAGGTTCTCCCCGACACCGGGCAGGTCGGCCCGGACCTCGATGCCCAGGGCGCGCAGGTCGTCGGCCGGTCCGATGCCGGAGAGCAGCAGCAGCCGCGGGGTGTCGATGGCACCCGCGCAGAGCAGCAGTTCGCGCTCGGCGCGCACGGTGGCGGGTTCGCCGTCGGCGCCCCGGACGGCGACCCGGGTGAGCCTCCCCGACTCGTCCGGGATCAGCCGGTGGGCCCAGGTCTCCAGCTTCAGCGTGAGGTTGGGCCGGTCCAGCACCGGGTGGAGGTAGGCGACCGACGCGGAGCAGCGCAGGTTGCCCTCCGGCTGGTAGGCCAGCGAGAAGAAGCCGGTGCCGTCGGCGAAGGGTTCGGCGTTGAAGTCGTCGATGACGGGGACGCCCAGGGCGCGGGAGGCGGAGGTGACGAAGTCCTTGGCGATGGGATTGCGGTCGGCTTCGGCCACGGGCACGATCTGTGTCTGCAGCCGGTCGCGGTAGGGCAGGATCGTCGCCGGGTCCCAGCCGGAGCAGCCGCGGCGCACCCAGTCGTCGAGGTCCTGGGGCAGCGGCAGGAAGCTGATCAGCGTGTTGTGCGAGGAGCAGCCGCCGAGCACCCGGGCCCGGGAGTGCAGGATGTGCGAGTTGCCGCGGGGCTGTTCGACGGTGGTGTAGCCGTAGTCGAACTCCGAGCCGAGCAGGTTGATCCAGTTGCGCAGGCGCAGGATGCGCTCGTCGCCGACGTCGCTGGGGCCGCCCTCGATGACGCAGACGCGGCAGTCGGGATCCTCGCTCAGCCGGGCGGCGAGAACGCAGCCGGCGGTGCCGCCGCCGACGATGACGTAGTCGTAGGCGGACTCGGCGCCGTGCGCGGGAGTGGTGGCCATGCGGTGCTCTGCTTTCTTTGTCGTCCGGTGCGCCCCTGGGTGCTTGCCGGAGGGTCAGCCCTTGAACCAGCCGGAGGGGGCGGGGGCGAGGTTCTGGTAGATGTGCTTGGCCTCCTGGTACTCGCGCAGCCCCGTGGGGCCGAGCTCGCGTCCGACGCCGGAGCGGCCGAAGCCGCCCCACTCGGCCTGCGGTACGTAGGGGTGGAAGTCGTTGATCCACACGGTGCCGTGCCGCAGCCGCTGGGCGACGCGCTGGGCGCGGCTCGCGTCGGAGGTCCACACCCCGCCGGCCAGGCCGTAGCGGGTGTCGTTGGCGAGTTCGACCGCCTCGTCCTCGGTGCGGAACCGCTCGACGGTGACGAC
Source organism: Streptomyces sp. NPDC059696 (assembly GCF_042733745.1). Lineage (NCBI taxonomy): Bacteria > Bacillati > Actinomycetota > Actinomycetes > Kitasatosporales > Streptomycetaceae > Streptomyces > Streptomyces sp. NPDC059696. The sequence continues at coordinate 41,280 of NZ_JBHWFG010000015.1, forward strand.
CGGGCCGAAGATCTCCTCCTGGACGATGCGCATCGACCGGTCGCAGTCGGCGAAGATCGTCGGCAGCAGGAAGAACCCGCGGCTGAGGGCCGGGTCGTCGGGGCGCATGCCGCCGGTGACGAGCCGGGCGCCCTCCTCCTTGCCGAGGGCGATGTAGCCCTCGACCTTCTCGCGGTGCTCGGCGGAGCTGAGCGGGCCGCTCTCGGTGCCGTCCTCCATGCCGTTGCCGAGCCGGATCGCCCGGGCGCGCTCGGCGTAGGCCTCGACGAACCGGTCGTGCAGGGAGTCCTCGACGAGCAGGCGTGATCCGGCGGAGCAGACCTGCCCGGAGTGCAGGAAGGCGGCGTCGAGGGCGTAGTCGACGGCGGCGTCGAAGTCGGCGTCGGCGAAGACGATGTTGGGGTTCTTGCCGCCCAGTTCCAGGGCGATGTTCCGCGGCCCCTCGTGGGCGGCGGCGGCCATGATGGCCCGGCCGGTGTTCAGGCCGCCGGTGAAGGAGACCAGGTCGACGTCGGGGTGGCCGGTGAGGGCGGCGCCCACGGTCGCCCCGGAGCCCAGCACCAGGTTGGCGACGCCGGGGGGTGCGCCGGCCTCCTCGATGAGCCGGATCATGGTGATGGTGGTGAGGGGCGTGATCTCGCTGGGCTTCAGGACGAAGGTGTTGCCGGCGGCCAGGGCCGGGGCGACCTTCCAGGAGGCCTGCAGCATCGGGTAGTTCCAGGGGGCGATGAGCGCGCACACGCCAACCGGCTGGTAGACGACCCGGCTGAGGACGTCCGGGCCGACGTCGACGACCCGGCCGCCGTCCTTGCCCGCGAGTTCGGCGTAGTAGCGGAAGGCGTTCGCCACGTCCTCCACGTCGATCCGGGACTCGGCGAGCGTCTTGCCGGTGTCGAGCGTCTCGGTGCGGGCGATGTCCTCCCGGTCGCGCAGCAGCAGGTCGTGGACGCGCATCAGCAGGTCGGCGCGGCGGCGGGTGGGGGCGCCCGCCCAGTCCTCCTCGGCGAAGGCGCGCCGGGCGGCGCGCACGGCGCGGTCGACGTCGGTGGCGTCGGCCTCGTCGACCGTGGTAACGACCGAGGCGTCGTAGGGGTTGACCACGTCGCGCCGGCCGCCGGCCGCCGCCTGCGTCCATTCGCCGTCGATGTACAGCTCACCCACCGCGGGGCCTCCTCTACGTCCGGCCGGAGCCCGATCGGCTCGACGGTCAGCAACATGGCCCATCGGGCGGGCGGCGGCCACGGGGCGCACCGCCACGACGGCGTCCGGGTGGCCGCAAGGACCCGGCTGGGCTAGTCGGGCGGGCGCGGCGAAGTGTGCCGGGTCTGACAGCCGGCCCACGGGCGAGGAAGCCTCGGGAGGCATTGACCCTGTTCGCACCGGTATGCCACGCGACGCCCGTCCCGCGTTCGTCCCCGATCACCCCCGAGGCAACCCTGTACGCCTGTACGGCAGATGGCATAACCCCGGAAGTAACATGTCACCTCCGCACCCGTAGCGCACCAGCGTGCAGTGCCGTACCAGGAGGCACCACCATGCGACCGCGACCCCCCGTCAAGGGCCGAGGCATCGTCAGCGGCACAGGGCTCATCGTCACGTGCCTGACGGTGACGCTCGCCGCGCTGGTCTTCCCGATCTGGTCGTACCGGGACCGGCCGGGGACGGCCCCGAACGTGCTGAGCGCCCAGACCCTGCGGACGAGCTACGGCCCGCTGTCCGCGCTCGACCAGGACTTCCTCACGAAGGTCAGGCTGGCCGGGCTGTGGGAGCTGCCCGCGGGGCGGCAGGCGCAGTCGAAGGGGACCACACCCGCCGTACGGACCGCCGGCCGGCATCTCGTCGACGGGCACCGGTTCCTGGACGAGCGGGTCCGTGGCGTCGCCGCCCGGCTGGGCCTCGACCTGCCCGACGAACCCACCGCGCAGCAGGAGCAGTGGCTGGACCGGCTCGACCGGGCGCGGGGCACGGAGTACGACCGCGAGTTCGCCACGGTCCTGCGGGTGGCCCACGGCACGGTGTTCCCGGTCCTCGCCCAGGTCCGCGCGAGCACCCGCAACTCGCTGGTGCGCGAACTCGCCGACGACGCCAACACCACCGTCCTCGACCACATCAAGGTCCTGGAGGCCACGGGTCAGGTCGACTTCGACGCCGTGGCCCGCGACCTGGCCGTGGGCGGCACTCCCCCCGCGACCGTCCCGGGGTTCGCCGTTCCGCCCTCGTCGTCGTCCGCGTCGCCGTCGCCCACGCCGCCGCCCTCGTCCGGCTACACGCTCCCGCCGCCCGCCTACAGGCCGCCGCCGGACTGAAACGGAACGTCACATACCGACAACACTCCGTCCGGATCGTGAACGAGGCATGGTGTTCCCGGGACCGTGTCACATACAAACAACATATGCTCTGGGTTCTTTTCCTGCTGGCGGCCTGGGCCGTGACGGGCACGGCCTGCACCCGTCTGTGCCTGGCCGCCGTCCGTGCCGCGGCCGTGGCCGCGGAAACCGGCCGGAGTCGTGAACTCACGCTCTACGAGGCGGCGTTCCTCTCCGGCGGTCCCCGCCGGGTCGCCGACGTGACGCTGGTCGCCATGGCCCGTCAGCGTCGGCTGCTCCTCGCCCGCACCGGCTGGGCGACGGTCGTCGACCCGCGCGGGCGGGACGACATGGAGCGGTCGGTGATAGGGGCGATCGGCCCCGAGGGGCAGTCCCGGATCGCGCCGGTACGGTCCACCGCCGCCACGGCGGACGCGGTGCGCGGGATCGCCGAGGGACTGGTGCGCGCCGGACTCGCGGTGCCGGACAGCGCCCGTACGACGGTCGCGGCGGCCGTCCGGCAGGTCCGTCTCGCCGCCGTCGCCGTCCTCGGGCTGGGCGTGGCCGCCCTGCTGACGCCGGCTCCGCCGGACATGCCGCGGCACCTGGTCGCCCTGTGGTTCGCGCTGCCGCTCACCCTGGCCCTGAGCTGCCTGGCCATCGCGCGGATCGAGATCCACCCCTACTCGCGCTGGGCCTCGCCGGCCGGCCGGCAGCTGCTCGGTACGCTGACCCGCACCGCGGACGGCACGGCCGACGACCGCACGTTCCTCACCTCGGTGGCCGTGCGCGGCGTCGGCGCGATCGGCGAACCGGACCTGCGCGCGGCGTTCACCCACCGCGAGTCCCACGACTGAACCGACCGGGCGCGCGCGGGGGCTCGGGCGCCGACACCGGCCGACGGTGCTTGCCTTCCTCGTCACCCGACCGAAACATCCCTTTCGTCGCCACCGTGCACCGAAGGGATACGCGATGAGAGCCGCCCTCCTCTACTCGGCCGCCGGGTCCTTGCTGCTGAGCACCCTCGCCGGGGCCCCGCACGCCGAGGACCGGACGGGCGCGGCCGAGCGGCGCGGCACCGCCGTCGCCGCCGCGCGCGCGAAGGCGGCCGGCGTCGACTTCGGCCCGTGCCCCGACGCGCAGGACCTGCCCGGCAGCATGCGGTGCGGGACGGTACGCGTCCCCCTGGACTACGCCCGTCCGGACGGCCGGCAGATCGAACTCTCCGTCAGCAGGGCCCGGGCCACACAGAAGGACCCGCGGAACGACAAGCACAAGGTCCTGCGGCAGGGCGCCCTCGTCCACAACCCGGGCGGCCCGGGTGCCACCGGCCTGTACTTCCCGCTCATCGGCCTGCTCCCCGAGTGGAAGCGCATCGCGGCGGCGTACGACCTCGTCGGTTACGCCCCGCGCGGCGTGGGCCGTTCGGCACCGCTGTCGTGCAAGGACCCGCAGCAGTTCTTCACCGGGCCCTCGCAGGCACCGGCCCACCCCTCGGAGGCGTACAAGAGGGAGCGCGTCGCGAAGGCCGAGGCGTACGCGCGGGGCTGCGCCGAGCGGGCCGGTGACGCGCTGCGGCACTACCACTCGCTCAACAACGCCCGTGACCTCGACGTCCTGCGCGCCGCACTCGGCGAGGAGCGGCTGACCTTCATGGGCTCGTCGTACGGCACCTACTTCGGTGCCCTGTACGCGACGCTGTTCCCCGGGCACGTGCGGCGGATGGTGTTCGACTCGGCCGTCCACCCCGGCCCCGGGCGGATCTGGTACCGCAACAACCTCGCCCAGTCGGCGGCGTTCGAGCGGCGCTGGGCGGACTTCCGGGCCTGGATCGCCCGCCACGACGACGTGTACGGACTGGGCACCACCGCGCGCGAGGTGCTGCGCGCCTACGAGCGGGCGAGCGCCCGACTGGCCGGCGACCCCGCGGGCGGGAAGGTCGGACCGGGCCAGTTGCGGGCGGCGTTGCTGCAGGCCGCCTACTACGACGACCTGTGGCCGCACCGCGCGCACGCGCTGTCGGCGTACCTGGGGGGCGACCCGAAGCCCTTGATCGAGCAGGCGGAGCAGCACCCGGAGGCGGCGGCCGAGGCGGAGAACGCACGCGCGGTGTACCTGGCCGTCGAGTGCAACGACGCCCCGTGGCCCGCGCACTGGGCGGTGTGGGACCGGGACAACACCCGGCTCGCGCGGGTGGCGCCCTTCGCGACCTGGGACAACGTGTGGACGAACCTGCCGTGCGCCTACTGGCCGGCGCCCCGGCAGCGGCCGCTCGACGTCGGCGCCGGGCCGGGTGAGCTGCCGCCGACGCTGATCCTGGCCGCCGAGCGGGACGCCGCCGCGCCGTACGACGGCGCCCTCGAACTCCACGACCGGCTGGCGGGCTCGGCCCTGGTGACGGAGCGGGACGCCGGCACCCACGGACTGGCGGGCGGGCCGAACGCCTGCGTCAACGGGCACATGGAGGCGTATCTGCTGGAGGGCCGGCTGCCCGGACGCAGCGCGCAGTGCGCCCGGCACGCCGAGCCGAAGCCGACGGCCCCGGACCGTGCCGGGGCCGCGGCCCGCGGAAGCGTCCGCTGAATCAGGCCAGCGAGGCGACCAGCTCGGAGACGTCCTTGCGGCGGCCCGTGTAGAACGGCACCTCCTCGCGGACGTGCATACGGGCCTCCGAGGCGCGCAGGTGGCGCATCAGGTCGACGATGCGGTACAGCTCGTCGGCCTCGAAGGCGAGGATCCACTCGTAGTCGCCGAGGGAGAACGAGGCGACGGTGTTGGCGCGCACGTCCGGGTAGCCGCGGGCCATCTTGCCGTGGTCGGCGAGCATGCGGCGGCGGTCCTCGTCGGGCAGCAGGTACCAGTCGTAGGAGCGCACGAAGGGGTAGACGCTCACGTAGTCGCGGGGCGTCTCGTCGGCGAGGAACGCCGGGATGTGCGCGCGGTTGAACTCGGCGGGGCGGTGCAGCGCCATGTTCGACCAGACGGGCTCCAGGGCGCGGCCCAGCCTCGTCCGGCGGAAGAGGTTGTAGGCCTCCTGCAGCGCGTCGCTGGTCTCCGCGTGCCACCAGATCATGAGGTCGGCGTCGGCGCGCAGGCCCGAGACGTCGTACGTGCCGCGGACGGTCACGTCCTTCGCGGCGAGCTGGTCGAACAGCTCCTGCACCTCGTCGGCGTACCCGGTGCGGTCCTCGGGGAGGACGTCCTTCAGCTTGAAGACGGACCAGAGCGTGTAGCGGATGACCTCGTTGAGGTCCTTGGCCAGCTTGCCCTTGTTCGGGATCCTGCCGGACTCGGGGGTAGGGGCGTCGTTGCTCATGGCCTCATTCTCCCGCTCCGCCGTGCAGACTCTGCACCGGGTGGGCGGTGAGCTCCTGCACACCCCGCAGGTCGCCGTGGACCTGGTCCACGGCGGCGTAGGCGCTCGCGATGCAGGCGGGGATGCCGACGCCGTCGTAGGCGGCGCCGCAGACGGCGAGGCCGGGGAGGCGGGCGATGTGCTCGCGGACGCGGGCCACGCGCGCGTGGTGGCCGACCGGGTACTGGGGCAGGCCGTCGTCCCAGCGGGTGACGCGGGTGGCGACCGGGGCGGCGTCGAGGCCGGTCGCCGCCTTCAGGTCGTGCCGGGACACCTCGACCAGTTCGCTGTCGTCGCGCCGGAGGATCTCCGTCTCACCGTACCGTCCGACGGAGGTGCGCAGGACGACCAGGTCCGGGTTCTCGTCGGCGATCCAGCCCCACTTCTGCGAGGCGAAGGTGGACGCCTTGACGGTGCGTCCGTCGACCGGCGGCACGAGGAAGCCGCTGCCGCCGGGCAGGGCCGTCCCGGCGCGGCGGTAGGCGAGGGTGACCAGGGCCATGGAGGCGTACTCGACGGCGTCGAGCTCGGCGGCGGCCCCGGGGGTCTCGGCGCGCAGCAGCCGGGCGGCGACGGGGGCCGGCGCGGCGACGACCACGGCGTCGGCGAGCCACTCGCGCTCCGCGGAAACGACCCGCCAGCCGCCCTCGGGCGTGCGACGCAGCTCCGTCACGGGCGTCCGGGTGAGGATCTTGCCCCCGCGTGCCCGCACCGAGTCCGCCACCGCGAGCGGCAGGGTGCCGATGCCGCCCCGGATGCCCATGAACACCGGTCCGGTCTGCCCGGCCGCGGCCGCCTTGGCCTGGAGCTCGCGGACCCCCTCCGTCAGGGAGGTGTGGGTGCGGGCGACCTGGAAGAGCTGCGGGACGGCCGAGCGCATGGAGATGCGGTACGCATCGCCCGCGTACACCCCGCCCAGCATGGGCTCCAGCAGGCGGTCGACGACCTCGCGGCCGAGGCGTTCCGCCACGTACTGCCCCACCGCCACGTCGTCGCCGACCTCGGTGCGGGGCAGTTCGGCGTCCCGCTCGATGCGGGCGAGGCCCTCTTCGGACACCACGCCGGCCAGGGCGGACGCGGTGCCGGGCACGCCCATCACATGCCCCTTGGGGAAGGGGCGCAGGGCGCCGCGGGTCCAGAGCGAGGCCGTCGCCGTGGCCGGGGGCTGGAGGCGGTCGGCGAGACCCACCTCGCGGGCGAGTGCCACCGCCTCGGGGCGGCGGGCCAGCATCGACTCGGCGCCGAGGTCCACCCGGGCGCCGGCGACCTCCCCGGGCAGCAGCTTGCCGCCGACTCGGCCGGACGCCTCCAGCACGGTCACCTGCGCCCCGCGCTCCAGCAGCCGGTGCGCGGCGGCCAGCCCCGCGATGCCCGCCCCGATGACGACGACCTGCCCTTGAACTTCGCGCATGCCCCCAGCCTCTCAGACCCCACCGGCAGGGCTGCCGCGCCCCGGTGTCCTTCACGAGTCCCGACCGTGACCGCATCGGAACCGTCCCGGGCCAAACGATCGGCACGGTCCGGGCGTCGAAGAAGCGTCAGCAGAATCGACCCTCGGGGGAAGCCGCATGCGCACACGACGATCGGTACGACGCCCCGCCCCGGCCCTGGCCGCACTCCTGCTGGCCGCCGCCCTCGCCCTCACGGGGTGCAGCGCCGGGGACGACGCCTCGGGCGGCAGCAACTCCGCCGCCGACCGCGGGGCGGACCACAAGGGCGTCTCGGGCCAGGCCGCCCCGGGCGGCACCGCGAGCGGAGCCAAGGCCACGGCACCGCCGAAGCTCACCGCGAGCCACATCATCCGCACGGCCTCCCTGACCGTGCGGGTCAAGGACGTCCCGAAGGCCCTGGACCAGGCCCGCACCGGCGTGGAGAACGCGGGCGGCTACGTCGGCAACGAGACCACCACCCGGGACGCGGGGGGCCACGAGCGCACCCGGGTCGTGCTGCGCGTCCCCGTCGAGAAGTACGACGAGGTCCTCGCGGAACTGGAGGGCTCCGGCAAGCTCCTCGACCGCAGCGCGAAGGCCGAGGACGTCACCGACCAGGTCGTGGACGTGGAGAGCCGGATCACCACGCAGCGCGCCAGCGTGGCCCGGATCCGCGAGCTGATGGACCGGGCCACCAAGCTCAGCGACGTGGTGACCCTGGAGGGCGAGCTGAGCACCCGCCAGGCCGACCTGGAGTCGCTCCTGGCCCGGCAGAAGTCCCTGAAGGACCGCACCAGCCTGGCCACCATCACCCTGTCGTTGTCCGAGACCCCGGTGAAGAAGGCAGCCGAGGACGACGACCCGGGCTTCGTGGACGCGCTCGCGGGCGGCTGGAACGCCTTCGTGACGATGCTGCGCTGGCTCACCGTGGTCCTCGGCGCCGTCCTGCCGTTCGCGGCGGTGGCCGCGCTGCTCGTCTGGCTGTGGCTGCGCGTCGTGCGGCCCCGGCTGCCGCGCCGCCCCGCGCCGGCGCCCACGGCGACCGCGCCGGGCCCGCTGCCGACGGCCCGCCCCGCCCCGGAGGCCACGCGGCCGGGAACACCGGGTGAGCGGGACTGAAATGCCCTGCTCCCGTAGCGTGTTCACATGAACATGAGCCGTACCCGGGAGCGACTGGTCGTCATCGGCGGTGACGCCGCGGGCATGTCCGCGGCGTCCCAGGCGCGCCGTCTGAAGGGTCCCGACGAGCTGGAGATCGTGGCGTTCGAACGGGGCCACTTCACGTCGTACTCGGCGTGCGGCATCCCCTACTGGGTCGGCGGCGACGTCACCGACCGGGACCGGCTCGTCGCCCGCACCCCCGAGGAGCACCGCGCCCGCGCCATCGACCTGCGGCTGCGCACCGAGGTGGTGGAACTCGACCTCGACGGGCAGCGGGTCCGCGCCCGGGACGTCGACTCCGGCGAGGAGTCCTGGACGTCGTACGACAAGCTCGTCATCGCGACCGGCGCCCGCCCGATCCGGCCGAACATGCCCGGGGCCGACGCGGCCGGGGTGCACGGGGTGCAGACCCTGGACGACGGCCAGGCGCTCCTCGACACCCTGGACCGCACGCGGGGCCGCCGCGCGGTGGTCGTCGGGGCCGGGTACATCGGCGTGGAGATGGCCGAGGCGCTCATCAAGCGCGGCTACGAGGTGACGGTCGTCAACCGCGGCAGCGAACCCATGTCGACCCTCGACCCCGACATGGGCCGCCTGGTCCACGACGCCATGGAGGGCCTGGGCATCACGATGGTCAACGACGCCGAGGTCACGAAGATCCTGACCGGCGACGACGGGACGGTGCGTGCGGTGGTCACCGAGGCCCGCGAGTACCTCGCGGACGTCGTCGTGCTCGGCATCGGCGTCCGCCCCGAGACGGCCCTCGCGCGGGACGCCGGCCTCCCCCTCGGCCCGCACGGCGGCCTCCTCACCGACCGCTCGATGCGGGTGCGCGGCCGGGAGAACGTCTGGGCCGGCGGCGACTGCGTCGAGGTCCTGGACCTGGTCTCGGGCCAGGAGCGGCACATCCCGCTCGGCACCCATGCCAACAAGCACGGCCAGGTCATCGGCACCAACGCCGGCGGCGGTTACGCCACCTTCCCGGGTGTGGTCGGCACGGCGGTCAGCAAGGTCTGCGACCTGGAGATCGCCCGCACGGGCCTGCGCGAGAAGGACGCCCACCGGGTGGGCCTGCGCTTCGAGTCGGTCACCATCGAGTCGACCAGCCGCGCCGGCTACTACCCGAACGCCTCCCCCATGACGGTCAAGATGCTGGCCGAGCACCGCACGGGACGCCTCCTCGGCGTCCAGATCGTCGGCCGGGAGGGCGCGGGCAAGCGGGTCGACGTCGCGGCGGTCGCCCTCACGGCGGGCATGACGGTGGAACAGATGACGGCCCTGGACCTCGGCTACGCCCCACCTTTCTCCCCGGTCTGGGACCCGGTCCTGGTGGCGGCCCGCAAGGCGTCGGCGAAAATCCGCAGCACCGTGTGAGGGGGCGGGGTCTCGCCCCCTTTACACGGTGCTGCGGACAAGGGGGGGCGGGGTCTCGCCCCAGCGGCGCGGGAACTGCGCGACGCACCACAGACGCCGCGCACTCGGCAACGATCCCGCACCCCTCCGGCGAACCGGCCTACGCCGTCCCGGCCGTACCGTTGATCCGGTCGATCGCCTGCCGCGCCTGCTCCGCCGGCGGCCGCGACGGCAAAGAGGACACCGACGCGGCCCCGGCCGTCACCGCCGGCGGCTGCTCGCCCGCCGGCTTCGCGTGCGAGGCCACCCGGGTCGACCGCAACCGGTGACTCACCGCCTCCTCCAGCGTCACGGGCCGCCGCAACTGGGTCGCCAGCCGGCCCGCGTCCTGGCCGAGGCGGGCCACGTCCTCCCAGGGCAGCCGCACCACCAGCGTCAGCTCCGCCTCACCGTCGGGCAGTGCGTGCATGGTGGGAGTAGCTCGGTCGTTCATCGCCTGTTCCTCACGTCGGCCCCGCGACCCGCCTTCCCCGCGCCGCGGGCGGTTGCCGACACATACGCACGCCCGTGCGGCCGCGTTCACCGAACCGGCCGATCGGTCCCCGCGTCAGCGCGCGGTCAGCGTGTGCACGTGCTCGACCAGCCGCGTCAGGGCGTCCGGGTCCGTGGACGGCATGACGCCGTGACCCAGGTTGAAGACATGGCCCTCCAGGTCCTTCGCCGCGTCCAGCACCTCGCGGGTCTTCGCCTCGACCGCCTCCGTCGGAGCGAACAGCACCGTCGGGTCGAGGTTGCCCTGGAGCGCCTTGCCGGGGCCGACCCGGCGTGCGGCCTCGTCCATCGGGACGCGCCAGTCGACGCCGACGACGTCCGCGCCGGCCTCGCCCATGAGCCCCAGCAGCTCGCCGGTGCCGACACCGAAGTGGATGCGCGGCACGCCGTACCCGGCCACGGCGTCGAAGACCTTCGCCGACGCCGGCAGCACCGAGCGGCGGTAGTCGACGGGGGCCAGCGCACCCGCCCAGGAGTCGAACAGCTGGACCGCCGAGGCACCCGCCTCGATCTGCACCTTCAGGAACGCGGCGGTGATGTCCGAGAGACGATCGAGCAGGTCGGCCCACAGCTCCGGGTCGCCGTACATCATCGCCTTGGCGTTCTCGTACGTGCGGGACGGGCCGCCCTCGACCAGGTAGCTGGCGAGGGTGAAGGGCGCGCCGGCGAAGCCGATGAGGGGCGTGGCGCCGAGCTCGCGCGTCAGCAGGCCGATGGCCTCGGTGACGTAGGAGACGTCCTCGGGGGTGAGGTCGCGCAGCTGCGCGAGGTCCTCGCGGGTGCGGATCGGGCGCTCGACGACCGGGCCGACACCGGGCTTGATGTCGAGGTCGATGCCGATGGCCTTGAGCGGGACGACGATGTCGCTGAAGTAGATCGCCGCGTCCACGCCGTGCCGGCGCACCGGCTGGAGCGTGATCTCGGTGACCAGCTCGGGCCGCATGCAGGACTCCAGCATCGGGATGCCCTCGCGCACCTTGCGGTACTCCGGCAGTGAGCGCCCGGCCTGCCGCATGAACCACACCGGTGTGTGGGGTACGGGCTCGCGCCGGCAGGCCTTGAGGAAGGCGGAGTCGTACGTGGCGGACGGCTGCTGGGCCCGAGGGGCGTCGTTGGCACTCACGGGGCCAAGTTTCGCACGGCGTGGAACGGCGTGATTCAGCCCCTGGAGAGGTGCGGGGTGTCTAGCCCGGCACCCGGGCCCGGGTCCCCGTAATCTTCCCGCATGGCTGCGGCTCAGGGACGACTGTCGGACGGCGCTGGCGGAATGGACGAAGCGAAGGACACCGAGAACGACCGGCGGGAGGCGGACTCCGCCCCGCTGCCCTTCCGGGCCGCCGTCGACGCGCTCAGGGCGGCGCGGCTGCGGCCTCAGATCGAGGTCGAGCCGACACCCGCGCCGAGACGGCTCGCTCCTCACAGCTACGCGCTGGAGGCCGCGGTCGTCGACGGGGAGCAGGACCTGGCCGACGGCCGGCTGGTGCTGCTGCACGACCCTGCCGGGCACGACGCGTGGCGGGGCACGTTCCGGCTGGTGACGCTGGTGCGCGCGGAGCTGGAGCCGGAGATGGCGGCGGACCCGCTGCTGCCGGAGGTGTGCTGGTCCTGGCTGACGGGCGCCCTGCAGGCCCGGGGGCTGACCGGCGGCGAGCCGAGCGGCACCGTCACGCGCGCGAGCTCCCACTACTTCGGCGGGCTGTCGGCGCGCCCGGCCGCCTCGCAGATCGAGATCCGTGCGTCCTGGACGCCGCGGGAGGGTCTGGGAGGCGTCCCGGACACGGCGGCGCATCTGGCGGCCTGGTGCGATCTGCTTGCCCAGATCGCGGGCCTGCCCCCGGCCGTCCCCGGCGACGCCTCGGTGGTGACGCTGCCGCAGCGGCGGGGCCCGCAGTCCCGCTGACCGCCCCCTGACCTGCCCGATCCCCCTCTGACCGCCCCGCACTGATCGACCTTGTGCGGGGCGGTCAACCATGTCCGGTCGACGATCACACCTGAGTACCCCTCTTGGCCGAATCACTTTGTCGATACGGCCACTTTCGACCGCGTACCGACGCAGACCGAAACCGTCCGGCCTTCGAATGATCGACCGCGTGTCCGAATTGCACGGATTGTTATCACCGAATCGTGATCATTCTCTAAAGGCGGACGGGTTCGGTGCCGAAGACGACTGTGACCTTGAAAGCACGGTTCGTCCCGGCTTCATCCCCACGAGCCGGCCCCGTCCCGCACCCCAGGAGGCCTGGTGTCCGTTCTCCTCGAGCAGCCCGCAAGCCTGGTCGCCTACCGCCCGAACAAGCCGACCGCCATGGTGGTCGTGGCCGACCCGCGCGTCCGCTCCACCGTCACCCGCCACCTGTGGGCGCTCGGTGTGCGCGACGTCATCGAGGCCTCGTCCATCGCGGAGGCTCGTCCCCGCATCGGCAACCCCCGCGACATCTGTGTCGCAGACGTCCACCTGCCGGATGGCTCCGGCCTCACGCTGCTGTCGGAGACCCGCGCCGCGGGCTGGCCCAACGGGCTCGCCCTCTCCGCCGCCGACGACATCGGCGCCGTGCGCAACGCACTCGCCGGCGGCGTGAAGGGTTACGTCGTCACCGGCACCCGCACCAACGTCGGGCTCCCCACCCGGCCGGGCGCCGCCCCCATTGGTGCCGCCGCCGCCCGCCTGCACCGCCGCCCCCCGGGTGCCCCGAGCCACCCGGGCGGCTACCGCGAACTGTCCGGCCGCGAGGTCGAGGTGCTGCGGCTGGTCGCGGAAGGCCAGTCGAACAAGGCGATCGGCGTCTCGATGGGCCTGTCCGCCCTGACCGTCAAGAGCCACCTCGCCCGCATCGCCCGCAAGCTCGGCACGGGTGACCGCGCCGGCATGGTCGCGGTGGCGCTGCGGACCGGGATCATCCACTGACCTGCTCCACCCCGACCCTCCGCGCCCCTTCCCCCACGTGAGGCGGGACCGGCCGCCGGCCCCGTTCACGTCACGCACGGTTCGTGAACCCGCCGCTTCCCCGACATGACTGGTTTGCGACCCCCCGGCGCCCGTCGACGGAACGTTCCGTCGGCGGGCGCTGTCCATACATGGATACCCTTGACAGGTGACCGACGCCCACGACACCGCAGCAGACAGCTCACTGCGAACCACCGGAGGCGCCCCTCCGGACGACGGCGGATCTTCTGTTACGGAGGCGCCGATCCCTCTGCTGGAGCCGCGTGAGGGCATTCCGCCCGTCATCGCGGACGAAACCGCCCTGGCCCGGGTGATCGCCGCCTTCGAGGCGGGGTCCGGGCCCGTCGCCGTCGACGCCGAGCGCGCGTCCGGCTACCGCTACGGGCAGCGCGCCTATCTCGTCCAGCTGCGCCGCGAGGGCGCCGGGACGGCCCTGATCGATCCCGTGGCCTGCCCCGACCTGTCCGCCCTCGGCGACGCCCTGTCCGGCGTCGAGTGGGTGCTGCACGCCGCCACCCAGGACCTGCCGTGCCTGCGCGAGATAGGCATGGTGCCGACGCGGCTGTTCGACACGGAGCTGGCCGGGCGGCTCGCCGGGTTCCCCCGGGTCGGCCTCGGCGCGATGGTCGAGAGCGTGCTGGGCTTCGTCCTGGAGAAGGGCCACTCCGCGGTCGACTGGTCGACCCGGCCCCTGCCCGAGCCCTGGCTGCGCTACGCGGCGCTGGACGTCGAGCTCCTCGTCGACCTGCGCGACGCGCTGGAGAAGGAGCTGGACCGGCAGGGCAAGCTCGACTGGGCCCGCCAGGAGTTCGACGCGATCGTCTCGGCCCCGCCGCCCGAGCCCCGCAAGGATCCGTGGCGGCGTACGTCCGGCATGCACAAGGTGCGCCGACGGCGGCAGCTGGCGGTCGTACGGGAGCTGTGGCAGACCCGGGACCGGATCGCGCAGCGGCGGGACGTCTCACCGGGCAAGGTGCTCGGGGACGCGGCCATCGTCGAGGCCGCGCTGGCGGTTCCGGCCAATGTGCACGCGCTGGCCGCGCTGAACGGATTCGGCCACCGCGTCGGCAAGCGGCAGCTGGAGCAGTGGCAGGCGGCGGTGGACCGGGCGAAGGCGCTGAGCGAGGCGCAGTTGCCGCAGCCGGGGCAGCCGGTGGCCGGCCCGCCGCCGCCGCGCGCCTGGGCCGACAAGGACCCCGCGGCCGCGGCACGGTTGTCCGCGGCCCGGGCCGGGGTGACGGCGCTGGCCGAGCAGCTGAACATGCCGCAGGAGAACCTGATCACCCCGGACACCGTGCGGCGGGTGTGCTGGGAGCCTCCGGCGGTGGTGGACGCGGAGTCCGTCGCCGCGGCGCTGGCCGGGCATGGTGCGCGGCCCTGGCAGGTGGAGCAGGTGACGCCGGTTCTCGTGAAGGCGCTGGCCGTCAAGGAGTCCTAGCCGCCGCCGGGTTTCCCGTCGTACGGCGGCTGCGGGTGGTCCGCGGCTCGTCGCGCGGTTCCCCGCGCCCCCGACGGGCGTCTCCTTCGTGGCCCCTCGGGCGAAGCCGTTGCAGAGGGAGCGCTGGAGGGGGCCCTTACGGCCCTCACAGCGGAACGGCGACGTCGAGATCGCGCCAAGATCTTCCGATGGCACGCCGCCGCAATGGGGGACGTACGGGTGTGCGGGGGCGTTGCGGCTGGTCGCGCCGTTCCCCGCGCCCCCGAGGGCACCGCACCACCCGGCGATGGGATGTGACCTTCGCCGCTCCCCCCGCCAGGACTGTGCAGCTACGTTACTCATAAGTAGCATGGGCCTGAGCGCGCGCTCAGCGCATCGCAGCAGCAATGCAGATCCTGACCCTGGAGGAGAGCCATCGTGCCTCGTACCGTCAGGGACGTCGTCTTCGTCGACGGCGTCCGCACCCCGTTCGGCAAGGCGGGCCCGAAGGGCATCTACCACGAGACCCGCGCCGACGACCTCGTCGTGAAGGCGATCCGGGAGCTGCTGCGCCGCAACCCCGGACTCGACCCGAAGAAGATCGACGAGGTCGCCATCGCCGCGACCACGCAGATCGGTGACCAGGGCCTGACCATCGGCCGCACCGCGGGGATCCTCGCGGGTCTCCCGCAGTCCGTGCCGGGCTACTCCATCGACCGCATGTGCGCCGGCGCCCTGACCGCCGTCACCTCGGTCGCCGGTTCCGTCGCGTTCGGCGCCTACGACATCGCCATCGCGGGCGGTGTCGAGCACATGGGCCGCCACCCCATGGGCGAGGGCGTGGACCCGAACCCCCGGTTCGTCTCCGAGAAGCTGGTCGACGAGTCCGCCCTCTTCATGGGCATGACCGCGGAGAACCTGCACGACCGTTACCCGCAGATCACCAAGCTGCGCGCCGACGAGTACGCCGTGCGCTCCCAGGAGAAGGCCGCCAAGGCGTACGCCAACGGCAAGATCCAGGCCGACCTGGTGCCGGTCTCGGTCCGCCGCACCAACGCCGAGGCCGGCGAGACCGGCTGGGGCCTGGTCACCGCCGACGAGCCGATGCGCCCGGGCACGACCCTGGAGAACCTCCAGGGCCTGAAGACCCCGTTCCGCGTCCACGGCCGGGTCACCGCCGGTAACGCGGCCGGTCTGAACGACGGCGCCACCGCCTCGCTCATCGCCTCCGAGGACTTCGCGCGCGAGCACGACCTCCCCGTGAAGATGCGCCTGGTCTCCTACTCCTTCGCGGGCGTGGAGCCGGAGGTCATGGGCTACGGCCCGATCCCGGCGACGGAGAAGGCGCTGGCCCAGGCCGGCCTGTCGATCTCCGACATCGGCCTGTTCGAGATCAACGAGGCCTTCGCCGTCCAGGTCCTGGCCTTCCTCGACCACTACGGCATCGCCGACGACGACGAGCGCGTCAACCAGTACGGCGGCGCCATCGCGTTCGGCCACCCGCTGGCCTCCTCCGGCGTCCGCCTGATGACGCAGCTGGCCCGCCAGTTCGAGGAGCAGCCGCACGTCCGCTACGGCCTGACCACGATGTGTGTCGGCTTCGGCATGGGCGCGACGGTCATCTGGGAGAACCCGCACTTCGAGGGGGACAAGTGAGCACCACCGCCGAGCTTCTGAAGCAGGCTTCCGAACTGTTCCCGGACGAGGTCGTCACGAGTGCGCACGTACGCCACTTCGACCTGCCGCTGGGTGCGGGCCGTTTCGCCCTGATCACCCTGGACAACGGCCACGACCACACCAAGCCGACCACCTTCGGCCCGGCCTCGCTGGCGAACCTGAACGCCGCGATCGACCAGGTCGAGAAGGAGGCGGCGGACGGCGAGATCGTCGGCGCCGGCATCACCGGCAAGCCGTTCATCTTCGCGGTCGGCGCCGACCTCAAGGGCGTGGAGATCCTCAAGGAGCACGAGCACGCCCTCGCCATCGGCAAGGGTGGCCACGAGGTCTTCAAGCGGCTGTCGCAGCTGGCCGTGCCGACCTTCGCGTACTACAACGGCGCCGCGATGGGCGGCGGTGTCGAGGTCGGTCTGCACTGCACCTACCGGACGGTCTCCGCGGCCGTGCCGGCGTTCTCCCTGCCCGAGGTCTTCCTCGGCCTGGTCCCGGGCTGGGGCGGCTGCACGATCCTGCCGAACCTGATCGGCCCGGAGAAGGCCGTCTCGGTGATCATCGAGAACAGCCTCAACCAGAACAAGCAGCTCAAGGGCAAGCAGGTCTACGAGCTCGGGATCGCCGACGCGATCTTCGAGGGCGCGGACTTCCTGGAGCAGTCGCTGATCTGGACGGCGACCGTCCTCAAGGGCGAGCTGAAGATCGAGCGCCCGGTGATCGACCGCGGTGAGGCCTGGGACCAGGCCGTCGCCAAGGGCCGCTTCATCGCCGACTCCAAGGTGCACGGCGCCGCCCCGGCCGCCTACCGCGCCCTGGACATCATCGCCGCCGCCAAGAACGGCGACCTCCAGCAGGGCTACGACGCCGAGGACGAGGCCCTCGCCGACCTCATCATGGGCGGCGAACTGCGCTCCGGCATCTACGCCTTCAACCTGGTGCAGAAGCGCGGCAAGCGCCCGGCCGGCGCCCCGGACAAGTCCCTGGCCCGCCCGGTCACCAAGGTCGGTGTCGTCGGCGCCGGTCTGATGGCCAGCCAGCTCGCGCTGCTGTTCCTGCGCCGCCTGGAGGTGCCGGTCGTGCTGACCGACATCGACCAGGAGCGCGTCGACAAGGGTGTGGGCTACGTCCACGCCGAGATCGACAAGCTGCTCGGCAAGGGCCGTGTCAACCAGGACAAGGCCAACCGCCTCAAGGCGCTGGTGTCCGGTGTGCTGGACAAGGCCGAGGGCTTCTCGGACGCCGACTTCGTCATCGAGGCGGTCTTCGAGGAGATCGGCGTCAAGCAGCAGGTGTTCGCGGAGGTCGAGGCGGTCGCCCCGGCGCACGCCATCTTCGCGACGAACACCTCCTCCCTCTCCGTCTCGGAGATGGCGTCGAAGCTGAAGCACCCCGAGCGGGTCGTCGGCTTCCACTTCTTCAACCCCGTCGCCGTCCTGCCGCTGCTGGAGATCGTCCGCGGCGAGAAGACGGACGACGCCTCCCTGGCCACGGCGTTCGCCGTCGCCAAGAAGCTGAAGAAGACCGCGGTCCTCACCAAGGACGCCCCGGCGTTCGTCGTGAACCGCATCCTGACCCGCTTCATGGGCGAGATCCAGAACGTCATCGACGAGGGCACGCCGGTCGAGGTCGCCGAGAAGGCCGTGGAGCCGCTCGGTCTGCCGATGTCCCCGCTGGTGCTGCTGGAGCTCGTCGGCCCGGCGATCGGCCTGCACGTCTCGGAGACCCTCAACCGGGCCTTCCCGGACCGCTTCACGGTCTCCCCGAACCTCGCGGCCGTCGTCAAGGCGGGCAAGCGCGGCTTCTACGTCTACGACTCCGGCAAGCCGGAGCTGGACCCCGAGGTCGCCGCGCTGCTGAAGCAGGGCGACACCGTCCTGACGGAGGAGCAGGTCCGCGACCGTGTGCTCGACGCGGTGGCGCAGGAGATCGGCATCATGCTCGACGAGGGCGTCGTCGCCGAGGCGCAGGACATCGACCTGTGCCTCATCACGGGCGCCGGCTGGCCCTTCCACCTGGGCGGCATCACGCCGTACCTGGACCGCGAGGGTGTCTCCGAGCGCGTGAACGGCAAGAGGTTCCTGGCGCAGGGCGTCGCGAGCGTCCCGGCGTAACGCGTTACCCCTGAGGGGGGTGGGGCGTACGGTAACAATCCGTGCACCCGCCCCCCTTTCTGCATGCCGCCACAGATAGGATCCTCACACAATCCGACCATTGTTTACCTGACTCTGACGGTCTCCACCCCAAGGCCGCCGGGTGTCCTCGAAGGAGTCCTGCGTGGCGTCCCCTCGTCGCCGAACACCCCGACGCCGGGTCTGGCCCAAGATCAGGCTCCTGCTCCTCGTGGCGGTGGTCGCCGCCGGCGGCACGGCGCTGTACCCCGTGTGGAAGGCCGCGAACCCGGACCCGCCCGAGCTGAGGGTCCGCTACCGGACCGACACCCCGGCGACGGCCGCGGCGGCCAAGCCGTCCTTCGAGGTCTTCAACGACACCGGCAAGCCACTGCCGTTGAGCGATGTGACGCTCCGGTACTGGTTCACCGCCGACAACGGCGCTTCCTACGCCTTCAACTGTGTCAACGCCGTCTTCGGCTGTTCGAACGTGGCCGGACGGATCGTGGCGATGGACAAGGCCACCGGCTCCGCGGACCACTGCCTGGAGGTCCGCTTCACGGCCGCGGCGGGCAGCCTCAAGCCCGGCGCCAACAGCAAGGGCATCGACCTCCAGCTCTTCCGCACCGACCACAAGAAGCTGAAGCAGTCCGACGACCGCTCCTTCGACGCGGAGATGACCAGCTACAAGGCGGCGGAGAAGATCACCGCCTACAAGCGCGGCGTCCTGGTCTGGGGTGAGGAGCCGGACGGCACCACGGCGGGCGACCAGAAGAAGACGGCGGCGAAGACCGCACCCGAGCGGCTGCCCGCCCGGCCCGCCGGTGTGCTGTTCGACGACTTCACCTACCAGGGCCCCAAGGACCCGGCCCTGTTCAAGCACGGCTGGCTGGTCCGCACCAGCAAGGGCGGCCCGGGCGTCGAGAACACCTGGTCCGCGAGCGGCGTCAGCTTCCCCACCGCCGACGGCTCGCACGCCGACGGACAGGTGCTCAACCTGCGGGCGAGCACGGACGGCACCAAGGCCGGGACGAAGCAGGCGAGCCTCGGCACGGCCGCGAGCAAGTTCCGCGACGGCACCTACGCGGCCCGCATCCACTTCAGCGACGAGCCCGCCACCGGGGACAGCGGCGACCACGTCAACCAGACCTTCTACACCATCGGCGGCAAGGGCTCGAAGTACAGCGAGCTGGACAACGAGTACATGCCGAACGGCGGCTGGGGCCGGCCCGGCCCCAAGCTCGACACCGTGACCTGGTTCGACCACAAGACGAACGACCGGGTGTACCGGACCACCAACAAGAGCCTCGACACCTGGCACACCGTGCTGATCCGGGTGAAGGACGGCGTCGTCGCCTACTGGCTCGACGGCAAGAAGCTCTTCCTCAGCAACGGCAAGTACGCCCCGCGCGCGGACATGTCCGTGAACTTCAACCACTGGTTCATCGACCTGCCGTTCAAGGGCGAACGCGCCTGGGACATGAAGGTGGACTGGCTCTACTACAACGCGAACGAGACCCTCTCGGCGAAGCAGGTGCAGTCCGCTGTCGACGGCTTCACCGACGAGGGCATGAACTACTTCGACACGGTTCGGGAGTCCCGGTGAGGAAAAGGCGGTCCGGCGCCCACAGGCACGCTGCCGAGGCAATGGAGGACAAGCCGGTGGTGAGCAGGCGCTCCGCGCTGCTGATGGGCGGTACGGGAGGCGTCGCCATGGCCGGCGGCGGCGCGTGGCTGGGCAAGGTGGTGGCGCAGCCCGCCGCCGCCCCGGCCGCCGCGGGCGGCATCGGAGGACTCACCACGCCTCCCCTCTACGCCCCCTCGGGGCGCCGCCCCAAGTACCGCCGGGCCACCTGGTCCCAGCAGTTCCAGTCCGGCCACGGCTGGACGCCCGGGGGCGCGGGCACCGCGTCGGCGGAGGCGAACGACACGTCCGTCTTCGTGCGCGGCACCCAGTCGGTCCGGGTGACCACGGGCGGCACCGGCAAGCAGAGCTACGTCCGCAAGACGGGCATGCCGGCGATGAGCCTGACGGGCAAGATGATCCGGCTGGTCTTCCGGGTCGAGGACGTGACGAACCTGGCCAAGCTCGTCTTCTACCTGGGCAGCGGGTCCCTCGCGAACCACTTCGCCTGGACGCACCACGTCCACTCCAAGACCTCGGCCAACTACGTGCAGTCCGGGGAGTGGGTGACCGTCCACCTCCAGTGGGCGGACGTGACCGCGGCGGCGGGCACGTACTCCATCGGCGCCGACGGCAAGCCGTCCACGAAGACCGGCTTCACCGACATGTCGTTCGCCGTGTACGACGACGCGGGCGGCCCGGTGACCTACCGGCTGCAGGCCGTCGAGCTGATACCGGACACGGTCTCGGTCTTCCCCAAGGGCGTCGTCTCCATCACCTTCGACGACTCCCACAAGTCGATCCACGACCTGGCCCGGCCGGTCATGGACCGCTTCGGCTTCCCCGGCACGGTCTACAACATCGCCGACGCCATCGGTACGGGCAGCTTCCTGACGCTCGACCAGATGCGGTCGATGCAGGACTTCTCCGGCTGGGAGATGGGCGGCCACTCGTACGCGAACGCCGTCCACACCGCCAGCTACCCCAAGCTCACCGCCGAGCAGGCCGACGACGACTTCCGCAAGCTGCGCGAGTGGCTGGTGTCCAACGGCTTCACCAGCGAGCACTTCGCCTATCCGCACGGCGCGTTCCAGAAGACCTCCGACGGGGTCCCGGTCGACCAGATCGCGAGCCGGCACTTCACCACGGCCCGGTCGATCATCTCCGAGACGATCGAGTCGTTCGCCCCGGCGATGCCGTACCGCCTCAAGGCGCTGACGGGCATCAACGACGGCACGGGGATCGGCGGTACGGCCCTGTCGAAGCTGACCGGCGCGGGCGGCCGGCTCGACCGGTGCGTGGGCAGCGGCGACTGGCTGATCCTCTGCCTGCACAAGGTCACCGAAGGCGCCCCGGCGACGAGCACCGAGATCGGCAAGGCGGGTCTGGAGACGCTGATGAAGGCGATCGACGACCGGGACATCCCGGTGCTGACGGTCGAGGAGGCCATGGCCTCCTACACCTGAGGCCCCGGCGTCCCGCCCGGACGCACAAGAGAGGGGCGGCCCCCCGGCCGCCCCTCTCTCCGTTCTCCTGCGGCTCTACCAGCCGCCCTGCCCATACCCCTGGCCCTGTCCCTGGCCTTGGCCCTGTCCCTGGCCTTGGCCCTGCTGCCACGACGGGTCCTGGGGCGGGTATCCGCCCTGCCCGTAGCCCTGGCCCGGGTGCTGCTGGTGGTACGGGTCGTGATGCCCGGGGTGACCGCCCTGCCACTGTGGCTGCCCGGCCGGTGCCGGCGCCCCCCAGCTGACCCGCTGCTGCGGAACGGCGGCGTGCTGCTCCTCGTGGTAGCCGGGGATCGGCTGCGGCTGGGAGGGGATGCCGCCCGTCGGACGGGGGCGGGTGCGCAGCGCCACGCCCTCCAGACGCATCAACTGGAGCGTCTCGGTGACCTTCTTGTCGGAGTAGGGGTCCTCTTCCTCGAAGATCTCCGTCACATCGCTCTCGTGGTCCCCGGCCACGGACACCTCGACACCGCCCTGGCGGGTGCCCCAACTGCCCTTGTGGAGCGTGAACAGGGCGTAGAAGCGCAGCGGGGTCAGCAGCGTCAGCTGGATCACGCCGTAGATCGGCGCGAGCAGGAACATGCCGAACCGTTTGATGAAGCCCATCCCGCGCCGCGGGAAGTCGAGGTAGCGCACGTTGCGCAGGTAGCCCATCAGCACCATGAAGACCAGGTAGTCGCCGATGTGGTTGACGAACTGGGCGGGCTTCATGATGGGCAGGATGACCATCGAGTAGAACATCGCCGAGCCGAAGACCAGCCAGAGGGCGAGTTCCATGCAGGTCAGCCAGAAGGCCGGCCGGTACTTCTTCTGGTGCCGGAACGCCCACAGCGACTCGCGGAAGAAGGACTTGTTCCAGCGCACCTGCTGGCGCAGGAAGTGCGGCAGCTTCTCGGGGACGGCCGTGTAACCGACGGCGGTCTCCTGGAAGACGACCTGGCCCTCCATCAGGCAGTAGTTGGTCATGCGGCGGTCGTCGCCGAAGACGGCCGGCTTGCCGAGGAACTGCTGGTTGAGGAAGTCCGGCAGGTACTTGCGCACCAGCGTGCCGCGGTACGCGGAGAGCGCGCCGCAGCAGCACAGGACCGACTTCAGCCGCGAGTAGGCGGCCCGCTCGAACAGGAACGAGTTGCCGTAGCGCAGGTCCTGGAGGCGGGTGAAGATGTTGCTGTCGTGGTTGAGCGCCAGGACCATGCCGGTGGAGGCCATGATCTTCTCGTCGGCCAGCGGCAGCAGCAGCTCACGCACGGTGTCCCGGGACAGCACGGTGTCCGAGTCGACGCACAGGAAGATGTCGGAGTACGGCGCGGCCTCGAAGCCGAGAGCCAGTGCCTCGCGCTTGCCCTTGTTCTCGGGCTGGACGCTGACGGTGTATTTGACGCCCTTGGCCTCGAACTCGCGGCGCATCTTCTTCGCGGCGCGGATGCCGGAGTCGTTGGCGCTGGCGTCGTCGATGATGTGGATCTCGTTCGGCAGGCGGCTCTGCGCGAGGAGGCTGCGCATGCCCTGCTCGAACATCACCGGGTCCTCGTTGTAGATCGGGATGACCGCGGTGACCCAGGCGTTCTCCAGGTACTCCAGTTCCTCCCGCCCGGCCTTGGCGGGGCGGTAGAAGAGGGCGCCGAACATCTTCAGGGCCAGCAGGCCCATGGCGCCCATGGAGTACAGGTGCAGGGAGCCGGCGTCGAGCCGGGTGGCGATCAGCGCGGCCAGGCCCAGGAAGACGAAGTACGAGACCTTCAGGTGCCGCCGCTTGCGGTGTGCTCGACGCCCACCGGAGTCGACGGCCCCGGGTATGTACGTATCTTCGGAAGTCACAGCTTGACCACCCGCGGGTGGTCGGCGGACTTGCCCCGGGTGTCGAAGAGCGCCCGGGCGCGGTCGGCGAGTTCGTCGAGGTCGATCTCGCGGTGCGGCTGGAGCAGGATCGTCAGGTCGGCGGCCTCGGCGGCGGCGAGGTAGTCCTCGGCCCGCTCGACGGGCGCACCGGCGACGCGCCAGTCCTCGACCCGGGGGTCGAAGTAGACGAGCTCGGCACCGCGCGCGAGGAGGTTCTCCGCGACGGCCAGGGCCGGGCTCTCGCGCTGGTCGGAGATGTCCGGCTTGTAGGTCACGCCCAGCAGCAGGACCCGGGAGCCGCGCACGGCCTTGCCCTGGTCGTTGAGCAGGTCGGCGGCGCGGTTCACCACGTGCACGGGCATCCGCTGGTTGATCTCCTGCGCCAGCTCCACGAACCGGAACGGGATGCCCAGCGAACGCACCTTGTACGACAGATAGTTGGGGTCGATCGGAATGCAGTGCCCGCCGACGCCGGGTCCGGGGTAGAAGGGTGCGAATCCGAACGGCTTGGTGGACGCGCACCGGATGGCGTCCCACAGATCGACGCCGATCTCCCGGCAGAACATCGACATCTCGTTGACGAGGGCGATGTTGACGTGCCGGTACGTGTTCTCCAGCAGCTTGGCCATCTCGGCCTCGCGGGTGCCCTTGGCCTCGACGACCCGGTTCACGAAGCGCTCGTAGAGGGCGCGGGCGGCCTTGGTGCAGTCGGCCGTGATGCCGCCGACGACCTTCGGGGTGTTCTCCAGGCCGAAGGAGGGGTTGCCCGGGTCGATGCGCTCCGGGGAGAAGGCGAGGTGGAAGTCGACGCCGACGCGCAGGCCCCCGGCCTCCAGACGCGGCCGGACGACCTCGTCGGTCGTGCCCGGGTACGTCGTCGACTCCAGGACGACGAGCGTCCCGGCGGTGAGGTGGGCGGCGATGTCGTCGACGGCGGCGTGCACCGCGCCGAGGTCCGGGGCGCCGTGGTCGGTGAGCGGTGTGGGAACACACACCACGACCGCGGCGGCGTCGGCGATCACATCGGCTTGGTCGACGGCCTCGAAGCCCTGCTCCAGCATGGCCCGCACTTCGGCGTCGGTGATGTCGTCGACATGTGAACGACCGGCGTTCAGTCCGTCGACCACCCGTCGGCTGCGGTCGAGACCGACCACCTTCAGGCCCGCGGCCGCGGCGGACCTGGCCAACGGCAGCCCCACGTAACCGAGTCCGACAACGACAAGATCCACCGCGGAGGATCTGCTCACGACATCATTCCCCACCCCGTTGCAACGGCGTCAGCCAGACGCAGCAGCAACCGGCCCCCCGAGCAAAATCGAACAAGTCCGAGGAGGTTAACAAGACCTTCACTTTTTGACCATGTTTACCAAAGGTGCGCCTTGTCACGTACACATCTGTACAACCCTTGACACATCTCATGTGTCTGGAGCGACAAGAACCACGGAATGAGGGAGTCTGTTCCGCTTACCGCAGCGGGGTTCAGAGCTCCCGCCAGGCCTCCAGCGCGAGCCCCGGTTCGTCCTTGCGGCGGGTGAGCAGCACGGTCCCGGTGGAGGGCGTCAGAGAGGCGGCGACGACCTCGTCGTGCTCGTCGAGCGCCACCGCCACCAGGGCCTCGGCGGGCAGCCGGGGGCCGGACTCGGTCCACCAGGCGCCGGCCGACTCCTGCTCGGTCGGGTAGGCGGCGAAGGCGACCCGGCCGCTCGCCGACCGCTGGGCGAGCACGGTGCAGTCGTACCCGTCGATGACACACCGGACGGCGGAGACGGGCCCCGGCCCGGCGGAGGGCAGGACGGTCGCCGGCTTCTCACCGGGACGCCAGGCACACAGATCGCCCGAGCCGTCGGTGTAGAACAGGGTGGTGTGCTCGGCGGACGTGGCGAGCGCGCGCAGGGTGCCCGCACGGACGGAAGCGTCGACGCGCTCGGTCCGCACCGGCTTCTTGCCGTCCCCCTCCTGCCGCCAGTGCAGGATCCCGCCGGGTACGGACGCGTACAGCTCGACCAGCCCCGACTCACCCGTCACGGGAGCCGGCTCCCCCTCGACGTCGTGTCCTTCGAGGTCCAGCCAGCCTCCCCAGCCGCCCTTCACCTTCTGGTTGCGCAGGCTGACTCCGCCGCCCCCGTTGCGGACGAAGACATAGCCGCGCCCCGCCCCGTCCACGGTCACGGCGGGCGGTCCCGTACGGTCGCCCTTCTTGTCCGGGTGGCCGATGGGGGTCCAGTCCAGGGCTGCGAGGTGGGGGCGGAAGTGCGTGGAGTGCACGAGCCCGGACTCGCCCGGGGCGGTGGGCCGCCAGGCCGCCAGATGCGCGTAGCCGTCGGCGCCTTGTCCGACCGCCGCCCCCGGGTGCAGCTTCTGGGCGCCGCCGACGGTGCGCGGCTCGTCCTCCCAGGGGCCGCCGGGGGCGCGTTCCGCCCGGCACAGGACGGCGTCGCCGGAGGGCAGATAGACGGTGAGGCGGCCGTCGCGGCCGCGGATGAGCCAGTCGCCGTTCACGTGTTCACTTTATGCGGCCGCCCGTGCCCGGCGCGCCCGCCCTCCCCCCGCCGCCGGCCCGTCTCCCGTGCGACCCTGGCCACATGAACGAGTCATCTCCTCTCCTCGTCGTCGTCGACGCCGCGAACGTCGTCGGTTCGGTGCCGGACGGCTGGTGGCGGGACCGCCGGGGCGCGGCGGAGCGGCTCCGGGACCGGTTGGCGACGGAAGGGGTCCCCGGCGTGTCCGGCCCGGTGGAGATCGTCCTGGTCGTGGAGGGGGCCGCTCGGGAGGTGGAGTCCGTGCCCGGAGTGCGGGTGTCGTCCGCCCCGGGCAGCGGCGACGACCACATCGTCGAGGTCGTCTCCTCGGCCGGTGAGCGCCCCGTCCTGGTGATCACGGCGGACCGTGAGCTGCGCAGGAGGGTCGGGGAACTGGGGGCGGACGTGGCGGGTCCGCGGACCGTACGTCCGTAGGGGCGGGGCGCCGCGAGCCGGGGCGGGGTGGACCCGCGGCCGGGGGGCGAGGCGCACCCGCGGCCGCCTACGGCGTGCCACCGCCCACGCCCGGCTGCTCCTGCCCCGCCTCCTTGCGGGCCAGGAGGCTGTGGGAGCGGCCGTACAGGAAGTAGACGAGGAAGCCGACGGCCATCCAGATGGCGAAGCGGATCCACGTCTCGGCCGGCAGGTTGATCATCAGCCACAGCGAGGCGCACACCGACAGGATCGGGATGACCGGCACCCACGGGGTGCGGAACGACCTGGGCAGGTCGGGCCGGGTCTTGCGGAGGATGATCACACCGATCGCGACGACGACGAAGGCGAACAGCGTGCCGATGTTGACCAGCGCGGCGAGCTCCGTCAGCGGCGTGAAGCCGGCGAGCACGGCGATGATCACACCGAGCAGGATGGTCGGCCGGTGCGGCGTCTTGAACCGCGGGTGGACGCGCGAGAAGAACCGCGGCAGCAGCCCGTCCCGGCTCATCGCGAAGAACACCCGCGTCTGCCCCAGCAGCAGGATCATGCACACCGTCGTCAAGCCGACCGCGGCGCCGAAGCTGATGAAGCCCGCGAACCAGGGATGCCCGGTGGCCTTGAACGCGTCGGCGAGCGGCGCGTCCACACTCAGTTTCGTGTAGTGCTCCATACCGGTGACGACGATCGACACGAGGACGTACAGCGTCGTGCAGATGATGAGGGAGCCGAGGATGCCGCGCGGCATGTCGCGCTGCGGATTCCTGGTCTCCTCCGCGGCCGTCGCCACGACGTCGAAGCCGATGAAGGCGAAGAACACGACCGAGGCGGCGGTGAAGATGCCCATCACGCCGAAGTTGGACGGCGCCCAGCCGAACATCAACTGGATCAGTGGCGAGTCGAGGCTCGCCCCCGCCTCCACCGGCTTCTCCTTCGGGATGAACGGGTCGTAGTTCTTCCCCTCGATGAGGAACGCACCCGCGATGATCACCACCAGGACGACCGTCACCTTGATGGCGACGACGACCGACGTGATCCGTGCCGACAGCTTCATGCCGACCACGAGGATGGCGGTGAGGACGAGGACGAGCGCGGCGGCGAGGATGTCGAAGCCGAAGGTGTCGGCACCTTCCCGGCTGCCCAGCGCCGCCGGCATCGTCCAGCCCGCGTTCTCGATGAGCGACTGGATGTATCCGGACCAGCCGACGGCCACCACCGCCGTCCCCAGCGCGAACTCCAGGACCAGGTCCCAGCCGATGATCCAGGCGGGCAGTTCCCCGAGGGAGGCGTACGAGAACGTGTAGGCGGACCCGGCGACCGGGACCGTGGACGCGAACTCGGCGTAGCAGAGGGCGGCCAGGGCGCAGGCGATGCCGGCCGCGACGAACGCCAGGGCCGTCGCGGGCCCGGCGTTGTCCTTGGCGACCGTGCCGGTGAGTACGAAGATGCCGGTGCCGATGATCACACCGACGCCGAAGACGGTCAGATCCAGCGCGGACAAGGACTTCTTGAGCGCGTGCTCTGGTTCCTCGGTGTCGAGGATGGACTGCTCGACCTTCTTCGTCCGGAAGAGGGTGCTGCTCACGGGGTACCTCCCACGCTTGTCGTCCTCGACATGATCGAGAGGTGGCACCATCCGTATGCCCCGGCACGGGCCGATTCACGCCAATGGGCCGGTTCCACCACCCTCACGGTGGGGAAACCGGCCCATCCCGAACCCGCTCGGCCGTGCCGGCCGCGCCGGTCGTCAGTCGCGCGCGGCGTCCACGGTGTCCGCCGCGCTGCGCTCGAAGCGCCCGTCCAGCTTGGCGACCAGTCCGGTCACCTGCCTCGCGATGTCCGGTGCGGTGAGCCCGATCTCGGCGAGGACCTCGGCCCGCGAGGCGTGGTCGAGGAAGCGCGGCGGGATGCCGAAGTCACGCAGCGGCACGTCGACGTCCGCGTCGCGCAGGGCCTGCGCGATCGCCGAGCCGACGCCGCCGACCCGGCTGTTGTCCTCGACGGTGACGACCACGCGGTGCTGCTCGGCGAGCGGGGCCATGGCCTCGTCGACGGGCTTGACCCAGCGCGGGTCGACGACGGTCGTGGAGATGCCCTGCTGGTCGAGCAGGGCGGCGATCTCCAGGCACATCGGCGCGAGGGCGCCGACGGAGACCAGCAGCACGTCCGGACGGTCGGTGCCGGGCTCGCGCAGCACGTCCATGCCGCCGACGCGCCGCACGGCGGGCACGGCGGGGCCGACGGCGCCCTTGGAGAAGCGGACCACGGTCGGTGCGTCCTCGACGGCGACGGCCTCGCGCAGCTGGGCGCGGACCTGGTCGGCGTCGCGCGGCGCGGCCAGCCGCAGGCCGGGGACGACCTGGAGGATCGACATGTCCCACATGCCGTTGTGGGAGGCCCCGTCGGTGCCGGTGACCCCGGCCCGGTCGAGGACGAAGGTCACGCCGCACTTGTGCAGGGCCACGTCCATCAGCACCTGGTCGAAGGCGCGGTTGAGGAAGGTGGCGTACACGGCGAACACCGGGTGCACCCCGCCCGTGGCCAGGCCGGCCGCGGAGACGGCGCCGTGCTGCTCGGCGATGCCGACGTCGTAGACCCGCTTGGGGAAGCGCTTGGCGAACTTGTCCAGGCCCACCGGCTGGAGCATGGCGGCCGTGATGGCCACGATGTCCTCGCGCTCCTCGCCGAGCTTGACCATCTCCTCACCGAAGACGGACGTCCAGTCGGCGCCGGAGCTGGCGATCGGCAGGCCCGTGTCGGGGTGGATCTTGCCGACGGCGTGGAAGCGGTCCGCCTCGTCCTGGAGGGCGGGCTGGTAGCCGCGGCCCTTCTCGGTGAGGCAGTGCACGATGACCGGCCCGCCGAACCGCTTGGCCTTGGCGAGGGCGGACTCCAGGGCCTCCAGGTCGTGTCCGTCGATCGGGCCGACGTACTTGAGGCCGAGGTCCTCGAACATGCCCTGCGGGGCGATGAAGTCCTTCAGGCCCTTCTTGGCTCCGTGCAGGGTGTCGTAGAGCGCCTGCCCGACGACCGGGGTGCGCTCCAGGACCTCCTTGGTGCGGGCCAGGAAGCGCTCGTAGCCGTCCGTGGTGCGCAGGGTCGCCAGGTGGTTGGCGAGGCCGCCGATGGTCGGCGCGTAGGACCGCTCGTTGTCGTTGACGACGATGACGAGGGGGCGGTCCTTGGCGTCGGCGATGTTGTTCAACGCCTCCCAGGCCATGCCGCCCGTCAGGGCGCCGTCACCGATCACGGCCACGACGTGGTCGTCGCGCTCCATGATCTGGTTGGCCTTGGCGATGCCGTCGGCCCAGCCGAGGACCGTCGAGGCGTGCGAGTTCTCGATGATGTCGTGCTCGGACTCGGCCTGCGAGGGATAGCCGGACAGGCCGCCCTTCATCTTCAGCTTCGAGAAGTCCTGACGGCCGGTGAGCAGCTTGTGGACGTAGGACTGGTGGCCGGTGTCCCAGAGCACCTTGTCCCGGGGCGAGTCGAAGACCCGGTGCAGGGCGATGGTGAGCTCCACCACGCCGAGGTTGGGGCCGAGGTGACCGCCGGTCTTGGAGACCGCTTCGACGAGGAAGCTCCGGATCTCCTCCGCCAGCTGGTTCAGCTCCTCCGGGTTGAGCCGGTCCAGATCGCGCGGTCCCCTGATACGGGTCAGCAGCGGCACCCGTGCCTCCTTGCAGTAGAGCTGTTGCCGGGCTTGTCGAGTCTAATGTTCCGCCTTTGCGGGCGGCGCCGAGGCTGTGCGTCGTACGTCACGCGTTCGGCTCTACCCATGGTGCGCCACCCCTACGACACAGCTGTGCCCGGTACCTGTGGGGTACCGGGCACAGGAGGTGTCACTCAACGCTATGCGCGCCCCGCGGTCTTCTGCGTCTTCCGGGTGACGGCGTCGATCACGACCGTGGCCAGCAGCACACCACCGGTGATCATGTACTGCACCGGGGAGGCGATGCCCTCCAGGGCGAGGCCGTACTGGATGGACACGATCACCAGGACACCCAGCAGGGCGTTCCAGGTGCGTCCGCGTCCGCCGAACAGGGACGTGCCGCCGATGACCGCCGCGGCGATCGCGTTCATCAGCAGGTCACCGCCACCGGCGCCCTGGTTGGCCGCCGCGATCTTGGAGGCGATGAACAGGCCGCCGACCGCGGCGAAGGTGCCGGAGATCGCGAACACCGAGATCCGGACCGCTTCCACGTTGATGCCGGCGCGACGGGACGCCTCGACGCTGCCGCCGAGCGCGAACACCTTCCGGCCGTACGACGTGCGGCGCAGCACGAAGTCCGTGACCAGCAGCACCGCGATGAAGATCACCACGGCCAGCGGCAGGCCCTTGTACTGGTTGAAGACGATGGCGACGGCGAAGGCGAGGACCGCCAGCAGCGCCGTGCGCACGATGGTCTCGCTCAGCGGCCTCGACGGCACACCGGCGGCCTCGCGGCGCCGGTTGCCGAGGAAGGAGCTGAGGAAGAACCCGGCGGTCACCACCGCGGCCAGCGCGTACGCGGCGGCCACGTCGGAGAAGTAGTAGCTGGTCAGCTGGGCCACGACCCCGTCCGGGTCGAGGTTGATCGTGCCGTTCTCGCCCAGGATCTGGAGCATGAGGCCGTTCCAGAACAGCAGACCGGCCAGGGTGACGGCGAAGGCGGGGACGCCGACCTTCGCGAAGAAGAAGCCGTGCAGCACACCGGCGACCGTGCCGGTGAGGATGGCCAGCACGAAGGCCAGCCACTCGTTCATGCCGTTGGTGACGCTCAGCACCGCGAAGCTGGCGCCCGCGACACCGGACACCGAGCCGACCGACAGGTCGATCTCGCCGAGCAGCAGCACGAACACGATGCCGACGGCGATCATGCCGGTGCCGACCATGGCGACGGACATGTCGGACAGGTTGCCCGCGGTGAGGAAGTTGGAGTTCAGGCTCGTGAAGATGAGCCAGATGATCGCCAGGCCGATGACGACCGGGATGGAACCCAGGTCACCGGACTTCATCTTCCGCTTGAACTCGGTGACGTAACCCTTGAGGCCCTGCTCACGGACCAGCAGCCGGGGGTCGACGACCGTGACGGCGGCCTTGGCCGCCTCGGGGTTCTCGACGACGTGGTCGTCGGGAGCCGTGGAGGTCTTGTCGATGCTCACTTGGAAACCTCCCCGTTCGTGCGCGCCGCACGGCGGGTCACGGCGTTGTCGGTGGCGCCGGTGATGGCGGAGATGATCTCTTCCTGCGAGGTCGACTTGACCTCGAAGACGCCGTTGTTGCGGCCGAGACGCAGCACGGCGACCTTGTCCGCGACGGCCTTCACGTCGGCCATGTTGTGGCTGATGAGGATCACGGCGTGGCCGCGCTCGCGCAGCCGCTCGACCAGGTCGAGGACCTGCGCGGTCTGCTCGACGCCGAGCGCGGCGGTGGGCTCGTCGAGGATGACCAGCTTGGGCTCGCCGAGCATGGAGCGGGCGATGGCCACGGTCTGGCGCTGACCGCCGGAGAGCGAGGCGATCGGGATGCGCACGCTGGGGATGCGGATCGACAGCGTGTCGAGGAGCTCGCGGGAGCGGCGCTCCATCTCCACCTCGTCCAGGACGCCCCGCTTGCGGAGTTCCCGTCCCAGGTAGAGGTTGCCGACGACGTCGATGTTGTCGCAGAGCGCGAGGTCCTGGTAGACGGTCGCGATGCCCAGGTTCTGGGCGTCGTGCGGCTTGGTGATCTGGACGGACCTGCCGTCCCATTCGATGACGCCCTCATCGATGGGGTGCACGCCGGCGATCGTCTTGACCAGCGTGGACTTTCCGGCGCCGTTGTCGCCCACCAGGGCGACCACTTCACCGGCGTGGACCTCAAGCTCTACGTCGGTGAGCGCCTGAACGGCACCGAACCGCTTGGAGACCCCGCGCAACGCCAGCACGGGCGTAGCGGACACGTGAACCATCTCCTTCGCCGCCTGACCCGGCGGGAGGTTGTGCAGAAGGGTGGGAGGGGGATCCGTCCGGCGCCCCGCATAGCTTGCGGGGCTGATGTGGCGGGGCGCCGGAGGAACTCGGGGGCGAACCGGTCCCCGCATGGAGTCACGGGAGTCCGGCTCGGACTCCCGTGCTCGGCAGGGGACTTGGCGGTCGCTTACTTGAGACCGATCTTGTCGCAGGCGGCCTTGTACTTGCCCGTGCAGATCTCGTTGACGGTGTAGATGCCGTCCTTGATGACCGTGTCGTTGATGTTGTCCTTGGTCAGCGAGACGACCGGGACCAGGACGGACGGGACGGCCTTGGTGGTCGGGCTGTCGACCTTGTCCTTGGCGAGCGAGTCGAGCGACTTGCCCTGGGCGAGGGCGACGGCCATCTCGGCGGCGACGTCCGCCTCCTGCGGGTAGGGCTTGTAGACGCTCATGTACTGCTCACCGGTGACGATGCGCTGCACACCCGCGAGCTCGGCGTCCTGGCCGGTGACCGGGATGTCGGCGATGCCGGCGGCCTTCAGGGCGGTGATGATGCCGCCCGCCATGCCGTCGTTGGCGGAGTAGACGCCGACGATCTTGTCCTTGCCGAGGGCGGAGATGGCGCCCTCCATGTTGGCGTTGGCGTTCTCCGGCTTCCACTCCTTGGTGTCGTACTCGCGGCCGACCTTCACCTTGCCGTCGAGCACGGAGTGCGCGCCCTTCTTGAACTGGGCGGCGTTCGGGTCGGTGGACGACCCGTTCATCATGACGATCTGGCCGTCCTTGGCCTTGCCGCCGAGGGCCTTCAGCAGGGCCTCGCCCTGGGTCTTGCCGACGGTGACGTTGTCGAACGAGGTGTAGGCGTCGATCGGGCCCTCGGCCAGGCGGTCGTAGGCGACGACGGGGATGCCGGCGTCCTTGGCCTTCTTCACCGAGCCGGCGATGGCCTTGGAGTCCACCGCGTCCACGATCAGCACGTCGACCTTGTTCGACACCATCGTGTCGACCTGCTGGTTCTGCTTGGCGGCGTCCTGGTTGGCGTTGGCGTAGACGACCTCGCCCTTGTCGCCGGTGAGCTCCTTGACCTTCTTCTCGATGAGCGGACGGTCGAACTTCTCGTACCGGGCGGTCGCGTTCTCCGGAAGGAGCAGGCCGACCTTGATGTCGTCGCCCTTCTTGGCGGACCCGGAGGAATCGGCGTTGTCGCCCGACTCCTTGGCGCTGCCACAGGCAGCAAGCGAAACGGCCATCGCACCAGCGGCAACAGCAACGGCGGCGCGACGCATACGCGTGTTCACTTCAGAAACCTCCCTGACGAGGCCGCGACATTGCGGCCGAGGTGGCTGGAAGTCAACTCGGCCACACGTGCGACGTCAAGAAGTAAATCCTTAACGAGATGGCAACGGTGCCATCCGTTCTCTAAGTGAAGGCAGGGGTGGCCGCCTTCAGTGCGGCCGGGGCAGTTCCGTCGAGAAGGGTCGAATCGCCCATCTCGCTGAGGGCGAGAGCGAGCGCTCCGAGCACCTCCGCACGGCCGCCGAGGGCGCCGGGGAGCACCGACAACTGGCGTGCCGCACTGGGGATCGCATAGCGGCCGACGGACTCCCGGATCGGCCCGAGCACCAGCTCACCGGCCTCGGCGAGATCACCGCCGAGGACCACCCGGCTCGGGTTCAGCAGGTTGCAGAGATTGGCGACTCCACTGCCGATGTGGCGGCCGACGTCGGCGATCACCCGACGGCAGCCCGGGTCTCCGTCCCGCGCGAGCCGTACGACGCCTTCCATGGTCAGATCGGTGCCGTGGCTGGACTGGAGGAGCGGGAGCACGTAGCGCGCTGCCGCGAAGGTCTCCAGGCAGCCGCGGTTGCCGCAGCGGCAGACCGGGCCGGATTCGTCGAGTGTAATATGTCCGATTTCTCCGGCGGTGCCGCCGGGTCCCCGGTAGATCTTGCCGTCTATCACCAGACCGGAGCCGACACCGCTGGCGACCTTGATGTAGGCCAGGTCGCGGACGCCTCGGCCGCTGCCCCAGACCATCTCGCCGAGGGCGCCGAGGTTGGCGTCGTTGTCCACGTGCACGGGGACGCCGAGGCGGCCGCGGAGCTCCTCTGCGGGCTTGGTGCCGGTCCATCCCGGGAGGATGGCGGTCGAGCCGAGGGTGCCGGACTCGACGTCGATGGGGCCGGGGACGCCGAGACCGATGCCGGCGATCTTGGATCGGGAGACGCCGGTGGCCTCGACCAGGCGGGTGACCAGCTGTTCCGCGCGGTCGAAGCCCTGCGTGGACGAGGCGTCGACGTCGAGGGGCTCGGATTCCTCGGCGAGGACCTGGTGGGCGAGGTTGCCGATGGCCACGCGGAGGTGGGTGTGGCCGAAGTCGACGCCGATGACGATGCCGGCGTCGCCGCTCAGCGACACGCTGCGGGCCCTGCGGCCGCCGGCGGAGGTCGGGGTGACCTCGACGGTGCCGCCGTCCTTCAACTCCCGGACGATGTTGGACACCGTCGCCGCGGACAGGCCTGTCGTCCGCGCGATCTCGGCCTGGGTGAGGGAGCCGGCGAGGCGCACGGCCCGTACGACCCGCTCCAGGTTGGCTCGGTGCAGCGACGACTGCGACCCCGGAGTCTCCACGACGACCTCCTGCGCGCGGGGCCGCTTCGATGAGGCCCCGTCTATGTCCAACTAGTGAACTCTAAGCTGAGCCGTTCGGGTTGCCTCCCGTCAAGAGGTTGAACTGATTCCGGGGGGTATGCGGGTGGTTGCGGAGTGCTACGTCGTGGTTTGCGCTTTCTGTCGGGGCGGGTGCTTGTGCGTTGCGCCGGGTGGTGGGCCGGGGCCGCATCGGGGTACGGGACCACGCCCCGCCGGGCCGCGGGCCCACTCGGCCCCAGACCCTCCGGCCGGGCTACTTCAGTGCGCCGGCCGTCAAGCCCTGTACCACCTGCCGCTGGAAGATGATGTACGCCGCCAGGACCGGCAGCATCGCCATCACCAGGCCCGCGAAGAGGCCCGACCAGTCGCCCTTGTAGCCCTGGCTGACCGCCAGCTGCACCAGGCCCTGGGTGAGGACCCGCTTGTCGGGGTCGGTGTTGAGGACCGTGGGGAGCATGTACTGGTTCCACTGGCCCAGGAAGTTGAAGATGCCGACGCTGATCAGGCCCGGCTTGGCCATGGGCAGCATGATCTGGAAGAACGTGCGGCTGTGGGACGCCCCGTCCACGAAGGCCGCTTCGGCGATCGACGTCGGCAGGGTGCGGAAGAACGCCGTGAGGAAGAACACCGTGAACGGCAGCGAGTAGGCGATGTAGACCAGGATCAGGCCGTGGATGGTGTTCAGCAGGCCCATGTTGTTCACGACGTAGAACAGCGGGACCAGCGCGAGCATGATCGGGAAGCTCATGCCGCCGATGAACAGGAAGTAGATGAAGCGGTTGCCCGGGAAGTCGAAGCGGGCCAGGACGTAGGCCGCCATGGAGCCCAGGACCAGCGTGCCGATGAGTGAACCGCCGACCACGAGGACCGTGTTGAGGAAGTAGTCGCTCATGTTGGCCTGGGTCCACGCCCGCGACCAGTTGTCGAAGTGCAGGGAGTCCGGCAGCGACCAGGGGGAGCTGAAGATGGAGCGGTCGTCCTTGAAGGACGTCATGACCGCCCAGAGCAGCGGCAGGACCACCATGAACGCCCAGATGACCAGGACGCCGTGGGAGAAGACGTTGAGGACCGTGCCTTCCTTCTTCTGCTTCACGGGAGGCGGCGGCCGGACGTCCGTCTTGGTGATCGGGGCTCCGGACTCGGCCGGCAGCGGCGCGGGGGTTTCGGTCGTCTTCATCGGTCAGTACTCCAGCCGCTCGCGACGGCCCAGCCGCATCACCACGGCGGCGAAGGCCAGCGTGACGACGAGGAGGGCGACACCGATGGTGGTGGCGTAGGCGGCCTGCCCGTCACGGAACGCCTTCTGGTACACGTACAGGACCATGACGGTGGTCGAGTAGTCGGGACCGCCCGGCCCGGTCGTCATGATCTGCACGACCGCGAACGACTCGGCGCCCAGGGCCAGGATGCCCATGTAGACCCAGCCGGACTGCACCGTGTCCCACAGGAGGGGCAGGGTGACCCGGAAGAACGTGGTGACGCGGTTCGCGCCGTCCAGGAGCGCGGCCTCGTACATCTCCGCCGGGATGGAGGCCATGCCGGCGGAGAAGAGGACCACGAAGAAGCCGACCGTGGACCAGACGAGGACCCCCATCACCGCCCAGAGGGCCAGATCGGGGTCGCCCAGCCAGAGCGGCTGGACGTCGTCCAGGCCGATGCCGCGCAGGAGCGAGTTGATCGCGCCGCTGTCCGGGTTGTACGCGAACGCGAAAAGCAGCGCCACGATGGCGATCGAGAGGACCTGTGGGAAGAAGTAGACGATCTTGTAGAAGGAGGAGCCGCGGACGCCGGTGACGACCGGGCCGTTTCTCCGCTTTCTGCCGCCCACGTTGATCATGAAGGCGAAGAACAGCGCGAGGCCGATCGTCACCACCGGCAGCAGGAGGGCGAACAGCAGGCTGTGCTGCAACGACTTCCAGAAGATGTCGTCGTCGAGCATCCGGCTGTAGTTGTCGAAACCGACCATCTTGAATTCGGGGCTGAGGCCGGTCCAGTCCGTGAACGAGTAGTAGATGGACTGGATGAACGGCCAGACCACGAAGAGCGCGTACAGTCCCAGGGGCAACGCGAGGAAGCCCACGATGAACCGGTACTTGCCGTGCTGCATCGCCACTCCGGTGCCGTGTGCGGAATTGGTTTTCCGGTGCCGTTACTGGTGCTTGTAGTGCTTGATGGAGTCGTCCTTGGCGGTCTCGTCGGCGAAGCCCTGGATCTTCTTGATGGCCTCGGCGGGAGTCAGCCGGCCGGCCATCATCTCGCCCAGGCCGGAAACGCCGATCTTCTCCTTCTGCAACTGCACGTACCAGTCCTGCATACGGGGATTCACCACGTTCTCGCCGGCCTTGTCCAGTGCCGCGACACCGGATTTCAGACCGGGCGTGAGCGCGATGCCGTCGGTGCCGCCGTTGTACGCGGTCAGCGACTTCACCTTGCCGGTGAAGTTCTTCGACGAGGCCTCGCTGAGCATGATGCGCAGTTGCTCCATGCCGCCGGCGGCGTTCTTCGCCTTGGCCGGGACGATGAAGGGCTCACCGCCGGAGGCCCAGATGGTGCCGAACGGCATCTTGTCCGAGGAGTCGAGGCCGGTGGGCGCGGAGACGGCCAGGTCGAAGTCCTTCGGGATGACGTTCGCCGATTCGTTCTCCACCCAGGAGCCGTTCGGGATGAACAGCGCCTTGCCCTCGGCCCACGCGGTCTGCGACTGGATGTGGTCCAGGCCCGGGGTGCCCTTGAGGACATAGCCCTTCTTGTAGAGCTCGTAGTACGCCTCGAAGCAGGCCTTGACGGCCGGGTGCTTCCAGGCGTTCGGCTCCAGGTTGTCGATCGCGTCGAGGACCTCGCGGCCGCCGACCTTGCCGATCATCGGGTAGAGCGAGAAGGGAAGGTAGTACGGGTACTTGCCCGCGTACGTCCAGCCCGCCATGCCCTTCTTCTTCGCCTTGGCGCAGACCGCGAGCATCTGGTCCCAGGTCTCGGGGTACTGCTCGTCGAGCGAGTCCAGGGCCTTCTGCGAGTACCAGACGCCGTACACCGTGTAGGCGTAGTAGAGGATCCAGACCTTCTCGCCGTCGAACTGGCCCATCTCCACGATGCCGGGGCGCAGCGTGTCGCGGACCTTCTTGTTCGGGTCGTCGTAGGAGGGCGCGTCCAGCAGCGGGGTGAGGTCGGTGAGCTGGTTCTTGCCGACCAGGACGCCCATGTCCATCTGCTCGGCGCCGGAGTTGTCGATGAGGTCCGGCGGGGTGCCCTGGTTGAAGCGGGGCTGGAGCGTGGACTGGATCTTCTGGGTGGCGGAGAACTTCACCGAGGCCTTGGGGAAGTTCTTCTCGTAGATCTTCACGGCGTCCTCGGCGTACTCCTTGCCGAAACCACCGTCGAACAGGACGAATTCCATACCGGCCGTGTCATTGACGGCGAGCGGGTTCTTCGCGGTCTTCTTGCCTGCTTTGGCCTTGTCCCCGCTGTCGTCGCCGCCGCTGCTGGCACAGGCGGACAGGAAGCTCATCGTGGGGACGGAGATCAGCCCGAGCGCGGCGGACCTCTTGATCAGGTCACGGCGGCCGACGCCTTCGGTGCCGTGGTGCTCGGCGGAAGTGGATCCCATGCTCAAGTCCTCGCCTTCTCCAGGACTCAGGCGGTGAACCGGATCCCTCCCGGCACCGCGATCGGGTCAAGCTGGGTCGTGCAGGAAGTGCGGGTGGTGATGTGCGGATCGGGTGAAGCGTCCGACAGGTATAGTCCACTTCCCGCCAGCGGATCAAGATCGAACGCAAGGTTGGCCGTGGGTCTTATCCGAGTTGAGACCTCGCGGAAGTATGCGGGGCCTGCGGATGCTCCGCCGGAAATATCCCGGTCGCCGCGCCCGAATGCCGCAGGCAACACCCTTGACACTCCTCGCCACTTGGGCAACTACTGGTCCTTGCGCATCGAAGGTGACAACGTTGTCCACTGCGCAGGGAGGGTACCCGTTGATGCAGCGGAAAGCTCGGCACAGATGGGGTTCGGCGGTCGTGTCGGCGACCGCCTTCGCTTTGACCCTGGGTTCGCAGGGCATTGCGGTCGCACTGCCCCAGGCCCCCGGAAAACCCGATCGGGAATTCGTGTCCTCCTTCGAGGCGGACGACCCGGTTCCGGACTGGGTGAACACCGTCGACACCGGCCCGGACGGCGCCGAGCGGGCCTCCGGAGTCGACGGCGGCTACAGCAGCGGCATACCGGGCAATGTGACGGACCAGGTCACCGACGTCCGGGCGAGCGCCGAGAACACGGGCGGGGGCGAGGTCAAGGAGAACCTCGTCGACGGCGAGCCGAGCACCAAGTGGCTCACCTTCGAACCCACCGGCTGGGCGGAGTTCGACCTGGACACACCGGTCAAACTGGCGCGCTATGCGCTGACGTCGGCCAACGACCACGACGAGCGCGACCCCAAGGACTGGACCCTGAAGGGTTCCGCCGACGGCAAGGAGTGGAAGACGCTCGACACGCGCTCCGGCGAGTCCTTCTCCGAGCGGTTCCGGACCAGGACGTACGACCTGGCCGAACCCGGCGAGTACCGGCACTTCCGGCTGGACGTCACCCGGAACAACGGCGGCGACATCCTCCAGCTCGCCGACGTGCAGCTGTCCACGGGCGGCACCGACGGGCCCGTTCCCCAGGACATGCTCTCGCTCGTCGACCGCGGCCCGAGCGGATCCCCCACCGCCAAGTCCGGCGCCGGGTTCACCGGAAAGCGTGCCCTGCGGTACGCCGGCCGGCACACCGCCGACGGGCGGGCGTACTCGTACAACAAGGTCTTCGACGTGAACGTGGCCGTCGGCAGGGACACACGGCTGGCCTACCGTGTCTTCCCCTCGATGGCGGACGGCGACCTCGACTACGACGCCACGAACGTCTCCGTCGACCTCGCCTTCACCGACGGAACCCACCTGAGCGACCTGGGCGCCACCGACCAGCACGGGTTCCCGCTGACCCCGCGGGGACAGGGCGCGGCGAAGATCCTCTACGTCAACCAGTGGAACGACGTCGCCTCGAGGATCGGGTCGGTCGCGGCCGGGAAGACCGTGGACCGGATCCTGGTGGCCTACGACTCCCCCGAGGGCCCGGCGAAGTTCCGGGGCTGGCTGGACGACGTCAGGATCGGGTCCGTAGCGCCCGAGCGGCCGAAGGCGCATCTGTCGGACTACGCGGTGACCACCCGCGGCACCAACTCCAGCGGCGGCTTCTCACGCGGCAACAACTTCCCGGCGACGGCCGTGCCGCACGGCTTCAACTTCTGGACGCCGGTGACCAACGCCGGTTCGCTGAGCTGGCTGTACGACTACGCGCGGGCGAACAACGCGGACAACCTGCCGACGATCCAGGCGTTCAGCGCCAGCCATGAGCCGAGCCCCTGGATGGGTGACCGGCAGACCTTCCAGGTGATGCCCTCGGCGGCCTCCGGGACCCCGGAGTACGGGCGGGACGCCCGGGAACTGGCCTTCCGGCACGAGAACGAGACCGCCCGGCCGTACTACTACGGAGTGCGGTTCGAGAACGGGCTGAAGGCCGAGATGGCGCCGACCGACCACGCGGCGATGCTGCGCTTCACCTACCCCGGCGACGACGCGAGCGTCCTGTTCGACAACGTGACGGACCAGGCCGGGCTGACGCTGGACAAGGAGAACGGGGTCGTCACCGGTTACTCGGACGTGAAGTCCGGGCTGTCGACGGGCGCGACGCGGCTCTTCGTGTACGGCGAGTTCGACCAGCCGGTGACGGAGGGCGACTCCAGCGGCGTCAGGGGTCACCTGCGGTTCGAGGCCGACGACCGGACCGTGACCCTGCGCCTGGCGACCTCGCTGATCAGTCTCGACCAGGCCGAGGACAACCTGCGCCAGGAGATCCCCGAGGGCCGGTCGTTCGAGGCGGTCGAGAAGAGCGCCCAGCGGCAGTGGGACCGGCTGCTCGGCAAGGTCGAGGTGGAGGGCGCGACGCCCGACCAGCTGACGACGCTGTACTCCAGCCTGTACCGGCTGTACCTGTACCCGAACTCCGGGTTCGAGCGGGTCGGGGGCACGTACCGGTACGCCTCGCCCTTCTCCCCCATGCCGAAGCCGGACACCCCGACGCACACCGGCGCGAAGATCGTCGACGGCAAGGTGTACGTCAACAACGGCTTCTGGGACACCTACCGGACGACCTGGCCCGCGTACTCCTTCCTCACTCCGTCGCGGGCGGGTGAGTTGGTCGACGGGTTCGTGCAGCAGTACAAGGACGGCGGCTGGACCTCGCGCTGGTCCTCCCCCGGCTACGCGGACCTCATGACGGGCACGTCCTCGGACGTGGCGTTCGCCGACGCCTACGTCAAGGGCGTCGACTTCGACGCGGAGGCGGCCTACGAGGCGGCGGTGAAGAACGCGACGGTCGTGCCGCCGAACCCGGGCGTCGGCCGCAAGGGCATGACCACCTCCCCCTTCCTCGGCTACACCAGCACCGAGACCCACGAGGGCCTGTCCTGGGCCCTGGAGGGCTACCTCAACGACTACGGCATCTCCCGCATGGGCCGGAAGCTGTACGAGGAGACCGGTGAGCGGCGCTACAAGGAGGAGTCGGAGTACTTCCTGAACCGCGCCCGGGACTACGTGAACCTCTTCGACGCCGAGGCCGGTTTCTTCCAGGGCCGCAACGCCAAGGGCGACTGGCGGGTCGAGTCGCCGAAGTACGACCCGCGCGTCTGGGGCCACGACTACACCGAGACCAACGGCTGGGGGTACGCCTTCACCGCCCCGCACGACAGCCGGGGCCTGGCCAACCTGTACGGCGGGCGCGAGGGCCTCGCCGGCAAGCTGGACGCCTACCTCTCCACCCCCGAGACGGCCTCCCCCGAGTTCGTCGGCTCCTACGGCGGTGTCATCCACGAGATGACCGAGGCGCGGGACGTGCGGATGGGCATGTACGGCCACTCCAACCAGGTGGCCCACCACGCCCTGTACATGTACGACGCGGCCGGGCAGCCCTGGAAGACGCAG
This sequence comes from Streptomyces sp. NPDC059696, assembly GCF_042733745.1. Lineage (NCBI taxonomy): Bacteria > Bacillati > Actinomycetota > Actinomycetes > Kitasatosporales > Streptomycetaceae > Streptomyces > Streptomyces sp. NPDC059696. Next base: position 83,091 of record NZ_JBHWFG010000015.1, read on the forward strand.
AAGAACGTCCGCGAGGTGCTGTCCCGGCTGTACACGGGCAGCGAGATCGGGCAGGGCTACCACGGGGACGAGGACAACGGCGAGCAGTCGGCCTGGTTCCTGTTCTCGTCGCTCGGCTTCTACCCGCTGGTGATGGGCAGCGGCGAGTACGCCATCGGCTCACCCCTGTTCACGAAGGCGACCGTGCATCTGGAGAACGGGCGCGAGCTGGTGGTGAAGGCGCCCCGGAACAGCACGCGGAACGTGTACGTGCAGGGGCTGAAGGTCAACGGCCGTGCGTGGACGAAGACGTCGCTGCCGCACGCGCTCGTCGCCAAGGGCGGTGTCCTGGAGTTCGACATGGGCGCGCGGCCGTCGTCCTGGGGCACGGGCGCGCACGCGGCACCCGTGTCGATCACCCGGGACGACGAGGTGCCGACGCCCCGTGCGGACGTGCTGAAGGGTGACGGCGCCCTGTTCGACGACACGTCGGCGACGGACGCCGCGGTGACCTCCGTGGACCTGCCGGTCCCGAAGGCGGCCGAGGCGGTCCAGTACACGCTGACGTCGTCGGCGGACCGGGCGAAGGCACCGGCCGGATGGACCCTCCAGGGCTCCTCCGACGGCAGCACCTGGCGCACGCTGGACCGGCGCTCCGGGGAGTCCTTCGCGTGGGACAGACAGACCCGCGCGTTCTCCGTGAGGTCGCCGGGTACGTACGAGAGGTACCGCCTGGTCCTCGACGGTGAGGCCACACTGGCGGAAGTCGAACTGCTCTGCTGAGCACGGGAGTTGAGGCCTGATACCGCCTTCCGTCCGGTCCTGCCGGAGGGTGTCGACCCGGCCTGGCTGCCGCCCGCCGCCTTCCGGGCTCTCGGCAGCCGGCGGACCCTGATCCGGGGGTCGGATCCGCTGGTGAAGACCGTGCACGGGGAGGTGGCGAAGGCCTGCCGGCGGTTCGGGGGCCGGGTCGTACGGGACGCCGTGCCGGACGGCGCGTACGACCCGATCCTCGACCTCGCCGATGACGCCCCCGACGGCGGGGGCTTCGCCTCCGCCCGCGAGCCGAGCGGCGGCGCCCCCGGGCGTCGCGCCGCCACGACCTGCCCCCTCGGGCCCGTCGCATCGCCCGCTTCAGGCCCTCGAAGGCGCTTCGACGTGCCGCGCGGGGACGCGCGCGCCGCCGCGTCGGCGAGGCGGCCCGCCCGGGCCTGTGCGCGGGAGCCGTTTACATCTGCCCCGTCGGGCGCTAACTTCCGCAACAGGCGGGGTGGGAGCGCTCCCATCAACGGTGGACCGGAACCCGCCCGTGAGTCGCTCCCATCCCGCGCATCCGCGCACACATCCGCAGGTCCGTACCCCCACGAACGGATAACACTGTCATGATCCTGACAACCCTGCCCGGAGGATCCCCTCCGCCCCGACCGGCGCTTTCCGGCCGGGCCCGAGCCCTCTTCCTCGTGCTGCTCTCCCTCCTGGTCACCGTCCCGGCCGTCGGCCTGGTCATGACGGCCGGTGGTGAGGCGGAGGCGCACGGCACCCCCATGAAGCCCGGCAGCCGCACCTTCCTGTGCTGGCAGGACGCACTGACCGACACCGGTGAGATCAAGCCGGTCAATCCCGCCTGCCGGGGCGCACAGCAGGTCAGCGGCACCACGCCGTTCTACAACTGGTTCTCGGTGCTCCGTTCCGACGGGGCCGGCCGCACGCGGGGCTTCGTGCCGGACGGCGAGCTGTGCAGCGGCGGCAACACCAACTTCACCGGGTTCAACGCGCCCGGCAAGGACTGGCCGCTCACCCATCTCACCTCGGGCGCGACCGTCGACTTCTCCTACAACGCCTGGGCGGCGCACCCGGGTTGGTTCCACGTCTACCTCACGAAGGACGGCTTCGACCCGACCAGGACGCTCACCTGGAACGACATGGAGGAGCGGCCGTTCCTGAGCGTGGACCACCCGCCGCTGAAGGGCTCCCCGGGTACGGTCGAGGCCAACTACTCCTGGACGGGCAAGCTCCCCGAGAACAAGTCGGGACGCCACATCATCTACATGGTCTGGCAGCGCTCCGACAGCCAGGAGACCTTCTACTCCTGCTCCGACGTGGTCTTCGACGGCGGCAAGGGCGAGGTGACCGGGATCAGGGAGCCGGGCAACCCGTCCGAGCCGGTGCCCGGCACCTGTGCGGCCACCCGCAGGACCACGGGCAGCTGGAACGGCGGCTACCAGTCCGAGGTGACCGTCACCAACACCGGCACGGTGCCGATGCTCGGCTGGATGGTCGACTGGACGCTTCCGGCGGGCCAGAAGGTGGAGAGCCTGTGGAGCGGCAGCGCGACCTACAACGGCCAGGCGGTGATGGTCCACAACGCCGACTGGAACGGCTCCCTGGCGCCGGGCAGGAGCGCGACGTTCGGTTACACCGTCTCCGGGTCGGGGGGTGACAGTACGAGCAGTCTGCCCTGCCGGGTGGGCTGAGCAGCCGCACAGGACGGCGGGGCGGCGGGGCGGCGGGGCGGCGGGGCAGGGCAGGACGGCCCCGCCCGCCGGCCGGGCGAGTGTCGGGGTGCGGCTGGGGTCCGGTGTTTGGAGGTGCAGGTTCCGCTGCTTCACCGGACCCCGGCCAGGGGGACCAAGTGCCCCGGAAGGTGCTGGTTACACCGTTTGCCCGGGGAGCCGGCCCAAAGCCAGACATGCCTGCGGGCCCCGGGGTGTCCCCGGGGCCCGCAGGCCGGCTTCCGTGTGGCGGGCTACCAGCGGTACCAGCGACCCTTGCGGCCGCCTGTGTCCGCACTGCGCAGCACGAAACCCAGGAGCCAGACGACCAGCACGATGACGGCGATCCACCACAGTGCCTTCAGCGCGAATCCCGCACCGAAGAGGATCAGGGCCAGAAGCAGGACGAGAAGCAGGGGAACCATAGTTATCAACCTCCGTTGCTCCTCTTGCCCGGCGATTCGAAGAACACGCGGCCGACCTGCCTGGTTTCTTCACCTCTCTTGCGGGAACTGGGCTCAGTTTCGTCACCGGCGTTCCCTGAGGTGCGGGTGGGGCGGTCTCCGGGCCTCTTCCGCGGCTGTCGCTACTTGCCGGCTGCCGGATCGCCGTCGCCGAGGCCGATCCACCAGTGTCCGTCGTCCTTGACCAACAGCACGTTCTGCCGCTGTCCGGTCTTCTCGTACGCCACCGTCACCGGGTTGAAGTAGTCGACGGACCCTTCCCGCACGGTGACCTCGACCTGCCCGCCCGCCGCTTCGCCGTATTCCCGCACATACCTGGCCGCGGTCGGTCCGGGCTGCCGGTAGGCGGGCCCGGCGAGTTCGGCGAGCCCCTCGGCGTCGCCGTCCTTGAGCCGTTGCACATAGATCCGGACGAGCGTGTCGACGTCCTCGGCCGTCTCCTGCACGTCGGGGTACACGGACGTCTCCGCACGCACCGTCACGTCGACCTCGGGCGCATCGGCCAGCGCATAGGGCGCCCGCACCCAGTTCCACCACACCGCCGCGGCGATCCCGGCCACGACGAGCACGCCACCGCACAGCAGGATGACCCGCTTGCCCATTCACATCTCCCCCTCAGTGTCAGTTCGGCATGACGCGGAGGATCGAGCAGTCGGTTCCCCGGCCCCCGGCCGGACTCCCCGCGGGCGACCGGCCGGGCGCCGCCGGCGGCTTCCGCGACGGAAGCGGGCTGGTGGCGGCCGTGGCCCACGGCGCCGCCGGCATCGCCATGGGCACCCGTTTCCTCCCGGTGGCGCGGCCTCCCGCCGACCGCCCCAGCGGCATCCGGTCCGGGAGCGAGAAGCCGGGCGCACCATATGTCCGGCCTGGCCCCGTATGCGATTCTGTTGTGTGGGTGCCCTGCCGCTCATGTGCGGCGTGGAACCGCCATGGGAGGCGCGACCCCGCGCCGCCGGTCCCGTGCCCGCGTCGTCGTCGCCTGAGTCCCGGGGACTCCCACCTGCCGGTGGCTGCGGCATGGACGGGAGGTGGATGCGGACATGCCCCATCACGGCGATGCCCGGGCCGCGATCCCCGGCCTTCGGGCGCCGGGGGACGGGGGCGCCGGTCCGTCCCGTCCCACCCCGGAGCAGGCCGCCCGGGCGCGGCTCCTGGCGTTCGCCGGGGTGGCCCTGGCCGCGGTGTACGTACGCGGCGAGGACGGGACCGGACTCCGGCTGGTGGAATCCGCCGGGGCCGAGTCCGAGCAGGCGTACCGGCTGCCGGAACGGGTGCCGCTGCCCGCTCCCGGGAAATCCCGGGAATCCCCCGGAGCGGGATCGAGCAGTTCGCTCGGGCCGGCACCGGAAGCCCCGGCCCCCGGCGCCCCCTCCCCCGGACCGACACCGGAAGCACCACAAGCCACCCGCCCCAGCGCCCCCTCCCCCGGGCCGACGCCGGAAGCACCACAAGCCACCCGCCCCAGCGACCTCTCCCCCGGGCCGACGCCGGAAGCGATACGAGGGGCTGTCCACGGACACCCGTCTCCCGGCCCGGCGCCGGAGGCCGGCGGCGGGCCCAGCGCGGGCGGCGATGGTTCTGCCGTCGTCGAGGCCTATCTGCGGGGGCGGCCCGTCTGGCTCGCGGGGTTCGTGCTCGCCGGGGCGGAGGAAGGCGTCGCGGCCTCCGCCCCGTTCGGGGCCCTGCCGTTGGGGGCCGCGGGCGGATGGCTGGGGTGTCTCGTCGTGGTGGGAGAGGCCGGGGAGGGGTTCGGGGCCGAGCAGCGGGATTTCCTGGAGCGTTATGCCGAGGCCGTCGCCGAGCGGCTGCGGGGCGAGGCCGACCGCTCGGCGCCCTCGCCGCTGCTGGACTCGGCCCTGCGTGCCATGGGAGTGGGTTCGTTCGCCCTGTCCCCCGGCACCGGGCTGGTCGAGACGGACCCGGCCCTGCTCGAACTCGTCGGCATCCCCGAGGGCGGGTTCGACGGCAAGACCGACACGCTGCTGTCGGTGAGCGTCCCCGAGGACGTCCCCGCGCTGATGTCGGTCATCGAGCCGTCCGCGCAGACCCCCGGCCGCCGTGAGCTGGAGTTCCGCATCCGGCGGCCCACCGGTGAACTGTGCTGGCTGCGGCTGGACTGCCGGGTGCTGAAGGGGCCCGACGGCGCCCCGGAGCGGGTGCTGGGCGTGGTCAGCGCGGCGCCCGTGCTGCGCCGCAGCGCCAGCGACGTCGCCCGGATCCAGTGGCTGACCGCCGCGCTCGACGACGCCACGACCGTCCGGGACGTCAGCCGGGTCGTCGTCGCCGCGTTGCGCGAGCCGCTGGGCGCCGACCGGGTCGCGCTCGCCGAGCTGCTGGAGGACCGGCTGGCGGTCACCGTGCTCGATCCGCCGGGTGCCGCCGCCTGGCCGGAGCTGTGGCGCCGGGAGTGGCGCTCGGAATGGCCCGACGCCCCCGTCACCGCCCTGCCCACGCTCCAGGCGGCGCTGCGGGACGGGCGGATGAGTCTGTGGCCGGCCGGTTCCGAGCTGGAACCGGGGCTCGCGGGCATCGGCCCCGGCGGGCTCGCGGTGCTGCCGCTGCCGGCCAGGAACGGGGTGGCCGGGGTGTGTCTGGTCGGCTGGGACACCCCGCACGAGTTCGCCCCCGAGGAGCGGGCCCTGCTGACCGCGACCGCGGGCCTGGTCGGGCAGGCCCTGAAGCGCGCGCACGCCTACGACGCCGAGCAGGAGCTCGCGACGATGCTCCAGCGCAGCCTGCTGCCGCGCCGGCTCCCCCGGCTGCCCGGCGGCACGGCCGTGGCCCGTTATCTGCCCGCCCGGCGGGGGCTCCAGGTGGGCGGCGACTGGTACGACGTGATCGCGCTGTCGGAGAGCAAGGTCGCCCTGGTCATCGGGGATGTGCAGGGCCACAGCGCGGCGGCCGCGACGATCATGGGCCAGATGCGTACGGCGGTCCGTGCCTACGCCGTGGAGGGGCATCCGCCGGACGTGGTCGTCGCGCACGCCAACCGGCTGCTCGTCGGCATGGAGACCGACCTGTTCGCCACCTGCTGCTACGTCGAACTGGACATGGAGGAGGGCAACGCGCTGTTCGTCCGGGCCGGGCACCTGGCCCCGCTGGCACGGCATCCCGACGGCGGCACCGAGGAGATCGCCGTCGAGGGCGGCCTGCCGTTGGGTGTCCTCGCGGAGGCGGAGTTCCCGCTGACGGCCCTCGCGCTCGCCCCCGGATCGGTGCTGGCGCTGGTGACGGACGGTCTGGTCGAGTCGGCGGATCTCCAGGTGGACGAGGGGATGCGGCTCGTGCGCCAGGCGCTCGCGGCGGCGGATCCGGCGGACCTGGGCCGGATGGCCGACGCGCTGCTCGGCGAGGCCGGGCGGCGCGAGGACGACGTGGCGGTGCTGCTGCTGCGTTACGACGGGATGCGGGTACGTCCGGTGCGGGCGGGCTGGGTGGTGTGGCGGCTGCCGGACGCGGTGATGCACGCCCGCCGGTTCAGCGCGCGCACGCTGCGTTCGTGGGGCATCGCCGAGGAGGCCGACACCGTCCTGCTGGTGGTGTCGGAGCTGGTCACCAACGCGCTGGTGCACACGCAGGGCGCGGTCCGGGTGGAGCTGACCCTGGCGGCGGACCGGTTGCGGGTGACCGTGAACGACTCGTCACCGCGGGCACCGGCCAAGCCCGTGGTCGTGGACTGGGAGTCGACGGGCGGGCGGGGGCTCTTCCTGGTCGAGGCCGTGTCGGCGGCCTGGGGTTCGGTACCGGTGGGCGGCGGCAAGCAGGTGTGGAGCGAGATCGTGGTCACGCGCCGCGAGCCGGAGCCCGGGGAGGTCCCCGACGAGGAGCCGGAGACCGAGCCGGAGGAGGAGCGCAGGCCGGGCCGCGTCTGGGGCCTGGGCCGTGACCGGACCTGGGGCCTGGGCCGCAACCGGGACCGCCGCAGGACCCGCGAGGAGGACCGCTCCCGTGCGGACGACCCGGCGGCGGACCGCACCGGCGATCCCGCCGCGGACCGCACCGGCGATCCCGCCGCGGACGGCGACGGCAAGCGCGCGGGGGGACGTGCGGGCGAGCAGGGCGTCGGCCTCGACCGGGCCATGGAGCACGTCGGCGAGGGGCCCGCGCGGCCACCCGCACCCCCGCGCCGCAACCGGTCCCGCGAGGGAGGCCCCTGATGCGCGGGCCGGGTCTGCGCGCTGCCGCCGGGCTGCTGGCGGTCCTCCTCGCCGTGTCCCTCTCGGCGTGTGCGGACAGCGGCGGTCAGGGCGAGGACGAGCTGACCATCGGGCTGCTGCTGCCGAGCCGGGCCGTGCCCCGGTGGGAGAAGTCCGACAGGCCCCTCATCGAGAAGCGGGTCAAGGAGCTCTGCCCGGAATGCCGGCTGCTGTACGCCAACGCCGAGAACGACGCGGCGAGCCAGCGGCAGCAGATGACCTCCATGATCACCCGGGGCGTGTCGGCCCTGCTCCTGGACGTCGTCGATCCCAAGGCCCTGCGTTCCTCGGTCCACGCGGCGCAGCGCGAGGGCATCCCCGTCGTCGCCTACGACCGGCTCGCCGAGGGCCCGATCTCCGGTTTCGTCAGCTTCGACGGCGCCCGGGTCGGCAGGCTCCAGGGCCGGGCGCTCCTCGCGGGCATGGGTGCCAGGGCCGACAGGGGCGGTGTGGTCATGATGAACGGAGACCCGTCCAGCCCCAATGCCGCCTGGTACGAGGGCGGAGCGCGGTCCGTCCTCCAGGACGAGGTGCGGATCCTCAAGTCGTACGACACGCTCGGGTGGCGTACGGAGAACGCGCACGACCACATGTCCGCCGCGATCAGCGACCTCGGCCCGGCCGCGATCGACGGGGTGCTCGCGGCCAACGACTCCATCGCGGCGGGTGTCATCTCGGCTCTCAAGAGCGCCCGGGTCTCCCCGCTGCCCCCGGTCACCGGGCAGGACGCCGATCTCGACGCCGTACGGCGGATCGTCGAGGGCGAGCAGTACATGACCGTCTACAAGCCGTTCCGGCTGGAGGCCGAGGCGGCGGCGGCGATGGCCGTCGCCCTGGCCCGTGGCAACGACATCGACTCCCTGGTCCGGACGACGGTGGACAGCCCCACGACGAGGGACGTCCCGGCGATCCTGCTCACCCCGAAAGCGGTGACGCGCGAGACGATCGGGCAGGCGCTCGTCCGCAACCGGGTCTACACGGTCGACCAGATCTGCACCCCGAAGCTCCGCCCGGCCTGTGCCCGGGCCGGACTCATCCGGTGAGCGAGGTGGTCCCCGTGGCCCATCCCCCCGTCCTGGCGTTGCGCGGCATCACCAAGCGGTTCGGCGGCGTGCAGGCGCTGGTGGACGTCGATCTGCAGGTCCGGGCCGGTGAGGTGGTGGCCCTGGCGGGCGACAACGGGGCGGGCAAGTCCACGTTGATCAAGGTGATCTCCGGGGTCAGCCCCGCCGACCGGGGCGTCATCGAGTGGGAGGGGCGTCCGGTGCAGATCAAACGCCCGCACGACGCCCACGCCCTGGGTATCGCGACCGTCTACCAGGACCTCGCCATGTGCGACAACCTGGACGTCGTCGGCAATCTCTTCCTCGGCCGCGAGATCGACCGGGTGGGCGTCCTGGACGAGGTGGAGATGGAGCGCCGCGCCCGTGACCTGATGCGCGCGCTGTCCATCCGCATCCCCGACGTGCGGATGCCGGTCTCCGCGCTGTCGGCCGGGCAGCGGCAGGCCGTCGCGATCTCCCGCTCGCTGATGGGCTCCCCCAAGGTGCTGCTGCTCGACGAGCCGACCGCCGCGCTCGGCGTGGAGCAGACCAGCCATCTGCTGGACCTGATCGAGGAGGTCCGCGACCGGGGCATGGCGATCATCCTCATCAGTCACAACATGGGCGACATCAAGGCCGTGGCGGACCGGGTCTTCGTGCTGCGCCTGGGCCGCAACAACGGTCTGTTCGACGTGAGCACCGTGACCCAGGAGCAGATCATCTCGTCCGTGACAGGAGCCGCCGACAACGCCGTGGCCCATCGTTCGAAGGGGGACGAGGAGGCGTGGCCGTGAGCCGCGGCGGACCGCACCGGGACGGCGGGCCGGCGGGCCCGGGCAGCGCCGGGCCGGTCACCGCCGGTGACGAGCGGCGGGCCGCCGCCCGCGGCTGGCGACAGGGTGTGCGGGAGTACGTACGGGACCTGCGCGGTGGTGTGCGCGACGGCGAGCGGGGGCCGCTGCTGGTCATCGCCGGTCTGATCGTGATCTGGATCGTCTTCCAGGGACTGGACGACAAGTTCCTCTCGCCGCGCAACCTGTCCAATCTGAGCGTGGACATCGTCGGGACCGGACTGGTGGCCGTCGGGATCGTGTTCGTGCTGCTGATCCGGGAGATCGATCTGTCGGTCGGCTCGGTGAGCGGTCTGGCGGGCGCGGTGTTCGCGGTGCTGAACGTGAACCACGGGATGCCGGAGTGGCTGGCGGTGATCGTGGCGGTGGCCGTGGGGACGGCCGTGGGCGCCTTCCACGGCTCCTTCCACGCCTGGCTCGGCGTGCCCGCGTTCGTGGTGACGCTGGCCGGGCTGCTGATCTGGAACGGTCTGACGCTCTACCTGCTGGGGGCGAGCGGCACCATCAACATCGACGAGGAGGGCCTGGTCGCCTCCCTGACCAGCCGGCACTTCGGCAGCGACCTGGTGGCGTACGCGGTCGCCGCGCTCGGCACCGCCGGGTACGTCCTGGCCGCCCGCCGTCGGCGCAGCCGCCACCGGGCGGCGGGCATGCCCTACCGGCACGGGGGCGACATCTGGCTGCGCACGGCTCTGCTGGCGGTGGTGGCCTTCGCCGGCGCGTACACCCTCAACCGGTTCCAGGGGCTGCCGCTGGCGCTGCTGATCTTCCTGGTGGTCCTGGTCGTCTCGGACTACGTGCTGCGCCGCACCCGCTACGGCCGGCGGGTGTACGCGCTGGGCGGAGGGGTCGAGGCGGCGCGGCGGGCCGGCATCGGGGTGGAGCGGGTGCGGATCGCGATGTTCATGGTGTCGGGGACGCTGGCCGCGTTCGGCGGGCTGTTCGTGGCGTCGGGGCTGACGTCGGCCAGCCCGACGACGGCCCGTGCCGCCGGTTCGGGGATGCTGCTGATCAACGCGATCGCGGCGGCCGTCATCGGCGGGACGAGCCTGTTCGGCGGGCGGGGCTCGCCCTGGTCGGTGCTGCTGGGTGTCGTGGTGATCCAGTCGATCGCCTCGGGGATGGGGCTGCTGGGCGTCCAGGACGCGGTGCAGTTCATGATCACTGGCGGGGTGCTGCTGGCCGCCGTGGCCGCCGACGCGCTGTCCAGACGCGCTCAGGCCCGACGCGGCAGGCCATGACGGCGACGCGGCAGGCCATCACGGCGGTCCGCCGGACATGTCCCTCTTGTTCCATTGGGCAACGTCATGCCTAAGAAAGGGCAAAGCTGGGTACGGGGCGAGGTGTCATGAAGCGCAGCCGCCTCGCTCAGGTGGCCGTGGCCGTCACGGCCGCCGCCGGTCTGGTTCTCGCCGGGTGCGGTGACACCGATCTGCCCGGTGGCGAGAAGCAGGCCGACCTCCGTGTGCTCGCGACGGACGTGCCGCAGACCCAGACCCTGAAGAAGCTCACCAAGAGGCACTTCACGGCGGAGACCGGCATCACCGTCGACTACACGCTGCTGCCGGAGAACGAGGCGCGGGAGAAGATGAACCGCGAGTTCGCGACCCAGGCCGGCACCTACGACGTGGCGAGCGTCAGCGCGTACGAGGCGCCGATCTACGCGGACAACGGCTGGCTCGCCCCACTGGATTCCTATGTGAAGGCCGACCGGGACTTCGACCAGGACGACGTCTTCCCGAACCTGGTGTCCTCGCTGACCGGCGAGGACGGCAAGCTCTACGCCGAGCCGTTCTACGGCGAGGGTTCCTTCCTGATGTACCGCAAGGACCTGTTCCGCAAGGGCGGGCTGACGATGCCGGCGAACCCGACCTGGAAGCAGGTCGCCGACCTGGCCGCCCGGGTCGACGGCTCCGAGGGCGCCAGCGGCATCTGTCTGCGCGGCCTGCCCGGCTGGGGCCAGAACCTCGCCCCGATCAACACGGTCGTCAACACCTTCGGCGGCGCCTGGTACGACATGGACTGGAACGCCCGCCTGACCTCACCGGAGTTCAAGGAGGCCGTGGGGTTCTACGTCGGCCTGCTGCGCTCCCACGGCCAGCCCGGCGCCGAGCGGATGGGCGTGCTGGAGATCCTGGACAGCTTCGTCGAGGGAAGGTGCGCGATGATGTACGACGCCACGTCGCTGGCGTCGTCGGTCGAGGCCGACAGCTCCCCGGTCAAGGGCAAGGTGGGCTACGTCCCGGCCCCGCACGAGAAGACCGAGAAGGCCGGCTGGGTGTGGACGTGGGCGTGGGGCGTCCAGCAGGCGTCCGAGAAGAAGGACGCCGCCTGGGAGTTCATCTCCTGGGCCTCCTCCAAGCAGTTCCAGGAACTGGTCGGACAGGAGATGGGCTGGACCTCGGCACCCGCCGGGAACCGCAGGTCGCTGTACGAGAATCCCGAGTACCGGCAGGCGGCCGGCGCCTGGTACCGGCAGGAGTACACGGCGGCGACGGACTCCGCCGACCCGAAGAACCCGGGTGTCGGCCCCCGCCCCTACACCGGTATCGGCTTCCTGGGCATCCCCGAGTTCGCCGTGCTGGGGACGGCGGTATCCCAGCAGATCGCCTCGGCCATCGCCGGCCGGCAGTCGGTGGACACGGCCCTGGACAAGTCCCAGGACCTGGCCCAGGCCGCGGCGGCGAAGTACCGCGGCGAGTGACCCGACCGCGCCCGGAGACGGCGCGGACCGCGTGAACGGCGCGGACGGCGTGAACGGCGTGAACGGCGCGGGCCGCGCCCCCGGTCACCCGGGAACGCGGCCCTCGAACTGCCGTGGTGCTCCGCCTGCTCGTTACTTGCGGATCAGGCTGCGCAGCACGTACTGCATGATGCCGCCGTTGCGGTAGTAGTCCGCCTCGCCGGGGGTGTCGATGCGGACGACCGCGTCGAACTCGACGCCGGTGTCGGTGGTGACCTTCACCGTGCGCGGGGTGGTGCCGTTGTTGAGCTCCTCGACGCCGGTGAAGTCGAAGGTCTCCTCACCGGTGAGGCCGAGGGACGCCGCGGACTGGCCCTCCGGGAACTGCAGCGGCAGGACGCCCATGCCGATGAGGTTCGAGCGGTGGATGCGCTCGTACGACTCGGCGATGACGGCCTTGACGCCGAGGAGCGCGGTGCCCTTGGCGGCCCAGTCGCGGGACGAGCCGGAGCCGTACTCCTTGCCGGCCAGGACGACCAGCGGGATGCCGGCGGCCTGGTAGTTCTGCGAGGCGTCGTAGATGAACGACACCGGCGCGTCGGGCTGCGTGAAGTCGCGGGTGTAGCCGCCCTCGGTGCCCGGCGCGATCTGGTTGCGCAGGCGGATGTTGGCGAACGTACCGCGGATCATGACCTCGTGGTTGCCGCGGCGGGAGCCGTAGCTGTTGAAGTCGCGGCGCTCCACACCGTGCTCGGTGAGGTACTTGCCGGCCGGGGTGTCGGCCTTGATGGCACCGGCCGGGGAGATGTGGTCGGTGGTGACCGAGTCGCCCAGCTTGGCCAGCACGCGGGCGCCGGAGATGTTCTCCACCGGAGCCGGCTCGTGGGCCATGCCCTCGAAGTACGGGGGCTTGCGCACGTAGGTGGACTCGGCGTCCCACTCGAAGGTGTTGCCGGTCGGGATCGGCAGCGCCTGCCACTGGGCGTCACCCGCGAAGACGTCGCTGTAGGACTTGGAGAACATGTCCTCGCCGATGGCGTTGGCGACGACGTCGTTCACCTCGGCCTCGGAGGGCCAGATGTCCTTCAGGAAGACCGGGTTGCCGTCCTGGTCGGTGCCCAGGGCGTCACGGGTGATGTCGACCTTCATGGAGCCGGCGAGCGCGTAGGCGACGACCAGCGGCGGCGACGCCAGGTAGTTCATCTTGACGTCGGGGTTGATACGGCCCTCGAAGTTCCGGTTGCCGGAGAGGACCGAGGTGACCGCGAGGTCGTGGTCGTTGACGGCCTTGGAGACCTCCTCCGGCAGCGGGCCGGAGTTGCCGATGCAGGTGGTGCAGCCGTAGCCGACGAGGTTGAAGCCGACCTTGTCGAGGTAGGGGGTCAGGCCCGCCTTCTCGAAGTAGTCGGTGACGACCTTGGAGCCCGGGGCCAGGGTGGTCTTGACCCACGGCTTGCGGGTCAGGCCCTTCTCCACCGCCTTCTTGGCCACCAGCGCGGCGGCGACCATGACGTACGGGTTGGAGGTGTTGGTGCAGGAGGTGATGGCCGCGACCGTCACCGCGCCGTGGTCGATCTCGTACGACGTGCCGTCGGGGGCGGTCACGGTGACCGGGTTGGACGGAACCGGGGCGCCGGTGCCCTCACCGTGCTGCGGCGCGCCGGCGCCGTTCTCGTGACTGCCGTAGGCCGGGGCGTCGGACGCCGGGAAGGACTCGGCGCTCGCCTCGTCGACCGGGGAGGCGGCCGCGGCCGGGGTCTGGGCCGCGGGGGCCTCGACGTAGTTGAGGACGTCCTTGGCGAACTGCTGGGCGGCCTCGGCGAGGACGATGCGGTCCTGCGGGCGCTTCGGGCCGGCGATGGACGGGACGACCGTCGACAGGTCGAGCTCGAGCTTCTCGGAGAAGTCGGGCTCGGCGGCCGGGTCGAGCCAGAGGCCCTGCTCCTTGGCGTACGCCTCGACCAGCGCGAGCTGCTGCTCGCTGCGGCCGGTGAGCCGCATGTAGTTGATGGTCTCGTCGTCGATCGGGAAGATCGCCGCGGTGGAGCCGAACTCCGGCGACATGTTGCCGATGGTGGCGCGGTTCGCGAGGGAGGTGGCGGCGACGCCCTCGCCGTAGAACTCGACGAACTTGCCGACGACACCGTGCTTGCGGAGCATCTCGGTGATGGTCAGCACGAGGTCGGTGGCGGTGGTGCCGGGCTGGAGCTCACCGGTCAGCTTGAAGCCGACGACGCGCGGGATGAGCATGGAGACCGGCTGGCCGAGCATGGCGGCCTCGGCCTCGATGCCGCCGACGCCCCAGCCGAGCACGCCGAGGCCGTTGACCATGGTGGTGTGCGAGTCGGTGCCGACCAGGGTGTCCGGGTAGGCCTTGCCGTCGCGGACCATCACGACACGGGCCAGGTGCTCGATGTTCACCTGGTGGACGATGCCGGTGCCCGGCGGGACGACCTTGAACTCGTCGAAGGCGGTCTGGCCCCAGCGCAGGAACTGGTAGCGCTCCTTGTTGCGGCCGTACTCCAGGTCGACGTTCTGCTTGAAGGCGTCGTTCGTGCCGAACTTGTCGGCGATGACGGAGTGGTCGATGACCAGCTCGGCCGGCGCCAGCGGGTTGATCTTCGCCGGGTCGCCGCCCAGCTCCTTCACGGCCTCGCGCATGGTCGCGAGGTCCACGACGCAGGGAACGCCGGTGAAGTCCTGCATGATCACGCGGGCCGGCGTGAACTGGATCTCCTGGCTGGGCTGGGCCTGCGAGTCCCACCCGCCGAGGGCACGGATGTGGTCGGCGGTGATGTTCGCGCCGTCCTCGGTGCGGAGCAGGTTCTCCAGCAGGACCTTGAGGCTGTAGGGAAGGCGGGCCGAGCCCTCCACCTTGTCCAGCCGGAAGATCTCGTACGACTCGTCGCCCACCTGCAGCGTGCTGCGGGCGTCGAAGCTGTTCGCCGACACGACAGTCTCCTTCATTGATGTGCGCGTACCACCACGATCCTGCCGCCACGGCATCTTGGCCGATCCGCTAAGGTAAGGCTAAGTTAGGTAACCCTTACCGCCGGACTCGATGGCGGCGTGCGGCTGCGGTGCTCTCTCGGCAGATATCTCGATGTCGAGATAACTCTAGTACACGAGCGGCGGATGGTCATGCCCCGGCGCCCCCCGGTGGCCATGTACGCCGATTTCCCGGGTATCCGAACCAGGCGTCCACGCACCACACGGACGGACGACCACGCACACACAGGAGGGGAGACAGGCATGCCGCTCACGTTCCGCAAGAGTTTCCGGATCCTTCCGGGGGTGCGACTGAACATCAACAAGCGCTCCTGGTCCATCACCACCGGCGGCGGAAAGAACGGCCCCCGGTACACCCGCAGCAGCACGGGACGCCGTACGACGTCGATGGACCTGCCCGGGCCCTTCGGCTGGCGGCGGACCACCAGGACGAGTCGACACTGAGCCGGCCGGACGGGATTGACGTCCCGTCACCCGTTCGGACCCCCGCGCGGGCTTCATCTCATATCTGAGATAACCTCAGCCTCATGGCAGACGACTACCTCGTACGCATCGGCAAGCTCATCCGTGACGCCCGGCAGCACCGCGGCTGGACCCAGTCGCAGCTGGCCGAGGCGCTCGGCACCAGCCAGAGCGCCGTCAACCGGATCGAGCGCGGCAATCAGAACATCAGCCTTGAGATGATCGCGCGCATCGGGGAGGCCCTCGACAGCGAGATCGTGTCGCTCGGCTACGCCGGTCCGATGCATCTGCGGGTGGTCGGCGGGCGCCGGCTCTCCGGTGCCATCGACGTGAAGACGAGCAAGAACGCGTGCGTGGCACTGTTGTGCGCCTCACTGCTCAACGAGGGGCGCACGGTGCTGCGCCGCGTCGCCCGCATCGAGGAGGTGTACCGCCTCCTCGAGGTGCTGGGCTCCATCGGGGTACGTACCCGGTGGATCAACGACGGCGTGGACCTGGAGATCGTGCCGTCGGCCGAGCTCGACCTGGCGGCGATCGACGCGGACGCGGCCCGCCGCACCCGCTCCATCATCATGTTCCTCGGCCCGCTGCTGCACCGCGTGGACCAGTTCAAGCTGCCGTACGCAGGTGGCTGCGACCTCGGTACGCGCACGATCGAGCCGCACATGATCGCGCTGCGCCGGTTCGGCCTGGACATCGCCGCCACCGAGGGCCAGTACCACGCCCGCGTGGACCGCTCGGTCAGCCCCGACCGCCCGATCGTCCTGACCGAACGCGGCGACACGGTCACCGAGAACGCCCTGCTCGCGGCCGCCCGGCACGACGGCATCACCGTCATCCGCAACGCCTCGTCCAACTACATGGTCCAGGACCTGTGCTTCTTCCTGGAGGCCCTCGGCGTCAAGGTCGACGGCATCGGCACCACCACGCTGACGGTGCACGGCGTGCCCACCATCGACGTCGACGTGGACTACTCCCCCTCCGAGGACCCGGTCGAGGCGATGAGCCTGGTGGCCGCGGCCGTGGTGACGGAGTCGGAGCTGACGGTGCGCCGCGTGCCCATCGAGTTCCTGGAGATCGAGCTCGCGGTCCTGGAGGAGATGGGCCTCGACCACGACCGCACGCCCGAGTACTTCGCCGACAACGGCCGTACCCGGCTGGTGGACCTGACCGTCCGGCCCTCCAAGCTGGAGGCGCCGATCGACAAGATCCACCCCATGCCGTTCCCGGGCCTGAACATCGACAACGTCCCGTTCTTCGCGGCCATCGCGGCGGTCGCCCAGGGCCAGACCCTCATCCACGACTGGGTCTACGACAACCGCGCGATCTACCTGACCGACCTGAACCGCCTCGGCGGCCGCCTCCAGCTCCTGGACCCCCACCGCGTCCTGGTCGAGGGCCCCACCCGCTGGCGCGCCGCCGAGATGATGTGCCCGCCGGCGCTGCGCCCCGCGGTGGTCGTCCTGCTGGCGATGATGGCGGCCGAGGGCACGTCGGTGCTGCGCAACGTGTACGTCATCAACCGGGGTTACGAGGACCTGGCGGAGCGGCTGAACTCGATCGGGGCGCAGATCGAGACGTTCCGGGACATCTGAGGTCGCCCCGGGGCAAGCCTCCGCCGAGCCGGGCGGGTCCGGGCCCGGCCCGGACCCTGCGGTGACACGCGCGCCCCTGTCTCGTTGTGCCTGTTCGGCACGGAGCCGAAAGCGATGGTGTCGGCTGGACGAGTGGGTCAAGTTCCGGCAGCTTGGGACCTGGTCTGTGGGCTGGGAGAGGGGATACATCGTGCGGGACCTGGCGTCGACGCTGGACCACGTCCGGACGGCGGACGGGAGGCGGTTGCGGGTCGAGTGCTCGGGGGACCCGCGGGGGCGACCCGTGTTCCTGCTCCACGGCACTCCCGGCAGCCGGGTCGGCCCCAGACCGCGCCCCATGTACCTGTATCAGCGTGGAGTCCTGCTGATCAGCTACGACCGTCCCGGATACGGAGGATCCGACCGCCAGCCCGGCCGCCGTGTCGTGGACGTCGTGCAGGACGTGACCGCCGTGGCCGACGCCCTGGGCATGGACCGCTTCGCGGTCGTCGGCCGTTCCGGCGGCGCCCCGCACGCCCTGGCCTGCGCGGCCCGGCTGCCGCACCGGGTGACCCGTGCGGCAGCCCTCGTCACCCTCGCCCCCCGGGACGCGGAGGGCCTCGACTGGTTCGCCGGGATGGCGCCCTCCAACATCGACGAGTACAGCACGGCGCTCGCCGATCCCGAGGAGTTCGAGGCCCGGCTCATCCCCCGCACCGACTCCATCCGCTCCGACCCCGCGCGGCTGCTGGAGGAACTGCGCGCGGAGATGACCGACGACGACCGGAAGATCATCTCCGACAACGGCGTCCGCTCGATGTTGCTGCGCAACTACTGCGAAGCGCTGCGCAGTTCGCCGTACGGCTGGATCGACGACTCGTTCGCCCTCACCGAGCCCTGGGGATTCGACCCGACCTGCATCCAGGTGCCCGTCCTGCTGTGGCACGGTGCCCGCGACGCCTTCTCCCCGGTCGCCCACTCGTCGTGGCTCGCGGAGCGCATCCCGCGGGCCACGTCCGTGATCGAGCCGTCCGCGGCCCATTTCGGCGCCCTGCGCGTGCTGCCGGACGTGCTGAGATGGTCGCTCATCGACGCCTCACCCAGCGAGGTGCTGCCGTTCCAGGAGGAGCAGCCCGCCGGGTCGCGTTACACGGCCAGCGGTTCCAGGTCGCGGTAGAGGCGTCGTTCGTGCCGTACGGACCGCAGGTTCATGGTCTCGTCGCCGAGCAGTCGCCTCAGCTCGCCGAGGCTCTCCTCGCGCAGGCGGTCCCCCTCGGGGCTGCCCAGTGAGCTCAGCGTCAGTGCCGAGTTGGCGACCGCGGTGAGGGCGTCCGGGTGGTGCCGCCCCAGCACCGCGCTCAGGCCGGCGGCGGCCTTGCTCTCCAGGTCGTACGCCTCTTCGAAACGGCCCTGGTCGGCAAGGACGTTGGCGAAGTTGAGGCCGGAGATCAGGGTGTGGGGGTGATCCTTGCCCAGCATGTCCCGCAAGCGCGGCAGGACCCGCTGGAAGACCTCTTCGGCCTCTGCCAGGTCCCCGCAGCCCCAGTGGAAGATACCGAGGTTGTTGAGGGCGCCCTGGGTGTAGGGGTGGGCCTCGCCCGGGACCTTCATGTACCCGGCCAGCGCTTGGCGGGCGACCTCCCGGGCCTGTTCCTTCTCGTCGGCCGCGTACAGGTCCGACGCGAGGTTGAGGTCGCAGGCCAGCCAGTCGGGGTTCGGCGATGCGTACTGCTCGCGGTACCTCGCCAGGGTCGCGGTCGTCAGCCGCAGCGCGTCCTCCACCCGCCCCACTCTCCGCAAGGAGACGGCGAGCGACTTGGCACAGCTGAGGGTGGAGGGGAAGTGCTCCCCCAGGATGCGCTTGTGGTCCTCGTACACGCGGGACAGGATCTCCACGGCCTCGTCGTAGCGGCCGATCTCCCGCAGGTCGCGGCCGAGGCTGGAGGCCGAGCCGAGGGTGTAGGGGTGTGTGGGGCCGAGCACGACCAGGCGGCGGTCGTAGACGTCCTGGTCCACGGCGCGGGCTTCCTCGTAGCGGCCGACCATGCGCAGCGCGAGGGCGAGGTTGTTGGCCGCGCTGAGGGTCCGCTGGTGCGACTCGTGGAAGATGTCGCGGAATCCCCGGTGTGCGGCCTCGGCCAGCTCCACGGCCGACCGGTACTCGCCGAGTGCGGCCAGGTCGCTGGCCAGGCTGGACGCGGTGATGTAGGTGTGCGGATGACTGGAGCCCAGGACCTGGCGCTGCCGCTCCAGCAGTTCCTCGTCGATCGCGCGGGCTTCCGCGTAGCGCCCCTGTGAGCGGAGCACGTTGGCGAGCTGACAGCGCAGGTAGAGGCATTGCATGTGGTTCTCACCGAGGCGCTCGACCCAGCGCTCCAGCACGTCCTCCGCGAGCTGGCGGGCGCTCGGCAGGTCACCGCGCTTCCACAGGTACCGCACCCGGTCGATGAGCAGTCGCCGGGGTTCGGGTTCCGAGCAGTCCTGGATGCCCGAGGCCAGCAGGTGCGACCAGATGGAGTCGAAGAGCGGCCAGGTCGAGGGATCGTCGGTGGGCTCGTCCCCGTCGGGCCGGGCGCTGGCGAGGACGGTGTGCACAACGTGCCGTGCCTGTTCCCGTTCCCCCTCGGTGAGCTGTGAGCGGATGACGGCCTGGACCAGCCGGTGGACCTGGATGCTGCCACTGCTCTGATCGACCTTGGCCAGGGCGAAACGGCCGATCTCGCGGACCACGCGGCCCAGCAGCAGGCTCTCCTGGAGCGAGGGGTCCCACTCCCGCAGGGCGTCCAGCATCTCCTTGTTGTAGAGCACGCGCACGGAGATCGGTTCCGGAGCCATGAAGGCGCACAGTTGCAGGAGCCGTACCGAGGCCGGTGACCGCTCCCGGAGGCGGGCGATGGAGATGTTCCAGGTGGCGGCCACCGGCTGCGGGTAGTCCTTGGGGTGGTTGAGTCCCAGGACGGCGGTGGTCTGTTCGGTCAGCTGCCGCAGGTACTCGTCGGTGGGCGTGGCCGTCTCCGCGAGCCAGGCGGCTGCCTGTTCGACGGCCAGCGGCAGGTCGCCCACGGCGTCCGCCACCCGGTCCGCCTCGTCGGTGGTCAGGCCGGGTGCCTGCCGGGTGAGGTGCTCGATGCTCTCCTCGCGGGGGAAGACGTCGACGGACAGGGACGCGCCCTGCTGTGCCCAGGCCTGGTTCCGGGACGTGACCAGGATGTGCCCGCCGCCGGCCGGGAAGTACCGCTTGAGCGTCTCGGGGTCGTCCGCGTTGTCGAAGACGAGCAGCCAGCGGGTGGTCGGCGTACCGGTGGCCAGCATCTGCACCACCTCTGCGCTGGCCAGTGCCATGTCGTCGCCTCCGGAGGCGCCGATCCGCGATCCGAGTTCGGCGAGGGAGGCGATGATGGCGTCCTTGTGCTCCGCGGAGATCCACCACACCAGGTCGTAGTCGGCGACGAAGCGGTGCACGTATTCCAGGACGATCTGGGTCTTGCCCACGCCGCCGAGCCCGAAGAGCGTCTGCGGCTGCGGCAGTACGACGGAGAGGCCCTCACCGAGCTGCGTGCGCAGCTCTTCGAGCACGGCCGCCCGGCCCGTGAAGAGGGTGTTGCGGCTCGGAGCGTTGAAGATCCTCGGCCAGCTGCCCGGGAACCGTGGGCTCGCCGTACCGGCGGGCACCAGATCGGTCGTCAGGTTCAGCGCTTTGAAGACCCTCTGGACGCACTCGGCCTCGTCCACCCGGTGCAGGTCCACCGAGGTGTGCTCCACGTCGGAGTCGGGCATCTGCGCGCGGTCCAGTCGCAGGCGGGTCACCTGGAGGGTCGGCAGGCCCGGAGCGGCGTCGGTGAGGGCCCGCCACGCGGCCCGTCCGTGGCGGGCCTGCAGGAAGGCGTCCGAGGTCAGGATCAGGGCGCGGGTGGCCGGGTCGGGGCGCTCCGGGACGCGGATGGCCACGTCGTGCAGCGTCACCCGTGAGCAGTACGGCTTGAGCGTCCCCTCCAGCCACTCCGCCCACATGCGGTCCTCGCCCGCGTACACCACGCAGACGTCCGCGGCCAGGGTCGTCGGCCGGCGCCGCGTGTAGGCGGCCAGACAGCGCTGGCGCACGGGTTCGGGGATCGGCGGCAGCCGGGTCACCTCACCGTCGGAGATGACCTCCGTGAGGCGTTCGAAGGCGGACAGCAGGGAGCTCGACACCCCGCTCTGGTCGCCGATGGCCGCGAGCAACTCCTCGTAGGCGTAGTACGGGCGGTACGGGATCTCGACGGCGCCCCAGTACTCGTTCAGCTGCGCCGGGTCCAGTGGTTCGCCGTCCTTCCCCTTGGGCAGCCCGTCGAATTTCAGCCGGGCCAGCGCCCGTCCCGCGTCGGCCTTCTCCTTCTCGCCCTCGTCGACCCGCATCGGCACGGGGAGCACCCGGATGTGCCGGTCGCGGTAGTCGGCCTCGACGGTCCGGGCCACGGCGGCTCCGCCGTCCAGCGCCTGGTCGCTGAGGGTGAAGCAGTCGACGAGGACGTCGGGCATCTGGATGGTGCAGATGTCCGCGCTGTCCGACAGGCCGGTGCGGCTGTCGATGAGGACGTAGTCGTACGACGCCTTCATGTCTTCACGCAGGGCGTCGAGGAAGATGCCGCCGCCGAGGCGGTCGTAGAAGTTGTCCCATTCGAAGGAGGAGACGGTGGCCGAGTAGGCGCGGTTCTGCTGACCGGCGGACAGGAAGTCGAGCGAGCCTCCGTCGGGGAACGACAGTCCGAGGGCCTTCGGATTGAGGGAGACCGCGTGCCGGCCGGCGCGCGCGTACTGCCGGTGCCAGGTGCCGGAACGATGACTTCCGCTGGTCGCCGCCCAGGAGTACTCGCTGATCATGTCGATCACGCCGGGGGTGGCCTCGAGCGTGCTGGGGTCGAGAAACGGATGGAAGAAGCGGTGCAGCCCGGGGGCTTCGAGGTCCCAGTCGACGGTCAGCACACGCGCACCGTTGGCGGCGAGGATCCACGCCGTGTTCGCCAAGGCCATGGTGCGGCCCGTACCGCCCTTGTAAGAGTAGAACGTGACGATACGTCCACTCCGGCGCGCCATCATGCTTTTCCTCCGTTGTCGGCCCCTGGTACGTAGGCAGGGAGTGGGCGGGCTCGATGGGACGAGGCCGGGGCGGGGGCACCCGTCCGCGTCTCCGGGGGACTGCGGAATCGTGCGCACGTCGGTCGCGGGGAGAACGCCCGCCTGAGTATTCCGCACGACGGCCCGGCTTCGGAGACGGCGACCGTGGCTCGACGACGCGGGTTGACGGGGCCTGGGCGGGGACAGGGGTGGTGAGCACTGATCCGATGTCGCATCTCCACACGTCCCCCTGCCGGTTGAAGCCCCGGGAAGTCACCCGACGGCGTCATGTGGCCGGAATCAACACTGTGCCCCACCCACCTGTCCGACGGGTGGTTCGTTTTACGCCGTTCTCCCCCTGTATCCGGACATCTGGCGTTGGGCGGCGTCCACAGTCTCCCGCATCTCCACGAGGGTGGCCGCCTTTCCGGCGAATTCGCCTTGTATCAGGAGTTCACGCGGGATCCGGGCTCCGATCGCGGCGAAGTCGCTGTCGTCGAGCACGAGGTCCTCGTAGGAGGTCCACGCTCCGCCGCCCGCCGCACAGCGGTAGGTCCGCGTCGGAGGCCGCGGTGTCATGCGGTACTCGGCGAGATGGAGTGCGCTGCACGCCTCGAACCCCACGCGGAACAGCAGGATCTGCGCGTGAGACCGGTACAGCCGCGCCAACGGGGACCGTTCACCCAGGTGACAGTGCGGGTCGTGGCCGGTGAGCAGGTCACGGGCCCGGGGGCCGATCGCGGCGAACGAGGTCTGCGGATGCGCGCTGCGCACCGCGCCGGGGGTGGCCCGTACGCAGTCGGCCAGTGCGCCGACCGCCGGGCACGGGGTGAGGTCCGGATCGAACGCCGGCATGCCCGCCCGGTAGACCTCCTTCTGCTGTTCGGTCAGCCCCGCGGTGAGCACACGGTGGCGGTCGGAGGTGTCGGAGTTCTCGGGGGTGAAGGCCGGCGAGACGAGTGTGCCGGCCGGGCCGAGGGCGGCCAGCAGGGCATCCCGTACCGCGGCGGGCGCCAGACCCGTGCCCCTCAGGGAGGCGTGCACCAGCAGAATGCCGCCGCGCCGCACACCCAACTCGCGCAGGAACCGGACCAGTCGGATGCCGTCAGTCAAGGAGGGTTGTCCATTCCGCTCGCAGCTCGTCGGCCACGTAGGTGCCGTTCTCGGTGAGCTCGCGCGGGGGGAGGCCGGCCAGCTCGCGCAGGGCGCGGCCTGCCAGGATGCGCGCGGGACCGGCTTCCGGGGTGGGACGGGCGGCCCGGCCGATGTACTCGCTCGCCAGATCGAGGAGGGGCCCTGCCGGGCTGCCCGGCAGGTGCAGGTCGAGGACCTCGCGCAGCGCGGCGAGCCTCTCCTTCCGGCCGAGGTGGGGCAGCTCCCGGACGAATTCCTCCGGCTCGATGTCGATCGCCACCCCCAGGGCGCCGCTGCCACAGGCGCCCAGGCGCAGCCCGGCGCCCGCGGTGAGCGGGGTGATCGTCGTCGAGGCGGGGGCGTGGGCGCTCTGCCACCAACCGGGCTCACGCCGCTCCAGAAGGCCGTACGCATTCCTCAGCCGGCCGCGGAACGCGGCCAGGGCGCCGGGGTCGAGCAGCGGGGTGACGGCTGCGGCGAAGCAGTCCCGGTCCGGGTCGGCGTCGTCGATCAGCAGCCGTGGGCCGTGGCCGAGAGACAGCGTGGCCAACGGCCGCCAGCCGCGCAGGACGAGGGGGGAGGCGTCGGTCCCCGGCGGGCCTTCCCCGCCGCGTACGCGGAATTCACCGCTGTCGACGTGGAAGCGGATCTGCCCGTGCCTCGACAGCCGAACGGTGCCGAGGGTCGGGAGGTGGATCAGCGGGCTCGGCTGCTCCCAGCGCAGGGTCGCTTCGACGCCCGCGCGCAGTGCCGCCGCCGTCGCGACCGCCATGAAACGCGGTAGATCCGCGGTGCCGTCCCAGGCGCGGGCCAGGGAGGGTCTGAGATAGGGGTGGGAGGCGACCGCGTCGAGGTGGGGAGCGGTGGTCTCGTCGGAGTCCAGGCGGACCAGCAGGCTCCAGGCCTCGTCCCAGCCGGCACGGCCGGTGAGCCTGGCGTTCACTCCCGCGAGCAGCGCGCGGTCCAGCCGTAGCCGCGCCCGTCTGAGTTCACCGGCGCTCGTCACCGCTGGGGCCAGCGAGCGCTCCGTGATCCGTTCGGCGATTCCCTCGATCAGGGCGCGCAGGTCCGCGCAGTACACCGACGGGTTGTCGAAGCCGCGCCCGGTGCTGTAGCGGTGTGCGACCAGTCCCCCGCCGCACGTGGCGAGGACGGGGCACCGCCGGCAGGTCTCGCTGAGCGCGCCGCGGCGGTCGGAGGCCTCCGCGCGCTCGGTGAACTCCCGCAAGCCGTGCTGGAAGACGTCGTGTCCGGTGACGGGCGCGCCGTCGTAGGCGACCTTGAGCGAGTCGGAGCGGGTGAGGGTGCCGTCCGTCTCGACGACCGCGATGCCGTCGTCGGAGGCTCCCAGTGCCTCCGTGAGTGCGGGACCACCGCGCAGCGTGCTGAGTATCGAGTCGAAGGTCCGTACGGGTACCGGGCGCCCCTGCTCCTCCCACCGGTCGAAGACCCTCAGCAGCCAGTCGGCGTAGGGCGTGGACACTCCCGCGCGGCCTGGAGGCGGTGGGGCGTCCCAGGTGGCGTGGGGCAGGAGGTAGTCGATCCGCGGCGGGTCCAGTCCGATCAGCGCATCGTGCACGAGGACCGGATCGCCGGCCACGTCGACCGTGCACAACAACCCCTGGAAGAGGTGCCGGTACTCGGGGAGCCGCAGCAACTCCAGCCCCCGGAGCACCCGTTCGTAGCTGCTGCGGCCCCGGTGGTCGAGCCGATGCCGGTCGTTCGCGGCCCGGTCGCCGTCCAGGGAGAGGCCCACCTTGACGTCGAACTCCCTGAACACCTCCAGGTGCGCGCGGTTCAACCGCACGCCGTTGGTGTGGATGTGCAGATCGAGGTCGGTCGTCGCGGCCAGCGTGCGGGTGAGCTCCGCACAGATCGACCGCAGCCGGGCCGGACCCGCCAGCAGCGGCTCGCCGCCGTGCAGGATGACCGCGAGCCGCGGGAGCCGTTCCTCGCGGACGTACTCGGAGAGCCGACGGGCCACCTGGCGGAGCGTCCCCTCGGAGATCAGCGGCGGCATCCCGCGCCAGCTCTGGTCCGCGTGCCGATAGACATAACAGTGGTCACAGGCCAGGTCGCACCTGCTGTGGACCTTCAGGACGAGCTCCCGTATGGCCACGTCCTCACACCTCGCCGGCCGCGCCGCGCGTCCGCACCGGGTGGCCGGCTAGACGGCGGAGTTGAAGGTGGGGAGCGTGCGGGCCCCGTCCTTTCCCGGAGCCGGAGTCACTCGCCTCACGACCGTGATGACCTCGATCCCGTGGGGGCGGATCTCCGCGAGCGGGGTTCTCTCGGAGACCGGGGCTGCCGTAGGGGGCTTGTCTGCGGGTTTCGTGACGGGATTCTTCATCTGCGTCGGCTTCACCTTGGTTCAGGGCCGCCTCCCACACACCGGGGACGGCGAGAGTCCGGGGCTGGAGTGGACACGGTGCGCGTAGACGTTCCGCCAAGCATGCCTCTGCCATCTTCGCAGCCCCTGCGCGAAGTGGGCAATGCGTACCGCACTGCACCGTGCGGCAGCGGTGATTTCTCGTCATCGTCGCCCAGGGGGGTTCGCCGGGACGCCGAACGGCGTGGCGGAGCAGCACAGTTCAGGCGGGCAGCAGGAACTCCAGATCGCGGTCGACGCGCTGCCAGCCGCGGCCCGCGGCCGTCCAGGGATGGCCGGGCCCGAGTCGCTTGTCGAAGGCGTTCACCGCCCGGTCCCGCAACCGGGCGGCCTCCGCCGTGCGGCCCATCGAGCGCAGGGTGACCGCCAGGGACAGGTCGGCGATCAGGGTGTCCGGGTGTCCCTCCCCGAGGCAGGCGCGCAGGTCCTGGGCGCAGGCCCGCGCCATGCTCTCCGCGGGAGCGAACTGCTCCATGTCGCCCAGGACGTTGGCCATGGTGAGCCTTCCGAACACGGTGTACGGGTGGGCGTCACCGAGGAACCTGCCGAAGGACCGGACGGTCCGCGTGGCCGCGGCCAGTGCCTCATCGGTCTCTCCGGCGGTGCGCAGCCACGCCGCGAGGTTGTGGTCGCAGACCGCGTTGTCCGGGTGTTCCGGGCCGCGCAGCTGGGCGACACCGTGCTGGAGGCGGCTGATCACGGTGCGCGCGGCGGCCAGGTCGCCCGCGCCGGCGGTCAGGGCCGCCAGGTTGACGCCGCAGACCAGCCAGTCGGGATCGTCCCGGTCCCGTTCCGTCGTGTACCCCGCCTCGGCGTGCGCGGCGAGCTCGTCGGCCTCGTGGCGCTCGCCGATGCGGCGCAGGGAGACCGACAGGCTGACGGTCGCGCGTAGCGCGCCATGGGTGTTCTGGCCGCGAAGGGCCTCCAGGGCGGGGCGCAGGACGCGCACGGAGCCGGTGTAGTCGCCCAGTTCGCGCAGGTCCCGGGCGAGGCCCAGTGCCGACGCCAACGCCGCGGGATGACCGTCCCCGAGCACGCGGCACTGTCGTTGCCAGGTGGCCAGGCTCCGCTCCCGCGCGGCCGCGTAGTTGCCCACCAGGCGGAACGACCGGGCGAGCGCCTCGGCCGCGGTCAGCGTCTGGGGGTGTTCCTCGCCGAACAGGTCGTGGAATCCGGTGTACACCTCACGCGCCAGGTCCAGGGCCTCGCCGAACCGGCCGAGCGCTCGCAGGTCCTCGGCCAGGCCGGCGGCGGTGATCAGCGTGTGGGCGTGGCCGGGCGGCAGGAGCTCACGCTGCCGGGCCAGGGTGCGGGCATCCAGGCCGTACGCCTCGCCGTGGGCTCCGAGGCTGCGCAGCGCGCTCGCCTGGTGGCTCCGCAGCTGCAGCACGTGCTGGTCGTCGTCTCCCCCGTCGACGGCGGTCCAGCTCCGGTCCAGCCGACGCCCCAGTTCGAGGGCCCGGGCGGGCATGCCGTGCCGCGCGGTACGGCGCACCCGCTCCAGCAGCACGGCGCGGGTGTCGCCGTCGCGGCACGTGTCCGCGCCGGCGTGGTCGAAGTGGGGCCACAGCCTCTCGAACGCGAGGTCGTCCGTCTCGGCGGCGGTGTCGTCGCGCCGGGGCGCGGCGGCCGTGAGGAGGCGGTGCGCCTCGTGGCGGACCTCGTTCAGCTCGTCGGCGGTCAGGGACGCCGTGACCAGGCGCTGCACGACACGGTGCACCTTCAGGGTCTGCCCCGCCTGGTCGACCTCGGCCAGGCCCAGCCGGCTGAGTTCCTGCACCTGTCGGTCGATCAGCATCGGCTCGTGCAGGGCGTCGTCGTACGGGCGCAGCAGGCGCAGCGCGGTGTCGGTGCAGACCAGGCCCAGCGGGAGCGGCTGCGGTGCGAGCACACTGCACAGGGTGAGCAGCCGCAGTGCCGCGGGGGCGCGTTCGGCGAGTGCGTCGAGGGCCACCGCGGTGCCGGCGGCGATCGCCGGGGCGGCCGCCTCGTCGGCGCCCTGCGCTGCCCGGGCCTCGCTCCGGACGGTCAGCCGGTGCAGGTAGTCCTGCGCAGACGGGAACTGCGTGAGCCACGATCCGGCCTGGGCGACGGCCAGCGGGAGGTCGTTCGCGGCCGCCGCGATCCGGTCCGCGTCGACGGCGGAGAGCGACGGAGCCCTCCGGCGCAGCAGCTCGATGCTCTGCTCCCGGGTGAACGCCTCGACCCACACGGGGTGCATGCTCTCGCTCCACGTGCGGTCCCGGGAGGTCACCAGTACGTGCCCTCGGGGGCCGGCGGGCAGCAGCTCGGACAGGGCCGGGCGGCCTGCCGCGTTGTCGTACACCAGGAGCCACCGGCCGCTCGGAGATCCCGCGTCCAGCGCGTCGAGGGCCCGGCGCGCCGCCGTGGGAACGTCGTCGCCGTTGCGCAGGCCCATCCGGTCCGCCAGCTGTGCCAGTGACAGCAGGACCGATTCCCGGCTGTGTGCGCGGATCCACCACACCAGGTCGTAGGCGGCCTGGAAGCGGTGGGCGTATTCCACGGCCAGCTGGGTGCGGCCGGTGGCGGCGAGGCCGTCGTGCGGGAGTATCGCGGCCTGTTGCCGGCTGACCTTGAGTGTGGCGGCGAGCTGGTCCAGCAGCCGGTCCCGGCCTACGAAGAACGGGTTGCGCGCCGGTGCCTCCCACAGGTCCGGCGTCCGGCGCGGGAACCGTGGACGGGCCGGCCCCAGGACGCGTTCGGCGGCGTCGCCGGACAGTCCCACGCCGCGCAGCAGGGCCTCGGCGGTACCGGGCTCGTCCAGGGAGGTCAGGTCGACGGCCTCGCAGTCGCCGAACGGGGGTGTGAGCGCGACGGGTTCGATCCGCAACGGGATCAGCGTCCCGGATGGGCCGGAACCGGACCCGCCCATGCTCTCCCACAGCGTCCGGGACTGCGGCGAACGCAGGAAGGACGACGACAGCAGGGCCAGGGTGCGAGGGGCACGGCCCCAGGGGCCCGGTTCGCTGCCGCCGCCGGACGTGATGACCTCGAAGCCGGAGCCGGCGAGGAGCCAGCCGACCCAGTCGGCCCACATCCTGTCCTGGGGTGCGTACCACAGGCGCAGCGGGGTGGCCATGGGTGACAACGGCCGGACGTAGGAGGCGAGGTGGCGTCGGCGCAGTTCGTCGTCGAGGGGTGGCAGACGTCGCACGCGGCCCTCGGTGATCCGCTCCGTCAGCAGCTCGAAGGCGGCGAGCAGGCTTCCGGGTTCGCCCGGGGGGTCGCCGAACGCGGCCAGTGTCTCCTCGTAGGCGTAGTCCGACCGGTGCGGGACTTCCACGCCGGTGCGGGAGGCGGGCGGCAGGTGCTGGAAGCTCATGCGGACGAGCTCGCGGGCGGCGGCCAGACGGTCGTCCCTGTCGTCGGCGACCCGCAGGGCGACGGGCAGTACGCGCAGGGGCCGTGGATGGACGTCCTGGAGTATGGACCGGGCCATGCGTGCCGCGCCCTCGATGCTCTGTGAGCTCAGGGTGAAGCAGTTGACCAGGATGTCCGGCATGTCGATGGTGCACAGTCCGACCAGGTCGCTGACGCCGCTGCGGCTGTCGATGAGGGTGAAGTCGTAGTGGCTCTTCATGTCGTGGCGCAGCGCCTCGAGGAACCGCGTGCCACCGAACCGTTCGGCGAATTCGCGCCAGCTGAAGTCCATGAGGTGCGTCAGGTACTCGCCGTCCTGCCGTCCCGCGGGCATGTAGTCCAGGCTTCCGCCGTCGCGGAACGTCCAGTCGACGGAGACCGCGTGCGGCAGGACCCGGGCGAGTCGCCGTCTCAGGTCCGCCGCGGATTCGGTGTGCGGTTTCGTGCGCCACTCCGTGACGTATCCCGAGAACAGGTTGAGCACGCCGGTGGTGGCGGCCGAGGTCGCGGCATCGAGGAACGGGTGGAAGTAGCGGTGCAGCCCCGGTGCCTCCACGTCCCAGTCGGCGGCCAGCACGTGGTAGCCGTTGGAAGCCAGGATCCAGGCGACGTTGGCCACGGCCATCGTCCGCCCGGTGCCGCCCTTCTGGGAGTAGAAGGTGACGATCTGCCCGTCAGCCCCGGGGGTCATCAGGCGTCTCCTGTGCGGAGCCCTGCTCCGGGGCGGGGCCGCGCAGCCTGGGCCGGGGGACGTGGGGACCGGCGGGCGGGTACACCGGTGACACGTAACGGAGGAACTGGGCGGCCGCCCACTGGATCACGGTGGGGAGAATGTCGGCGAACGCCGACAGGGAGGGGACTCCGCCCGTCGCGGCCCGGGAGACGCTGCGGCCCCGCTGCAACGTGCGGGGCAGGGTCTTCTCCAGGGCCGCCTGCAGCTCCGCCCCCGAGGACCCGTTGTCCGGGTCCGCGTGGTCCCACGGCACGATGACCACGACCCACGGCTGAGCCGCCGCGTCCACTCTCGTGAGCAGCTCCCGTTGTTCGGGGTCGGCGACCGCCCACCGGTCGAGCAGCATCACCGTCGGCGCCGAGGGATGCGCCTCGGCCAGCAGACCGCCGACCGCCTCCTCCAGGGGTTCGACCGTGGTGAGGTAGTCGAGCCCCCGCACCTGTTCGGCGGCGAAGTCCGCGAGCGGCCGGCCGGCGTCGGTGTCGGTGTCGCTCTCCCGGTAAGGGTTCCAGTCGACCGGTGAGGGGCCGTAGCAGCGGGCCGAACGTCCCGGCGGCAAGGCGTCGCTGCTGGGCGCGGCCACCACGATGCGCACCCGGCGCAGCACGGGCGGCGGCCCGAAGGCGTTGGGCAGGTCCGCCAGGTCCAGCGGTTCGCCTCGGGGTACCGGATTGTCGTGGGCCGTGGTGACGATCGACCGGGCCAGCATCAGCACGGCGTGCTCGTACTCGGCCCGGTAGCGGCGCAGTTTCATGAGGGAGTACAGGCCCCCGGACGCGTAGTGCGGGCCGAACCGTTCGTGGTCGTGCTGCAGACTCTTCGCGGGCGAGGGAAGACGCTCGGCGGGCACGGGCGTCCACAGTGCCGGCACGATCGCCGGTGGGGCGCTGTCCTGTGTGGTCCGGTTCTGTGTCTGGCGCAGGGCGAAGGCCCGCCACTCGCGGCCGCAGTGGTCGCTCACGAAGTAGCGCGGCGAGTACAGCGGTACGAACACCCGGCAGGTGGCGAGGGCGGTCGACAGGCGTGCGCTCCAGTCCTCACCGACGCGCATGGCGCGGTCCATGAAGCCGGCCGACTCGCCCTCGGGCAGGTCCGTCAGCATCAGGACGTGTTCGCAGAGGTCCTGGTAGAGCCGGCGCACCCACATGTCCGGATCCGGCCCGTCGCTCGCGCGCGGCGGGGTGTGGGCGTAGCTGAGGAAGAAGTACGGAACGTGTGGGTCCGACCGCTCCGGTTCCTGGTTCACACCAAGGCCTCCCCCCACACGTCCGGCGGTCACAGGGTCCGCAGGAACATGGCCAACTCGAGCATGTCGACCCGCACATAGTCCTCCGGAAGGACCACGATCGTCAGCTTTTTGCAGATGACCGACCGTCGTGATCTCGTGACGAAGGACAGCAGGATCAGTTTGATGAGACTCGTGTGATCCATGCTGTCGATACGGGCCAGGCCCGATCCGATCACCGGCATGGCCACCGCTTCGCGGCGCGCGTGCAGATGCAGCACGTGCCAGAGCTCTTCGAGGCTCTTCCACATCTGATCGGGCCCGGAGGCGACGGTCAGGTCGTTGCGCATCGTGCCGTACGCGCTGAGGAAGAAGCGCTTCGACGGCGAACCGAGGACGGCGACCGTGCCCAGCGGGTAGCGGGCGAGTTTCCCCGCCCGCTTCGCGGCCCGGTCCTCCACCCGTACCGGTGTCACTCCGGCGAGCGCGGTGTCGATGTCGCCGTCGAGCCGGGTGGTCTCGCTCGCGTAGAGACGGTGCAGGAACTGGCCCTGCACACTGCGCTGGACGATCAGCAGATCGTCCCGGGTGTCGGTGTCGAAGACGTCGTTGCTGCCGATGACCAGGTGGCCCGGTTGCTCGAAGAGGTCGCCGACCTCGATGGTCACTTCGAATCGCGGGTGCTGGAACTCGTGGCTCACCCGCGTCCGCGGCCAGGAGCTCAGGATGCCGCCCACGAGTGAGATGCCGAGGACGCCGAGGAACGCCGGAACGCGTGGCAGGGAGCTGTCGGGCCAGAAGGCCAGGTACAACTGGACGAGCCCGGACAGCACGGTGAACTGAACGGCGCAGGCGCGTCCGGCGGTGGACAGCCCGAGACGGGTGCCGAAGAGGGTCCGTGCCTGATGTCCGATCATCCGGCTCATGCCGGCCCCTCGGTGTTCGTACCCGGCGGCGGGACGTACAGGGTGTGGGGCGTGGGCGTTTCCTCGTAGACGCCGGTGAACCGGGATCTCTTCCTGGGCAGGTTGGTCTGTTCGTCGCGCAGCGCCTCCACCGTCTGTTCCAGATCGGTGATCCTGCTGATCTGCTCCCGCATGAGCGAGGTGAGGTCCTCCAGGATCTCCTCGGCGGAGCGGCGCGGCGGTGCCTGCTCGGCGGCGTCCGCCGTGAGGTCGATCGCGGCGAGGGCATCGCGCAGCTCGGGCCACACCTTGCGGAAGAGGTTGTCGACCCGGGTGTGGTCGGGGTAGCGGTTGGCCGACTCACGCAGGACGGAGTTGATGGTCCTGACCATGTTCAGCACGTCTTCCTCGTCGTGCGCCCGTGCCGACTGGAACTGGCGCAGTGGGCTGCTCGCCGCTTCCAGGTCGTCGTGACTGCCCTCCAGCAGGAAGGGCACGAGCTGGCCCTTGCGCTCGTCGACCTCTTTGGAGAGGGCTCCCGACTCGAAGGTGATCCACGGGGCCCCGAGGTTGGCCCGGGTCACGCAGGCGATCCCGAAGGAGCTCTCGTCGAGCTGTTTCTTGATCTCGTCCAGCCCGCGCGCGCCCTTCCTGATGCTCTCCGACGAGACGAACGGCTCGATCTCGTCGCTGAAGTAACGCAGCCAGGAGGCGAGCCGTTCGGCGCAGGTCCGTGACGGCACTCCGGACCAGCTCAGAAAGATCTTCATATGACGCCCCCCGCATCACACCCCGCCCGTGAACACGCCCTGACACCGGTCGACTTGCCCCGTTGCGGGGCGAATGGTTCAGGAGGTCACCCCCAGAAACCATACTGGCACTGTCGGCTACATCAACAGGGATGAGCGGATCCCGGCGGGTGCGGGCGGCCGGGTGTGGGTGCCGTGAAACGGGATAGTCCGCAGCTGTGGACGCCTCTGTGCTGACCTTCGGGCACAGCACCGCCGGCCGGGAGCGGATCGGTGGGCTGTTGCGGGATGCCGGTGTGGCGGGTGTCGTGGACGTGCGGACCGCGCCCGGCAGCCGCCGGGACCCCGATCTGCTGCGGGAGCGGCTCGCCGAGTGGCTGCCGGACGCCGGCATCTCCTACCGGTGGGAGCCGGCCCTCGGCGGGTTCCGCCCCGTGCCCGCGGACAGCCCGGACGTCGTGTGGCGCAACGCGTCCTTCCGCGGGTACGCCGCCCACGCCCGCTCCCCCGAGTTCGTCCGCGCGATGGACCGCCTGCTGCGCGAGGCGGCGAACGCCCGCACGGCCGTGATGTGCAGCGAAGCGGTCTGGTGGCGCTGTCATCGCCGTCTGATCGCCGACTTCGCGGTCCTCGCCCGTGGTGCGACCGCCCTGCATCTCATGCACGACGGCCGTCTGAGCACCCACACGCCGACGCCGGGAGCCCGTCTGCGGGACGACGGGCTCCTCGTGTACGACGCCCCCACCGAGCGGCCCGGGGGCTGAGCCGTCAGTACAGCTTGTTCACCGCCGTGACGGTCGTGGCCTTGAAGTCGGCCACCTGGGCGTGCTGGAAGGTGCCCATCTGGCCCCACCGGACGATCGTGACGGTCGCGCCGTCGCGGCCGACCGAGAAGAGGTTGATGTCGGAGGAGCCCCAGGCGGAGGCGGTGTGGACGCCGTAGACGTCGGCGCCCTCCTCGACGTTCAGCTTGCCGTAGTACTTCTGCGTCGCGGTGACGTCGGGGTCTTGCTGCATCAGCTTCTTCGCGCAGCCGGCCAGGTCCTTGCGCAGCAGCGCGGCGAACTCCTTGGCCCACTGCTCGCTGCGCCCCTCGACGGTGAGCTGCTGGGCGCTGGTGTCGAACTCCGTCCAGTACTCCCGGTGCGTGGTGATGGACGGCAGCGCGTCGCCCACGCACATCGGCAGCGGGTCGGGCTGGCCGGCCGTGACGGCTCCGGCGTACCAGGGCGAGGACGGGTGCGGCGGCAGGTCGGCCGGCTCCAGGAACCGGGGTGTGTCGGAGGCCGGCGTGGCAGCGGCGGCGGCCGGGACGGCGGCTGCGGCGACACCGGCGACGGCGGCCAGCGCGGCCACGGTGGTACGGATGCCTCGGGCACGGATCTGCATGGTCTCCCCCATCGTTTTCCCGGGGCCCCCGGTTCGTGGTCGGGTGCCCCGGGCCGAATGCGCGGGCGTTTGCCCTTGCCCCCTGTACGACTCGCCGCCGGCCGCATCCGTTGCCCTGCGGGCCTGCTACGGGTCCGTCCCGAATGTCACCGCGCCGTCACCGCGGGTCGAGGCCCTCGCCGAGGGCGGCGACGGCGGCCGGGCCGTGGCCGGCGGCCAGGAGCGGGGCGCGGATGTCGTGCTCCAGGTCGGGCACGTAGCCGATCAGGACGTCGGCGGGGCCCTGGACGTGGACCTCGCCGAGGGCGGCGGGCAGGAGGAGGGTGCGGGCACGGTCCAGGCGGCCGGTCCAGGATCCGGAGGTCACGGTGACGGGGGCGCCCGCGTTGGTGAGGATCCGCACGGTGGAGAAGCGGTACGACAGGGGCGTCGTCGTGCCGGCGGACCAGCGTTCGAGCGCGAAGTGCGGGCCGGCGCAGAGCACGGTGCGTACGACGCCGTCGCCGGAGGCGATGCTCAGGCCGGGGTGGAACTCGGGCCGGTGCCCGGGGCGCCACTCGTCCAGCAGACGCCGGAGGTTGGCGTGCCACTCGTCGTCGGGGACGGGCGAGCCGTCCTCCATGCGGTGCCGCATGGCGTGCTGCTGGATGTCGGACGTCTGCTCGATCTCGTACACGAGGGTGTCCGGGCCGAAGCTGTGCAGGGTCCCGCCGGGGACGTGGACGGTCTGGCCCGCGCGGACCGGCAGGCGGCGCATGACCGCGTCGAAGTCCTGGGCGAGCAGCGCCCGGTGCAGGGTGTCGCGGTCCACGCCGGGGCGTACGCCGACCAGGGCGGTCGCGCCCGGAGCGGCGTCCAGGACGTGCCAGGCCTCCGTCTTGCCGTGGGGTTCGCCCTCCAGGCGCCGGGCGGTGGCGTCGTCGGCGTGCAGGTGCACGGGGAGCGCGCCACGGCCGTCGATGAACTTGGTGAGCAGCGGGAAACGCGGGCCGGGCGGGAGCCGGGGGCCGAGCAGTTCCTCGGGGTGTCCGGCCGTGATCTGCCGCAGGGTGCGCCCGGCGAGGGGGCCGTCCAGGACGGTCGAGGCGTCGCCCTCTACGTCGCTGACCTCCCATGTCTCGGCGACCGGCCCGTCGGGCAGGCCGGTGCGTCCCAGCCGCTCGGCGATGGCCCGGCCGCCGAAGACGTGCTGCTTGACGGGGGTGGTGAGCCGCAGCGGATGCCAGTCCACGTCCCTCCTCGGGCGGGTCGGTGCCGGTCTCCGGCCGGGGTACCCCGGGGCGCCGGGCGCATACGTGCGGCACGGGGCGGGTGGGCGACGGGCCGCGGGCCCCGGATGCCGCCGCCTCGCGCCCCGGCGCGCGCCCCGGCCCGGCCCGTGATCCGCTGCACCCCGCCGCACGGGGTCCTGTCACTAGGAGCGCCCGGGCCGGGCGCTCATGATGAAAGGACCCGGAAGGCCCGGGCCCGGGCCTTACCGGGCGTAAAGCGACCGAAGAATGGATAGGGGTCATACGGCGAAACGCGGGGAGTGTCCGACGTGCCCGGTTGCCGGGCGCTGCGGCTTCAGGAGGGGGAGCGCGCATGGACGGCCGGCCCTTGTACCTCGAACCGCGGCTGGAGCCGCGGCTGAGGTCGCTCATGGCGGCCCACGCCACGCTGCACGGCCTCGTCGACGCGCTCGGCTCACCTCTGCACGTCGTGGTGCCGGACCAGATCGCCGAGAACCTGGAGCGGTTCCGGTCGGTGTACCGGGCGCACCGGCTGCCGGGCCAGGTCTTCTACGCCCACAAGGCCAACCGGTCCAGTGCCCTGCTGAGACGGCTCGCCGCGACGGACGCGGGCGTGGACGTCGCGTCGCTGGGCGAGTTGCAGCACGCGCTGGGGGCCGGTTTCGACGCCGGCCGGATCATGGCCACGGGCCCGAAGAACCCCGAGTTCCTGTGGCTGGCGGCCCGGGCGGGGGTCACGGTCGGCGTGGACGCCGTCGCCGAGCTGGACCAGCTCGCGGCCCTGGTGCGCAAGCACGCGCTCGCGCCCGTGCGGGTGCTGCTGCGGCTGTCGGGCTTCGAGGCGTCGGGCGTGAAGGTGCTGAGCCGGCGCAGCCGGTTCGGCACGCCCGTCGGGGAGTCGGGGCCGCTGCTGGAGGCGGTCGAGCGGCACGCCGACGCGGTCGACGCGGTGGGGGTGGCGTTCCATCTGGACACGACGAGCGTCACGGAGAAGGCCACCGCGGTCGAAGGGTGCCTGGGCGTGCTGGAGTCGTGCCGGGCCCGGGGGTTACGGCCGCGGGCCGTGGACATCGGCGGCGGGTTCGGCGTCAGCTATCTGGCCGAGCGGGAGCAGTGGGAGGCGTACACGAGCGGGCTCACGGAGGCCGTTCTCGGCCGGCGCCCGCCGCTGACGTGGGGCGGGCACGGCTACGGGCTGCGCAACGAGTCCGGCACCGTGCGCGGCGCGCTGGGTGTGTACCCCGCCCACCGGCCCGTCGCCGGCGCCGCCTACCTGGACGAGCTGCTGGCCCGGCCCGCCGCCTCGATGGGCGGGCGCCCGCTGGCCGCGCTGCTGCTGGAGCACCTGTACGACCTGTACAGCGAACCCGGACGGGCACTGCTGGACCAGTGCGGGCTGTCGCTGGCGCGGGTCCTGGAGGTCCGTGACCCGCTGTCCGGCGGGCCGCTTCAGGTACGGCTGGCGGCGAAGTCGGACGACATCGCCCTGGAGGACCACGGGGTGCTGATGGACCCGGTCGTGGTCCCCGGCGGCCGGGCCGGGCCGGGCGGCGGGCCCGTCGCCGTGCACCTCTTCGGCAGCCTCTGCCTGGAGAGCGACCTGATCACCCGGCGCGCGGTGTTCCTGCCCCGCCGCCCGGAAGCCGGCGACCTGCTGGCCTTCGCCAACACCGCGGGCTACGCCATGGACTTCCACGCCACGCGCGCCCAGCACCAGCCCGCCGCCCGCAAGGTGGCCGCCTGGCAGGACGGCGACGCCTGGCGCTGGTGCCTCGACGACCAGTTCTGGCCGATCACGCCCTCGAGGGGAGCCCCGTGAGGTACGACAGCATCACCGAGGCGATAGGCAACACCCCGCTGGTGCGGATCGACCCGGCCGTGCACGGCCTGCGCACCATCGACCTGTACGCCAAGCTGGAGATGCTCAACCCCTTCGGTTCGGTCAAGGACCGGGCCGCCTGGAACATGGCGGGACCGCTGCTGCCGGAGGCGGTGGAACACGGCAGCCAGGTGGTCGAGTTGTCCAGCGGCAACACGGCCAAGGCCCTGGCGGTCATCGCGGGCATGCACGGCCTGGGTTTCCGGAGCGTCACCAACCGGATGCGGGTGCCGGAGATCAAGGACCTCCTGCTGCTGCTCGGCGCGGAGATCGAGGAGCTGCCGGGGCAGAGCGAGTGTCTCGACCCGACCGCCACGGACGATCCGCTGACCCTGTTCCACCGGACGCTGGCCGCGTCCGGCAGCGCCTTTGTGCACACCGACCAGTACTTCAACCCGCGCAACACGGAGGCCCATCTCACCGGTACCGGGCCGGAGATCGTCAAGGATCTGGACGGCCGGGTCCCGGACTGGTTCGTCGCGTGTGTGGGCACCGCCGGTTCCTCCACGGGCGTGGCCCGCGCCCTGCGCGAGGAGGATCCGTCGGTGCGGGTGGTCGGGCTGGTCTCGGCCAAGTCCGACTTCATCCCGGGGATCCGCACCATCGACGAGGTGCAGGAGGTCGGCCTGTTCGACCCGGAGACGTACGACACGATGGAGTCGGTCAGCTCCGACGAGGCGATCGAGGGGATGCTGACCCTGAACCGCCGCTGCGGCATCCTCGGCGGGCCCACCGGCGGGGCCGCCTACTTCGGCGCGGTCCGGCACTTGCGCACCGTCGACGAGGAGTCGGCCGAGCGGCGGACGGCGGTGTTCATCGTCTGCGACCGGGTGGAGAGCTATCTGAGTTACGTCCGGCAGCGGCGCCCCGATCTGCTGGGCCGGCCGCCCCGGGCGAACTCACCGGCCGACCTGTCCGACGCCGAGGTCCGCGGGGCGCCGTCGGTCACCGTGGCCGAGGCCCGGCGCTGGATCGACGCCGACGGGCCGCTCGTGGTGGATCTGCGCAGCCCGTACGCCTACGCGGCGCTGCACATCGACGGATCGGTGAACATCGTCGACGAGCTGTTCGCCGAACTCCTGCGAGGCGGGCTGCCGTTCAGCCGGCGCCGGCCGGTGCTGCTGGCGTGCCCGGTCGGCGAGCAGTCCGCGCGGTACGCGGCGCTGCTGACCCGGATGGGACACCCGGACGTGCGCAGCCTGGCCGGCGGCATCATCGCCTGGCGGGACGCGGGCGCGCCCCTGGTGCGGGACTGACCGGCATGACCGCGCCGAACTCCCCCACGGCCGGCCCCGCGTGGCAGCGGGCCCTGCGCGCCCAGTTCCCCATCGTCACCGGGCACCCCGAGCTGGCGTACCTCGACAGCGCGGCCACGGCGCAGAAGCCGCAGGCCGTGCTGGACGCCGTGCAGACGTACCTGACCACGTCCAACGCCAACTCCGCGCGCGGCACCTACACCTGGGCCAACCGGACCACGGAGCTGGTCGAGCGGACCCGTGAGCGTGTCGCGCGGTTCCTCGGCGACCCCCGGCCGGAGAGTTCCGCCGTCCACTTCACGGGCGGTACCACCGAGGGGCTGCGGACCGTCGCCCGTGACTGGCTGCCGGGCTTCCTGCGCGACGGGGACGAGATCGTCGTCCCGGACGCCGACCACCAGGCCAACATCGCGCCGTGGCGGGAGGCGCAGCGGCTGCTGGCCCGCGAGGGCGTGCGCATCCGGGTGCTGCCGATGCCGTACCAGAGCGGCTCGGGAGACTACGACCACCGGGTGCTGGCCGCACGGGCGAGCGCGCGCACCCGGTTCGTCGCCACCACCCATGTGCACCACGTGTACGGCGGTGACATGAACGTGCGGCGCATCCGGGAGGCCGTCGGACCGGAGGCGGTGATCTGCCTGGACGCGGCACAGAGCGTCGGCCATCTGCCCTTCTCGGTGGCGGAGTTGGACGTGGACTTCGTCGTGTTCTCCGGGCACAAGGCGCTGGCCCTGCCCGGTTCCGGGGCGGTGTGGGCCCGGCAGGCGCGGGGGCCCGCGTTCGTGCCCGGGGGGTGGAGCGGCACCCCGAACACAGTGGGCATCGCCTCGCTGGAGGCGGCGCTGGACTGGCTGGAGGCGGCGGGCCTCGACCGGATCGAGGGCTGGACGGCCGACCTCGCGACCCGGCTCACGGAGGGGCTGCGCCGGCTGGACGCCTACGAGATTCTCGGCTGCCCGCTCAGTCTGGCCGCCGGCACGGCCGTGCAGCGCCGCCTGGGCATCGTGACCCTGCGGCACCGCGCCATCGACTCGGGCGATCTGGGGTTCATCCTGTTCAGCCACGGGTTCATGGTCCGCTCCGACCATCACTGTCAGGGGGACGCGGGCGAGAAGACCGGTTCGGTGCGGGTGAGCCTGCATGTGTACAACACCGTTGAGGAGATCGACCGGCTGTTGTCGGTTCTCGCCTCACTTCCGTGACACCGCCCGCTACGCGTAATGGGAACCGTTTCCACCTGTAGGCTCGGTCCCGGCAGGAGTCAGGTGCGATACGGCGAGGTGACGCGACCGGATGGGGCTGAGTCTGGCGACGGCGGAGCGATGGGTGGAGCGCTGGGAGCTCCAGCAGCAGCGGTACGCCGTCGATCGCGAGGAGCGGTTCACGGTGATCGCCGATGTCGTCGAGCACGCCACGGCGGGGAGAGCCGCCCGCCCGCTCGTCGTGGACCTCGGTTGCGGGCCCGGCTCCCTCGCGGCCCGGCTGGTGCGGCGGCTGCCGGACGCGGAGATCGTGGCCGTGGACCGGGACCCCCTCCTGCTGGAGCTGGGCCGCACCCACCACCCGGACGCGGCCCGCTACGTCGACGCCGAGATCGGCGCGCCCGGCTGGACGTGGGCCCTGGGCCTGGACCGGCCCCTGGACGCGGCGGTCTCCACCACGGCCCTGCACTACCTCGACCGCGACACCCTGCTCGCCACCTACCGGCAGCTCGCCGTGCTGCTGCGCCCCGGGGGCGTGCTCGTCAACGGCGACCACCTCCCGCCGGGCGAGGCGGGCCCGGCCCGGATCACCGCCCACGTCGGGCGGTGCCGGGCCGGCCGCCAGCGCGTGTTCGCCCAGGAGGACTGGGGCTCCTGGTGGGCCGGGGTCGGCGAGGACCCGGAGCTGACCGACCTGCTCGCGGAGCGCCGCCGCCGCGCGGCACCCGACACCGGCCGCCCCGCCGACCTTCCCCTTCCGACCCACGTGGAGCTGCTCCGGCAGGCCGGGTTCGCCGAGGCAGGCCCGGTGTGGCAGTACGGCGACAGCTGCGTGGTCGTGGCGGTGCGCTAGCCGCGCGCGTCACTCGCACGCCCCCGCCCGGGGTGCGGCCAGGAGCGGGTGCCTCGACACTGCAGGTGAAGACCGCTCCACGTCGGCACAGAGCCCCGCCGGTCCCGGCGCGAGCCCCGCGAGCGGTCCCGCGCAGACGCGAGGAGCCCCCATGACCACCGCCGAGCACGCCACCCACGACAACCACGGGCACACCCACGGCGACGACTGCGGTCATCTCGCCTTCGCCCACGGCGACCACACCGACTACGCCCACGACGGCCACATCCACCGGATGCACGAGGGGCACGCCGACGAGTGCGCGCACGCCGGCCACACGGTGCACCGGAACCACGACCACGAGCACGGCGACACCTGTGGCCACCTGGCCGTGCGGCACGGCGACCACACGGACTACGTGCACGACGGCCACCGCCACGCGGCCCACGACGGCCACTGGGACGACCACTGACCCGCACGGCCACTGATGCGCACGGCCACTGACCGGCGAAGGTCCCGGACGGCCGTGGGGGTCCGCTGACGGACCCGCGCCCGGCCGGGCGGGCCGGTCTCAGGTCAGGGCGTCCCAGTGGACGGTGCGGTCGCACCAGCGCTCCAGCAGGGTGCGGTCATGACCCACGGCCAGCAGGGCGGCGCCGGTCGAGGCGCGGTAGTCCTCGACGGCCGCGACCAGGGCGGCGGCGGTGGAGGCGTCGAGCATCGCGGTCATCTCGTCGCACACCAGCAGGCGGGGACGCAGCACCAGGGCCCGGGCCAGGCAGGCGCGTTGCAGCTGACCGTCACTGACCTCGTGCGGCCGCCGGGTGAGCAGGTCGGGGGTGAGGCCGACGGCCGGGGCCAACTCGGCCACCCGGGCCGGGACTTCCTCCGCCCGGCCGGTGGCGCGCAGCGGCTCGGCGATCAGGTCGGTGAGCGGCAGCCGGGGATCCGCGGAGAGCCTGGCCTGCTGGAAGACGACCCCGAAGGCCGTGCGCAGGGCGCGTGGGGCGCGGTGGCGCCAGCGCCGTACGGGCGCGCCGTCGAGGAGCAGGGTGCCGGAGTCGGGGCGGTGCAGCAGGGCCGCGACCCGGGCGAGGGTGGACTTGCCGCAGCCGCTCGGGCCGAGCAGGCCGACGGACTCGCCCGGGGCGACGGTGAGGGAGACGTCCCGGACGACCGGGGTGTGCCGGGCGTACCCGGCCGTGACGGAGCGCAGTTCAAGCACGGACGTCCTCCGGCACGTGCGGGTGGTGGCAGGCGACCGGGCCGGGGGGCGGCGGGGCGGCGCAGGTGTCGGTGGCCCGGTCGCAGCGGGCGGCGAAGGCGCAGCCGGCCGGGAGGTCGCCCAGTTCGGGCGGCATGCCCGGAATGGGGACGAAGGCACGGTCGGGCAGGGCCCGCAGCAGGCCGCGACTGTAGGGGTGGCGGGGCCCGGGCGTGCCGAAGAAGGCGGGGGCGTCGGCGAGTTCGACGATCCGTCCCGCGTACATGACCGCGACCCGGTCGGCGATGCGCTCGGCGGCCGCCAGGTCGTGGGTGATCATCAGCAGGGCACGGCCGCCGCCGTGCTCGCCCGGCTCGTCGACGTGTCGCCGCAGTTCGTCGACCGTGCGGTCCACCAGGTCGCGGTCGAGTCCGGTGGTCGGTTCGTCGGCGAGCAGCAGGGGCGCGTCCCCGACCAGGGCGAGGGCGGTGGCGGCGCGCTGGGCGAGGCCGCCGGAGAGCTGGTGGGGGTGGCGGTCGAGGTGGTCGGCGGGGAACGCGGCCCGTTCGGCGGCGGCCTCGGCGGCGGCCCGCAGGGCGGCGCGGCCCCGGGTCGCGGTCAACGCGGCGACGGTCTCCTCCAGGTGGGAGCGGACGGTGCGCACCGGGGTGAGGTGGGCGGCCGGGCTCTGAGGTACGAGGCCGATGAGCCGTCCGCGCACGGTGCGGGCGAGGGTCCGTTCGCCGGCGCTGAGGAGGTCCAGGTCGCCGAGCCGGGCCGAGCCGGCGGTCTGCGCGTTGCCGGGGAGCAGCCCGAGCAGGGCGGAGGCCAGCACGGACTTGCCGCAGCCGCTCTCGCCGATCAGGGCCAGGCACTCGCCGGGGGCGACGTCGAACCGGGCGTCGGTGACGGCGGCGACGCGGCGCCCCCCGGGCAGGAGGAACCGCACGGACAGGCCCCGGACGGACAGCGCGGGGCGCGTGGACTCCGTACCGGCGCTCACAGCATCAGCTCCGATCGGTGACGGGGGTTGATCCGCTCCCGCCAGGCTCCGGCGAGTCCGGCGAGCGCGAGGGTCGGGACGACGAGGAAGAGACCGGGGAAGAGGGTCGGCCACCACTGCCCGGCGAGGAGGGAGCCGCGGGCGCTCTGGATCAGGGTGCCGAGGCTCGCCGTGTGGCTGGGCAGCCCGAGGCCGAGGAAGGACAGGGCCGACTCGTGCCACATGGCGTGCGGCACCATCAGCACGGCGGCGAGCGCGGCCTGGGGAAGGACGGCGGGCAGGAGGTGCCGTACGGCCACCCGCCACCGGGACGCCCCGCCGGAGACGGCCGCGTCGACGTACGGCCGCGACCGCAGCGACAGCACCTCGGCGCGCACGATGCGGGCCGTGGACAGCCAGTGGGTCAGCGCGACCGAGATCACCACCGGCCACACCCCGGGCCGGAACAGGGCGACGATGAAGATGCCGAGCAGCAGGTGCGGCACGGACGAGAAGGTGTCGACCAGCCGCATCAGGGCCCGGTCGGTCCAGCCGCCCAGCGCTCCGGCCGCGGCGCCCACGGCCGTGCCGACCACGGTCGCGGTCAGCGCCGCCGCCACTCCGACCAGCAGCGAGACGCGCAGGCCGTAGACGCAGCGCAGCAGCAGGTCGCGGCCGACGTCGTCGGTGCCGAACGGGTGCGTCCAGGAGGGTGGTTGGAGCTTGGCGGCGAGGTCGACGGCCTGCTGGTCGAGCTGGACCAGCGGCGGCACCAGCAGCACGGCGAGGACGGTGGCGGCCACCAGCGCGGCGGAGGTGCGCACGCGCAGGGCGCGGGTGGAGCGGCGCTTCGGTCCGTGCGCGCGCCACTCGGGCTCGGCGGGGGCGCCGGCGGGCGCCGGTGCGTCACATGTCACTGAGCTTCACCCTCGGGTCGGACAGTCCGTAGAGCAGGTCGGCGAGCAGGTTCCCGGCGAGCACGGCGGCGGTGGCCAGGGTCGTCAGGGCGGCGAGCAGCGGGAAGTCGACGGCGGTGGCCGCCTCGACGGTGGCGGCGGCGATCCCCGGCCAGCTGAAGACGCTCTCCACCAGCAGGGCCCCGGTGATGAGTTCGGGCACGCGGGAGCCGATGAGCGTGAGCACCGGCAGCAGCCCGGAGCGCAGGGCGTGCCCGAGCAGGACGGTGCGTTCGCTCAGGCCACGGGCCCGGGCGCCGCGCACGGGGTCCTCGGCCAGCGCGTCGCCGACGCCCTGCCGGACGTACAGGGTGAACCAGGGCAGTTGGGAGACGGCGAGGACCCCGGCGGGCAGGACGAGATGGCTCGTGACCTGGCCGGGGGTGACCTGTTCGCTGCCGGTGTCGGTCAGTCCGCCCGCCGGCAGGACGTCCCACTGGAGGGCGAACAGCCAGATGGCGAGCAGTGCGATCCAGAAGACCGGGGCCGCCTCCAGGGTGTAGGCGAGGGAGGTGACGGTCCGGTCGACGAGCGAGCCGGGCCGGCGGGCGGCGAGCACGCCGAGGGCCGTGCCCAGCAGCACGGCGGCGGCGAAGGCGACCGCGCAGAGCAGCGCGGACCAGACGAGCCGTTCGCCGATGACCTGGGTGACGGGCTGCCGCATGATGCTGGAGTGGCCGAGGTCGCCGGTGAGCGCGGAGGTCAGCCAGTGCCACCAGCGGGCGGCGAAGGGCTGGTCCACGCCGAGGTTCTCGCCCAGCCGGTCCAGGGTCTGCCGGTCGGCGCCGAGCGCGGCGGTGCCGGCGTAGGCCTTGACGGGGTCGAAGGGGGAGGCGGCGGCGACGGCGAAGACGCCGAACGTGACGACGAGCAGGACGGGGACGGCGGACAGGGCCCGCCGTCCCGTCAGTCGTGCCATCGCTCCCCAGGGCAGGCGGGTCACTTCTTGGGCTGCCAGTCCTCGATGTTCCACCAGGGGCCGCTGGCGAATCCGTGCTCGTGCGGCTCCAGTTGGGTGCTCAGGCCGGTCCAGCGGTCGGCCAGCACGTAGAGGTGGTCGATGTGGGTGAGGAAGGTGTAGCCGGGGTCCCGTACCAGGGCCCGCTGGAGCGTGTCGTAGGCGGCCGTGCGCTCGGCCGGGTCCTGGCTGCGGCGGCCCTTGTCCAGGGCCCGGTCGACGGCCGGGTTGTCGTAGCGCGCCATGTTGTTGAAGCCGTCGCCGGCGAGGGAGGAGTGCAGCAGGGTGTAGAGACCGAAGTCGGGGTCGCCGGTGCTGCCGAAGCCCGCGAGGACGGCGGTGTCCTTCATGCGCGGTTCGATGACCTCCCAGGTGGCGCTCTCCACCTTCACCTCGATGCCGGCCTTCTTGGCGTCGGAGGCGTACGCGAGGGCGTGGTCCTGGCGGACCTTGTCGCCGGAGGGGTAGAGCAGGATGAAGGACGCCCGCTGTCCGTCCTTTGCGCGGATGCCGTCCGCGCCGGGCTTCCAGCCGGCGTCGTCGAGGATCCTCCCGGCCTTGCCGAGGTCGCGGGGGCGCTCGATGCGCCTGCTGAAGGCGGGGTCGTCGACGGGCAGCGGGCCGTAGGCCGGGCGGCCTGC
Organism: Streptomyces sp. NPDC059696; assembly: GCF_042733745.1. Classification (NCBI taxonomy): domain Bacteria; kingdom Bacillati; phylum Actinomycetota; class Actinomycetes; order Kitasatosporales; family Streptomycetaceae; genus Streptomyces; species Streptomyces sp. NPDC059696. The sequence goes on from NZ_JBHWFG010000015.1 coordinate 127,985, forward strand.
GCCGTCGAGGATCTTGTCGACCATGGCCTCGCGGTCCACGGCGGCGTCCAGGGCCCGGCGGATCGCCCGGTCGCCGGTGACCTTGTTCGCGGTGGGGAGGGTGACGGCCCGGAAGTCGTAGGAGCGGGCCTCGTAGGTGCGCCTGGCGTCGTCACCCTTGAACGTGGCGGCGAGGTTGGGCGGGAGGACCGCGCCGTCGAGGTCGCCGGAGCGCAGGCGGGTGGCGCGTACGTCGTCGTCGGCGATGACCGCCATGGTGAAGGTCTTCACCTTCGGCGCGCCGCCCCAGTAGCGGGGGTTGGCCTTGAAGGTGAGCTTCTCGCCCTTGCTCCAGCGGCTGAGGACGTACGGCCCGGTGCCGACCGGCTCGGTGTTGAAGGAGCCGGTGTTGGGGTCCTGCTTGCCCGCGATGTGCTCGGGGACGATGGGCAGCACCGTGCGGGCGGCGAACGGCGCGTAGGGGTACTTGAGGGTGAAGACGACCCGGTCGTCGCCGCTCGCCTTGACCTCCTTCACCGCGTCCAGCTCGCTCTTGAAGGTGTTGTTGGTCTTGGGGTCGAGGGCGGTCCGGTACGTGTAGACGACGTCGTCGGGTGTCAGCGGTTCGCCGTCGCTGAACTCGACGCCGTCGCGCAGGGTGTAGGTGTAGGTGCGGCCGCCGTCGGTGATCTTCGGCAGTGCGGACGCCAGCGCGGGCTTCAGTTTCAGGTCGGCGTCGCGGGCGAGGAGCCCGTCGAAGATCTTGGAGTTGCCGTCCTTGCCGTAGCCCAGCAGCGGGCTGAGGGTGTCGGGTTCGGAGGCCACCCCGAGTACGACCGACCCCGCGGACGTGCCGTCGTCCGGGCCGCCGCCACCGGGGGCCGAACATGCGGTGACCGCCGCGGCCAGCGCCGCCGTGACGGCGGCCCCTCGTATCCGACGGGTCGACATGTGACCTCACACCCCTTGTTGCCGCACTCCTGCTGTTGCAAAGACTTCGCAATTAAACAGGATCGGCGGGCGTCCCGGCACCGGGGCGCCCGCCGAGGGGGCACGTCGGCGCGCTCAGGCCTGGGTGAGGGTGATGTCCTGGCCCTGGACCGCGTGGAAGGTGGGCAGCGGCAGCCCGCTGAAGGTGCGCAGTTCCATCACGCCGGCCTCGACGTGGGCCGCCCCGGCCACCAGCGCGCCGGGCGTGGTCCGGCCCGTGTTCACCCAGCGGTGCTCGGCGCCGTCGCACACCGCGCGGGTGCCGCCGATGCCGTGACGGGCCGTGGACACGCCCTGGCGCACGGAGGAACTGACGAAGACCGGGCCGCTGGAGCCGCTGCAGCGGTAGGTGCCGGACAGGGTGACGGTGCCGTCGGCGGTGATCCGGCCCACGGCGTCGACCGTGACGGAGCCGGTGGGGGCGAGGACGGACGCGGTGGCGGGCGCCGCACCGGCGCCTGTGAGCAGGAGCAGCGCGGCCCCGGCCGCCGCGCCGAGAAGAGGTCGTACACGCATGAGGGAAACCTCCCGAAAGGGGTGGAATTGCGGCTTCCACTCGTACCGGCCCGGTGGGCCGGCACCCGTCATCCTCACCCCTTCGGTGGCGAGTCCGCACCGGCCGTCGTGGAACCGTCCCGGGAAGGTCCGGGGCGTGTCACGCTTCCCTCCGGGCCGTTCCGATCAGCGAGGGACGGCGGGATGGTCGGTCCGTACGCGTCATACGAATCCTTCGGATGGCCCTACCGACGTGGAGGTGCGCCATGTGTGCCCACCAGCCCCAGTGCCCCGCGACCGACTCCCCCGCCGCACACGTCGTCGCGGCCCACCCCGAGCAGGGCTGGAACCTGCTGTGCGACGGGACGGTCCTGTTCGACGACACCGGCGAACTGCTGCCGGACGGACGCGTGGTGCAGCCCCGCCGGGTGACGGCGGGACTGGCCGTCGCGGCCTGAACTCAGCGGCGCCCCGAGCGGTGGCACGGGCATCGCGCTACGGCAGGACCGCGAAGCCGTCCAGTTCCACCATCGCCTCGGTGTCCCACAGCCGGACGACCTGGACGACCGCCATGGCGGGGTAGTCCCGGCCGGCCAACTCCCGCCAGATACGGCCCAGTTCACGCGCATGCGTGCGGTATGCCTCGACATCCGTGGCGTAGACGGTGACGCGGGCCAGGTCGGACGGGGTGCCGCCGGCCGCCGCGAGGGCGGTCAGCAGGTTGGAGAGGGCCTTCCCGAACTGTTCGGGCAGGGTGCCGCCGGCCACCTTGCCGTCGGCGTCGAGGGCGGCCTGGCCGGCCAGGAACACCACGCGCGCCCCGGAGGCCACCACGGCGTGGGAGAAGCCGGCCGGCGGGGACAGCTCGGGCGGGTTGACGCGCTCGGTGCTCAACGGGCCTCCTGACGGGCGTACAACTCCTTGGCGATGATGCCGCGTTGCACCTCGCTGGCCCCTTCGTAGATACGCGGGGCGCGCACCTCCCGGTAGAGGTGTTCGAGCAGATGGCCGCGCTGCAGGGCCCGGGCGCCGTGCAGCTGGACCGCCGAGTCCACGACGTACTGGGCGGTTTCGGTGGCGAGGAGTTTCGCCATGGCGGAGCGCCGGGGCACGTCCGGGTCGCCCGCGTCGTACGCCGACGCCGCCGCGTGGACCATCAGCCGGGCCGCCTCCGTGCGCAGGGCCATCTCGGCGACCTGGTGCGCGACGGCCTGCAGGTCCTTGAGCTTGCCCCCGAAGGCGTCCCGTCCGGCGGTGTGGGCGAGGGTGGCGTCCAGGGCCGCCTGTGCCATGCCGACCGCGAACGCGCCGACGCTGGGCCGGAACAGGTTGAGCGTGCCCATGGCGACCCGGAAGCCCCGGTCGGTCTCACCGAGCACGTCGTCGGCCGTCACCGGTACGGCGTCGAAGTCCAGGGCTCCGATCGGGTGCGGCGAGAGCATGTCGAGAGCGCGGCCCGTCAGGCCCGGACGGTCGGCGGGCACGAGGAAGGCGGTGACGCCCCGGGCTCCGGCGCCCGGGGTGGTACGGGCGAAGACGGTGTAGAAGTCGGCCTCGGGGGCGTTGGAGATCCAGCACTTCTCCCCGCTGAGCCGCCAGCGCGCGGTGCCGTCGGGGGCGGCGGTGAGGGCCGGATCCGCGGTGGGTGGCGGGACTGCGGCGGTGAGGGCCGCTTCGGCCGTGGGCGGGGCGGGTGACGCCCGGTCCTCCCGTGCGGCGGTGAGGGCAGGATCGGCGGTGGGTGGAGGGGCGGGCGATGGCCGGTCCTCCCGTACGGCGGTGTCCGCCGCCGCGCGAAGCTCCAGTGCCGCCGCGTCCGAGCCCGCGCCCGGCTCGCTCAGGGCGAAGGCCGCGATCGCCGTACCCGCGACCACCCGGGGGAGCCACCGCTCGCGCTGGGCCCGGGTGCCGTGGGCGTGGACCGGGTGCGCGCCGAGGCCCTGGAGGGCCAGGGCCGTCTCGGCCTCCGTGCAGGCGTGGGCCAGGGACTCACGCATCAGGCACAGGTCGAGCGCGCCCGAGGTGAACAGGCGTCCGAGCAGTCCGAGGCGGCCGAGTTCGGCGACGAGCGCGCGGTTCACCCGCCCGGGTTCACCCTTGTCGGCCAGCGGGCGGAGCCGTTCCGCGGCCAGGGCGCGCAGTTCCGCACACCAGGCGAGTTGTGCCGGTTCGAGCGAGAATGCGGTCATCGCCGGTCCCTTCTCCGCCACCCTGCGTTCCGGCTGGGCCACTCCGAGGCTATCGCGGACCGTTGACTGTCGTCACCAACACGATACGCTCCAGGGGCGAGCCCACCACGCCACAGGGGGCGAACCGTATGAATCCACGGGGCACGGCCCACGTCGACACCTTCGCCCGGGACCATCTCCCACCCCCGGACCAATGGCCCGAGCTCCGCTTCGACTTGCCGGAGCTGCACTACCCCGAACGGCTCAACTGCGCCGCCGAACTGCTGAACGGGCCGCCCGACGAACGCCCGGCGTTCCTCACCGGCACCGGCGAGACGTGGACGTACGGCGACCTGCGTGCCCGGGTGGACCGCGTCGCCCATCTGCTCACCGGCGAACTCGGCGTCGTGCCCGGCAACCGGGTGCTGCTGCGCGGCCCCACCACCCCCTGGCTCGCGGCCTGCTGGCTGGCGGTGCTGAAGGCGGGGGCCGTGGCGGTCACGGTGCTCGCCCAGCAGCGCCCGCACGAGCTGAGCACGATGTGCGAGATCGCCCGGGTGCGGCACGCCCTGTGCGACATCCGGGCCGTCGACGACCTGGCCAAGGCCGAGGTCCCCGGCCTGCTGATCACCACCTACGGCGGAGACGCCCCGGACGACCTGCTCAACCGCCCGGCGCCCACGACCCCGTACGAGCCGGTCGCGACGGCGGCCGACGACGTGGCGCTGATCGCCTTCACCTCGGGCACCACCGGCCGTCCCAAGGGCTGCATGCACGTCCACCGGGACGTCCTGGCGATCGCCGACACCTTCTCGCGGCACATCCTGAAGCCCGTCCCCGACGACGTGTTCACGGGCAGTCCCCCACTGGGCTTCACCTTCGGCCTCGGCGGGCTGGTGGTCTTCCCGCTGCGGGCCGGGGCGAGCGCCCTGCTCCTCGAACAGGCAGGCCCCCGGCAGCTGCTGCCCGCCATCGCCCGGCACCGGGTGTCCGTGCTGTTCACCGCCCCGACGGCGTACCGCGCGATGCTCGACGAGCTCGACGGGCACGACCTCTCCTCCCTGCGCCGCTGCGTCTCGGCCGGTGAGAACCTGCCCGCGGCGACCTGGCAGGCCTGGCAGGAGCGCACGGGCCTGCGCGTCATCAACGGCATCGGCGCCACCGAACTGCTGCACATCTTCATCTCCGCGGCCGACGAGCGGATCCGGCCCGGGACCACGGGCGTTCCGGTGCCGGGCTGGCACGCGCGCGTGCAGGACGAGGACGGCGAACCCGTACCCGACGGTCAGCCGGGGCTGCTCGCCGTGCGCGGACCGGTCGGCTGCCGGTACCTCGCCGACCCGCGGCAGCGGGACTACGTGCGCGGCGGCTGGAACGTCACCGGCGACACCTACGTCCGCGACCCCGACGGCTACTTCCGCTACGTCGCCCGCGCCGACGACATGATCATCTCGGCCGGGTACAACATCGCCGGCCCCGAGGTGGAGGACGCGCTGCTGCGGCACCCCGACGTGGTGGAGGCGGCGGTCGTGGGCCGGCCCGACGAGGCCCGCGGCCAGGTCGTGCTGGCCTTCGCCGTCCTCAAGGAGGGCGCGCCGCGCGACGCCGAGGCGCTGCGGGCCTTCGTGAAGAGCGAGCTGGCGCCGTACAAGTGCCCGCGGGAGATCGTCTTCCTGGACGCGCTGCCGCGCACGGCCACCGGCAAGCTCCAGCGGTTCAGACTGCGTGCACCGGAGGTACCGGAACGCGACCGCGAATGATCCGTACGACCTAAGATGATCAACGTGTCCGACCAGCATGCACCACGGTCTCTCATCGTCACGCTCTACGGCGCGTACGGCCGCTTCGTGCCGGGCCCCGTGCCAGTGGCCGAACTGATCCGGCTCCTGGCCGCGGCCGGCGTGGACGCCCCGTCCGTACGCTCCTCGGTGTCGCGGCTGAAGAGACGCGGACTGCTCGTACCGGCCCGCACCGCACAGGGCGCGGCCGGTTACGAACTGTCCCCGGACGCGCGCCAGTTGCTCGACGACGGTGACCGCCGTATCTACGCCGCCGCTCCGCCCGAGGACGAGGGCTGGGTGCTCGCGGTGTTCTCGGTGCCGGAGTCGGAGCGGCAGAAGCGGCACGTACTGCGCTCCCGGCTGGCCGGGCTCGGTTTCGGCACGGCCGCTCCGGGGGTGTGGATCGCGCCCGCGCGGCTGTACGAGGAGACCCGGCACACCTTGCAGCGGCTGCGGCTGGACGGGTACGTCGACTTCTTCCGCGGTGACCACCTGGGCTTCGCCCCGACCGCGGAGGCGGTCGCCCGGTGGTGGGACCTGGCGGCCATCGCCAAGGAGCACGAGGCGTTCCTCGACCGCCACGCGCGCGTCCTGCACGCCTGGGAGAAGCGCGAGGACACCCCGGCCGAGGAGGCCTACCGGGACTACCTGCTGGCCCTGGACTCCTGGCGCCACCTCCCCTACACCGACCCGGGCCTGCCGTCCGAGCTGCTTCCCGCGGACTGGCCGGGGGTCCGCTCGTCGGCGGTGTTCCGGGGGCTGCACGAGCGGCTGCGGGACGCGGGGGCGGAGTTCGTGGGGCTCTGACCCGGCGGGCGCCGCTCTCGCCGCACGGCGGGCGCCGCCCGGTTTGCCGCGTTTGCCCCGCCGCCGAACGGTCAACGATGTCCGCGAGCGGACCGAGCACGGAGCGGGAGGCGGGCCGAGTCATGACCGTCACCACACCACCGACGGCGGCGGGCACCCGCGCGGGCCGGCTGCCGTGAGGCGGCTGGGGCGTTCGGTGCACGGCGGATGGGAGCGGGCCGGGGCGCACACCCTCGTCCGGCGGGGCCGTGAGGTGGAGTTGATGCACCGGGCCACCGGGTTCGCCACGCTCGCGCTGGTCACACTGGCGCCGCTGCTGATCGTGGTCGCCGCGGCCGACCCCCTGGCACGGGGCGGTTTCGCCTCGTGGCTGGCCGACGGCATGGGGCTGTCGGGGCGGTCCGCGCGGGTGCTCACGGACATCATCAGCCCGCCGCGCAAGGTCATCGGCACCACGAGCGTGCTCGGCGGGGTGGCGCTGGCCGTCTTCGGCATCGCCTTCGGCGGCAGTGTGCAGAACGGGTACGAGCGCATCTGGGGCCTGCCCTCGGGGCCGTGGCACCGCGTCTGGCGGCAGGCGGTGTGGATGATCGCGATGACGGCGTACCTGTACCAGGAGGTGCAGACGCGCAGCCTCGTCTCGGGGCCGCAGCGGATCGCGCTGAGCTCGGCGTCCGGTGTGCTGTTCTTCTGGTGGGGTCAGCGCTTCCTGCTGGGCGGGCAGGTCCGCTGGCGTGATCTGCTCCCGGGCGCGGCGGCCACCATGCTCGGGCTGGGCGGGCTGCGCATGTTCTCCTACTTCGTCTTCACCCCCCTCATCGTCACCAACGCGATCAGCTACGGGGCGATGGGCGTCGTCCTGGTGGTGGAGTCCTGGCTCATCGGCGTGGGCTACGTCGTCTACGGCGGGGCGCTTCTCGGCCGCTGGGTTCTCGAACACCACGGACGGCGCGACCGCACCGAGTAGGCGTCCCGATGGGCCCCTCCAGCACCGCCCGGCGCGTCCCCCCCGTACGAACGCACATGCCACCTCTGGAGATCTTAACCCCGGCTCATGCGAACCCACAGGGTACTTTCCCCTCGCATCTGCGGCATTATCATCGGCACATGCCCAGCCGAGGGAGAAGATCCGTGCCGACCTCCACCGCGCGCCCGACCCGCCGCCCCCTCCAGGTGGCCGCGGTGGGAGCCGCCGCCCTGCTGACCCTGAGTGCCTGCTCGTCGTCCGACTCGGGTTCCTCGGCGAAGCCGGGCTCCTCGGGGTCGGGCAAGCTGTCCGGCGAGGTGACCGTGTTCGCCGCGGCCTCGCTGAAGGAGAGCTTCACGACGCTGGGCCGGCAGTTCGAGAAGGAGCACCCCGGTACCAAGGTCACCTTCAGCTTCGGAGGCAGCGACGCCCTCGCGGCGAGCATCACCGGCGGCGCCCCGGCCGACGTCTTCGCCGCGGCCAGCCCCAAGACGATGAAGATCGTCACCAGTGCCGGTGACGCCTCGGGGACGCCCGCGACCTTCGTCCGCAACAAGCTGGAGATCGCCACCCTGCCGGGCAACCCGCACAAGGTCGGCAGCCTCGAGGACCTCACCGGCCCGGACCTGAAGGTCGTGGTCTGCGACGAGGAGGTGCCGTGCGGAGCCGCCGCCCGGAAGGCGCTGGACGCGAGCGGACTGAAGCTCACGCCCGTCTCCTACGAGCAGGACGTCAAGGCCGCGCTGACGAAGGTCGAACTGAAGGAGGCCGACGCCGCCGTCGTCTACCGGACGGACGTGCGCGCGGCGGGTGACAAGGTGGAGGGCGTGGAGTTCCCCGAGTCGGCCGGCGCCGTCAACGACTACCCGATCGCCCTGCTCAAGGACGCGCACAACGCCGAGGCCGCCAAGGCGTTCATCGCGCTGGTGCGGTCCGCGGAGGGCCAGAAGGTCCTGAGCCGAGCGGGATTCCTCACGCCGTGACGTCCCCGCTCGACAAGCCCCCCGCCGCGGCCGACACCCTCCGGGGCGGTCCGCGGCGCCGGGGTGTCCGGACGGGCGTCCCGCTTCCCCTGCTGGTCCCCGCACTGCTCGGCCTGGCCTTCCTGATCGTGCCGCCGGCCGCCCTGCTCGCCCGGGCCCCGTGGCAGAGCCTGCCCGAGCAGCTGACCAGTCCGGAGGTGTGGCAGGCCCTCAGGCTGTCCCTGCTGTGCGCCACGGCGGCGACCGCGGTGAGCCTGGTCCTCGGCGTGCCGCTGGCGTGGCTGCTGGCCCGTGTGGACTTCCCCGGCCGCGGTCTGGTGCGCGCCCTGGTCACCCTGCCGCTCGTCCTGCCGCCGGTCGTCGGCGGTGTCGCGCTGCTGATGGCGCTCGGCCGCAACGGCATCGCCGGGCGGTGGCTGGACGCGTGGTTCGGGATCACCCTGCCCTTCACCACGACCGGCGTCGTGATCGCGGAGGCGTTCGTGGCGATGCCGTTCCTCGTCATCAGTGTCGAGGGCACCCTGCGGGCCGCCGACCCGCGCTACGAGGAGGCGGCCACCACGCTGGGCGCGTCCCGCTTCACGGCGTTCCGCCGGGTCACACTGCCGCTGATCGCTCCGGGCATCGCGGCGGGCGCGGTCCTCGCCTGGGCGCGGGCGCTCGGCGAGTTCGGCGCGACGATCACCTTCGCCGGCAACTTCCCGGGCCGTACCCAGACGATGCCCCTGGCCGTCTACCTGGCCCTGCAGAGCGACCCGGAGGCCGCGATCGCCCTCAGCCTGGTGCTGCTGGCCGTGTCGATCGCGGTGCTGGCGGGATTGCGCGACCGCTGGATGCGTGCCGGATGACCGAGACCCACGAGCAGGACGCGCACACCGGTGGCACCGGGGCCGGACTCGACGCCCGCCTCGTCGTGGACCGCGGTGGCTTCCGCCTGGAGGTGGCGCTGCGCGTCGCACCCGGCGAGGTCGTCGCCCTGCTCGGGCCGAACGGCGCCGGCAAGACCACGGCGTTGCGGGCGCTGGCCGGTCTGACCCCGCTCACCGACGGACATCTGCGGCTGGACGGCGCGGCGCTGGAGCGGACGCCGCCGGAGGCCCGGCCCGTCGGGGTCGTCTTCCAGGACTACCTGCTCTTCCCTCACCTCACGGCCCTCGACAACGTCGCCTTCGGCCCCCGCTGCCAGGGCGCCACCAAGGCGGAGGCCCGGGCGCGGGCCGCGCAGTGGCTCGACCGGCTGGGCCTCGCGGAGCACGCCGGCGCCAAGCCGCGCAGGCTCTCCGGCGGTCAGGCCCAGCGCGTCGCCCTCGCCCGCGCGCTGGCGACCCGGCCCCGGCTGCTGCTGCTCGACGAGCCGCTGGCGGCCCTGGACGCGCGTACCCGGCTGGAGGTGCGCGCCCGGCTCCGGCGGCATCTGGCCGACTTCGAGGCGGTGGCCGTGCTCGTCACCCACGATCCGCTCGACGCCATGGTGCTGGCCGACCGGCTGGTGGTCGTGGAGCACGGCCGGGTCGTCCAGGAGGGCACCCCGGCCGACATCGCCCGCCACCCCCGCACGGACTACATCGCCCGGCTGGTCGGTCTGAACCTCTACCGGGGCGAGGCCGACGGCCACACCGTGCGGCTCGCCGACGGCCCGGCCCTCACCACCACCGAAGTCCTGTCGGGTCCGGTCTTCGTGGCGTTCCCGCCCAGCGCGGTCACCCTGCACCGCGAGCGGCCCACCGGCTCCAGCGCCCGCAACCTGTGGCGTTGCGAGGTGGCCGGTCTGGAGACCCACGGCGACCAGATCCGGGCCGACCTCACCGGTGAACTGCCCGTCGCCGCCGACCTCACGACGGTCGCCGCGGCCGAACTCGGCCTGCACCCGGGCGCGGAGGTCTGGGCCACCGTGAAGGCGGCGCAGACCCACGCCTACCCGGTCTGAGACGGCCGGTGCCCCCACGGGTCAGGCCGCCGTCCTGACCGGCGCGCCCTCCGTGACGAGGGCGGGCTCCCGCACGACGCGGCGGCGCCGCACCGGCAGGATCGTCGGGTGGGCGACGCCCCAGGCCGCGCCCTTGCAGATGATCTCCTTGTAGAACGCGGCGAGCCGGCCGGTGAGGGCCGCGGGCTTCGCGCGGTCGTCGGCGGTGACGTACTGGATCAGGCCGTCCTTGCGGCCCAGCGAGATGCACTGGTTGAAGTAGCGCACCGGCACGGTCGGGACCTTCGCGCCGGTCAGCCGGGCCGCGATGGCGTCGGCGGCCTGCCAGGCGGTGGGGACGCCCGAGGCGCACGACATCCGCAGCGGCTTGTCCCCGGGGCCCATCGCCAGGGCCGCGTCGCCGATGGCGTACACGTCCGGGTGGGACACCGAGCGCATGGTCCGGTCGACCACGATCTGGCCGGTGCCGGCGACCTCCAGGGTGGTGGCCCGTGCGATCGGGTGGACGGCGAAGCCCGTGGTCCACACGGTGACCGCGGCGGGGAGCACCGTGCCGTCGGCGGTGGTGACGCGGTCGGCGTCGACGGCGGTGACGTCGGTGTGCTCGTGGACGGTGATGCCGAGCCGGTCGAAGGTCTTGCGCAGGTGCGCGCCGCCCTTGGGCGAGAGCCAGTCGCCGAATCCGCCGCGGACGGCGAGGGCGACGTCCAGCTCCGGCCGGGCCTCGGCGATCTCGGTCGCCGCCTCCACTCCGGTGAGGCCGCCGCCGACCACGACCACGGCTTCCCCCGCGGTCAGGCCGGCCAGGCGCTCGCGCAGCCGGAGCGCTCCGGGGCGGCCGGAGATGTCGTGGGCGTGCTCGGCGGTACCGGGCACGCCCTGGTCGTTCCAGCCGCTGCCGAGGGCGTACACGAGCGTGTCGTACGGCAGGACCTCGTCCTCGCGCTGCCCGGCGCCTTCCGGGGCGGCGACGGTGACGGTCCTGCCGTCCACGTCGACGGCGGTGACCGTGCCCTGCTTGAGCGCGACACCGGTGCCCTCGAACATCGCGTCGAAGGGCCGGGGTGCGAGGTCCTGGCCGACGGCGAGCTGGTGCATCCGGACACGCTCGACGAGGTCGGCCTCGGCGTTGACCAGGGTGATGGCGACGTCTTCTCGGTGCAGGCGCCGGGCGAGGCGTCCGGCGGCGGTGGCTCCGGTGTAGCCGGCTCCGAGGACGACGATGCGGTGCTGCATGGCGTGGCTCCTGTCATGACGGCTGTCTTCAGCGGTTCGCCACTTGAACCGGGCAGCCCGCCGTTCCCTGACAGGAAGGCGATGTGATCCATGTCACACCGCCGGAGGGCGGGTCAGAAGAGCCTGAGCAGGGGCTCTCCATGGTCGCCGGCGGCCCACAGCCGGGTCGCGCGTTCGAGCTTGTCGGGGTTGACCTGGTTGCGGAACGCGGCGATGCCGTCCGCGGCGACCTCCAGGCACATGACGCCGATGACCCGGCCGTCGACGAGCACCACGAGGGCGGGGTCGCCGTTGGCGGTCCAGGCGTAGACCTCGGGCGAGCCGCCGACCAGGGCGCGCTTGGCCGCGCTGGGCTTGAACAGGCCCCGCATGAACGTGGCGACCGCGAGGGCGCCCTCGAACGCCCTGGCGCGGGCCGGGACCTTCCCGCCGCCGTCGCCGACCGCGACGGCGTCCCCGGTGAGCAGCTGCACGAGCGGCTCGGTCCTGCCGCTGGCGGCGGCCGCGAGGAACTCGTCGATGATCCGCCGGGCGGCGGCCTCGTCGATCTCGGTGCGGCTACGGGCCCTGCCGTCGGTGACGTGCTTCTTCGCCCGGTGGAAGATCTGCTGGCTGGAGGCCTCGGTGATGTCGAGGATCTCCGCGATCTCCCGGTGCGGATAGTCGAAGGCCTCGCGCAGGACGTAGACGGCCCGCTCGTTCGGGGAGAGGCGCTCCAGCAGGACGAGCACCGCGTACGAGACCGACTCGCGCTGCTCGGCGGTGTCGGCCGGACCCAGCATCGGATCCCCGGCGAGCAGCGGCTCGGGCAGCCACTGCCCCACGTAGGTCTCCCGCCGGGCCCGGGCCGAGGTGAGCTGGTTGAGGCACAGGTTGGTGAGCACCTTCGTCAGCCAGGCCTCGGGGACCTCGATACGGCCGGTGTCGGCGGCCTGCCAGCGCAGGAACGTCTCCTGGACGGCGTCCTCGGCCTCACTCGCCGACCCGAGCATCCGGTAGGCCACGGCCTCCAGTCGCGGTCGGGAGGCTTCGAACCGGTCCACGTCGTCCAGCGTCAGGGGCATGCCAGGGATCCTAACGTCCGCGGGCGTCACCGCATCCGAGATCCAGTCGCGGTTTCGGGGCGTCCAGGCGGCCCGTCTGGGGGCGCCGGCTCCCCGCGCGGTAGGGGGCCGGCCAGGGCGCGCCCGGGCCCGTGTAGCCCTGTTCGGCCGCCGCGTGCAGGGTCCAGTGGGGGTCGTAGAGGTGGGGCCGGGCCAGGGCGCAGAGGTCGGTGCGGCCCGCCAGGATCAGGGAGTTGACGTCGTCCCAGGAGGAGATCGCGCCGACCGCGATCACCGGGACGCCGGTGCTGTGGCGGATCCGGTCGGCGAGCGGCGTCTGGTACGACCGCCCGTACTCGGGCCGCTCGTCGCCCACGACCTGGCCCGTCGACACGTCGATCGCGTCCGCCCCGTGCGCGGCGAACGCCCGGGCGATCTCGACGGCCTCCTCGGCGGTCGTCCCGCCCTCGGCCCAGTCGGTGGCGGAGATACGGACGGTCATGGGCCGCTCCCCCGGCCACACCTTGCGTACGGCGTCGAAGACCTCCAGCGGGAAGCGCAGCCGCTTCTCCAGGGAGCCGCCGTAGGCGTCGGTGCGCCGGTTCGTCAGCGGGGAGAGGAACCCGGACAGCAGGTAGCCGTGGGCGCAGTGCAGTTCGAGCAGGTCGAAGCCGGCCCGGGCGGCGCGGACCGCGGACGCCGTGAACTGCTCGCGGATGTCGGTGAGCTGGGCGCGGGACAGCTCACGCGGCGTCTGGCTGAACTCCTTGTACGGCAGCGCCGAGGGGGCCACGAGCGGCCAGTTGCCCTCCTCCAGCGGCTCGTCCATGCCCTCCCACATCAGTTTCGTGGAACCCTTGCGGCCGCTGTGGCCGAGCTGCACGCCGACGGCGGTGCCGGGTGCCCGGTCGTGCACGAAGTTCGTGATCCGCTTCCAGGCCTCGGCCTGCCGGCCGGTGTAGAGACCGGCGCAGCCGGGCGTGATCCGGCCCTGCTCGCTGACGCACACCATCTCGGTCATCACGAGCCCGGCTCCGCCCAGCGCCCGGGCGCCCAGGTGGACGAGGTGGAAGTCGCCCGGGACGCCGTCGACGGCCGAGTACATGTCCATGGGCGAGACGACGACCCGGTTGCGCAGGGTCAGTCCGCGCAGCCGGAACGGCGTGAACATCGGCGGCGTGCCGGGCGGGCAGCCGAACTCGCGCTCCACCCGCTGTGTGAAGTGGGCGTCGCGCAGCCGCAGATTGTCGTGCGTGACGCGGCGGCTGCGGGTGAGCAGGTTGAAGGCGAACTGGCGGGGCGGCTGGTCCACGTACAGGGGGAGGTTCTCGAACCACTCCAGGCTGGCCCGGGCCGCGCGCTGCGTGGAGGCGACGACGGGGCGCCGCTCCGCCTCGTAGGCGGCCAGGGCGTCGGGCAGCGAGCCCTGCTCCTCCAGGCAGGCGGCCAGGGCGAGCGCGTCCTCCACGGCGAGCTTGGTGCCGGAGCCGATGGAGAAGTGGGCGGTGTGGGCGGCGTCCCCGAGGAGGACGACATTGCCGTGCGACCAGCGGTCGTTGACCACCGTGCGGAACGTCGTCCACGTGGAGTTGTTCGACTGCAGGGGGCGGCCGTGGAGCGCCTCGGCGAAGATCTTGGCGCAGCGCTCGATCGACTCCGCCGTGCCGAGTTCGTCGAGACCGGCGGCGTGCCAGACCTCTTCGCGCATCTCGATGATGACCGTCGAGGCGTCCGGGGCGTAGGGGTAGCCGTGGAGCTGCATGACGCCGTGTTCGGTCTCGGCGATCTCGAAGCGGAAGGAGCCGAACGGGAAGTCGGCGGCGAGCCAGATGTAGCGGCAGCGGTGGGACGTCACGCGGGGGCGGAAGACGTCCGCGTGACGCTCGCGGGTGGTGCTGTGGACGCCGTCGGCGGCGACGACCAGGTCATGGGTGCGCGGGAGGTCGTCCGGGGCCTCGGTGCGGAAGCGGAGGTCGACGCCGAGGTCGCGGCAGCGGGCGTGGAGGATCTCGAGCAGCCGCTTGCGGCCCAGGGCCGCGAAACCGTGTCCTGAGGAGGTGTGCCGGTGGCCGCGGTGGACGATGTCGATGTCGTCCCAGCGGGTGAAGTGCCGCTGGAGGGCCTGGTAGACCTCCGGGTCGGCGTGTTCGATGCCGCCGAGCGTCTCGTCGGAGAGGACGACGCCGAAACCGAAGGTGTCGTCGGGGGCGTTGCGTTCCCAGACGGTGATCTGCCGTTCCGGGTCGAGGCGTTTGAGGAGGGCGGCGGCGTAGAGGCCTCCGGGGCCGCCGCCGATCACCGCGACGCGCAGGGGGCGGTTCTCGCCGTCGCGCGAGTGCGGGCGCGTCGGGGCCGGTCGCGCAGTTCCCCGCACCCCTTCAGGTGCGTCCACTATCGTCCGCTCCACTTCGGGGGGCGCTTCTCCGTGAACGCCGCGTGGAACTCCGCGTAGTCCTCCCCCGTCATCAGAAGGGCCTGGGTCGAGGCGTCGAGTTCGATCGAGGCCGCCAGGGGCATGTCGAGTTCCGCCGTGAGCAGGGCCTTGGTCTGGGCGTACGCCAGGGCCGGGCCCTCGGCCAGGCGGTGGGCCAGTCGCTGTGCGGCCTCGTCGGCGGCGCCCTCCTCCGTCAGTTCGCTGATCAGGCCGATGCGCTCGGCCTCCAGGGCGCGGACGGGGTCGCCCAGCATCAGCAGACGGGTCGCGTGGCCCAGGCCGACGACCCGGGGCAGGAGGTAGGCCGCGCCCATGTCGCCGCCGGAGAGGCCGACACGGGTGAAGAGGAAGGCGAAGCGGGCGGTCGGGTCGGCGACACGGAAGTCCGCGGCCAGGGCGAGGACCGCTCCGGCGCCCGCCGCCACACCGTGCAGCGCCGCGATCACCGGGAACGGGCACTCGCGGACGGCGCGGACCACCTGGCCGGTCATCCGGTTGAAGTCGAGGAGCTGGGCGGTGTCCATGCCGAGGGTGGCGCCGATGATCTCGTCGACGTCGCCGCCGGAGCAGAAGCCACGGCCCTCGCCGGCCAGCACCAGGGCCCGTACGGACCGCTCCCGGGACAGCTCCGCGAGCAGATCGCGCAGGTCGGCGTAGGCGCCGAAGGTGAGCGCGTTGAGCTTCTCGGGGCGGGCGAGGGTGACGGTCGCGACGCCGTCGGCGATCTCGACGCGCAGATGCTCCCAGCCTGGGGTGCGGGCGGCGGAGCCGGTGAAGGGACTCATGACGTGCGGCCTCCTCGGGCGGGCACTGCCTCACTGAGCTCTACCCCTCGAAGCTATCACTCATCCGTGACTGTCGTCATGAGTGCGCGATAGACCGTCCGGGTAGGACTTCGGTGAGGGCCCGGCGCGACCCGGCCCGGTCACATCCGTCACAGATCGTCCACACCGGCGTAACGGTGGGAGCAGCGGTGCGCGGCGACGCGTCCACCTGGGTAAGCCGTCCGGCATGGAGGCAAGGGCGCCTCCGACGGTGCCCCTCGGACGTCTGCGAAGAGCGGCGCCGTACCATTCATCAGGTTGACAGCAGGATCTCCTGCGCCATGAACGGACCCGCCTTGTACGAACTCCCCTCAGCCCCCGCCTCCTGGCGCATCGCGCTGCCGCACACCACGGCGGCGGTGCCCGTGGCCCGCGCCCTGGTCCGTACGGCGCTGACCGAGCTGGACCACGGGGCGGACTGCGACACCGCGGAGCTGCTGACGGCCGAGCTGGTGGCGAACGCCGTGGAGCACACCACGGGCGAGACGCCCATAGAGCTGGTCGTGGAGCTGATGCCGTCGGGCTGCCAGGTGGAGGTGCACGACACCGACCCCTCCCCGCCCGGTGACCTCACCTGTCCGCTCGGCGGCCCGCCCGACCCCTGGCAGGAGCACGGGCGGGGGCTGCTGCTGATCCGCACCCTGAGCTCCTCGTGCGGCCACCGGCCGACCGAGTCCGGCAAGGCGGTCTGGTTCCGGCTGCACGCGGTACCGGCACAGCGGCGCCGGACGGCGTGAGCGCCGGCCCGGGAGCCGTTCGGGCCCGGCACCGGCCGGGGTGACCGCGGGTGCGGGGTCCGTTCGGGCCCGGCACCGGCCGGGGTGACCGCGGGCGTGGGGTCCGTTCAGGCCCGGCGCCGGCCGGGGTGACCGCGGGTGCGGGGTCCGTTCAGGCCAGGGTCGCCACCATGACCGCCTTGATGGTGTGCATCCGGTTCTCCGCCTCGTCGAAGACGACCGAGTGGGCCGACTCGAAGACCTCGTCGGAGACCTCCAGGTACTCCAGGCCGTAGGCCGCGTGGATCTCCTGGCCGACCCGGGTGCCGAGGTCGTGGAAGGCCGGGAGGCAGTGCAGGAACTTCACGTCCGGGTTGCCGGTGGCGCGCAGGACGTCCATGGTCACCGCGTACGGCGTGAGGGCCGTGATGCGCTCGGCCCAGACCTCCTTCGGCTCACCCATGGAGACCCAGACGTCCGTGGCGACGAAATCGGCGCCGCGGACGCCCTCGTCCACGGTCTCGGTGAGCGTGATGCGGGCCCCGCTGACCCCGGCGAGCGCACGCGCCCGGTCGACGATCTCCTCGGCCGGCCAGTACTCCTTCGGCGCGACGAGCCGCACGTCCATGCCGAGCAGGGCACCGGTGACCAGGTAGGAGTTGCCCATGTTGAAGCGGGCGTCGCCGAGGTAGGCGAAGGAGACCTCGCTCAGCGGCTTGGCGCAGTGCTCGGTCATGGTCAGCACGTCGGCGAGCATCTGGGTGGGGTGCCAGTCGTCGGTGAGCCCGTTGTAGACGGGGACCCCCGCGTGCGCCGCCAGCTCCTCCACCTTCTGCTGACTGTCACCCCGGTACTCGATGGCGTCGTACATCCGGCCCAGCACCCGCGCGGTGTCCTTGACCGACTCCTTGTGCCCGATCTGGGAGCCGAAGGGGTCGAGGTACGTGGTCGAGGCGCCCTGGTCGGCGGCCGCGACCTCGAACGCGCAGCGGGTGCGGGTGGAGGTCTTCTCGAAGATCAGCGCGATGTTCCGGCCCTGGAGGTACCGGGGCTCGATCCCGCCCTTCTTGGCGGCCTTGAGGTCGGCGGCCAGCTCGACCAGGCCGCGGAACTCCTCCGCGGTGAAGTCCAGCTCTTTGAGCAGATGGCGGCCCGCGAGGGCGGTCGGGACAGTCGCCATGGGGGCGCTCCAGGGATACGGGGGACACAGACTGCTGGAATACTATACGAAAGGCAGCATGCCTATACGAGGGCTTCCCGGGGCGGGGCCGCCTCCTACACCGGATCACGTTCGACCGGGCAGCTCATGCACCGCGGCCCGCCCCGGCCGCGGCCCAGCTCGCTCCCCGGGATCTCTATCACCTCGATGCCCTGTTTGCGCAGGTGGGTGTTGGTGGTGGAGTTCCGCTCGTAGGCGACGACGACTCCCGGTTCGACGGCGAGGACGTTGCAGCCGTCGTCCCACTGCTCGCGCTCGGCCGCGTGCACGTCCTGGGTGGCGGTCAGCACGCGGATCTTGTTCAGGCCGAGGGCGGCGGCGATCGCGCGGTGCATGTGCTCCGGCGGATGGTCGGTGACCTTCAGCTCCTTCTCGCCGACGCCCGGCTCGATGGTGTACGAGCGGAGCATGCCGAGGCCCGCGTACTGGGTGAAGGTGTCGCCGTCGACCATCGTCATCACGGTGTCGAGGTGCATGAAGGCACGCCGCTTGGGCATGTCGAGGGCCACGATCGTCTCGGCCGAACCGGCGGCGAACAGCTTGTGCGCGAGCATCTCCACGGCCTGCGGGGTGGTGCGCTCGCTCATGCCGATGAGCACCGCCCCGTTGCCGATGACCAGCACGTCCCCGCCCTCGATGGTCGACGGGTAGTCGGCCTGCCCCTCGGACCACTCGTGGAAGGTCTCGTCGCGGAACAGCGGGTGGTGCCGGTAGATCGCCTCGAAGTGCACGGTCTCGCGCTGCCGGGCGGGCCAGCGCATGGCGTTGATGGACACGCCGTCGTAGATCCAGGCGGAGGTGTCGCGGGTGAAGAGGTGGTTGGGCAGCGGGCCCAGCAGGAAGTCGTCCAGCTCCATGACGTGGAAGCGCACCGAGGAGGGCTCGGGGTTCACGTCGAGGAACTCGCGTTTGGTCATGCCGCCGACCAGGACCTCGGCCAGTTCCCGCGCGGGGAGGTTCTCGAAGGCGGCTCTGAGCGGGTCGGTGGCCAGCGGGCCGTACTCCTTCTCGTCGAAGACCCGGTCCAGGACGAGGGATCTGGCCGCCGGGACCTCGAGCGTCTCGGCCAGCAGATCACCGAAGAGGTGGACGGCGACACCGCGGTCGCGCAGCACGTCGGCGAACCCGTCGTGCTCGGCGCGGGCCCTACGCACCCACAGCACGTCGTCGAAGAGCAGCGAGGTCTTGTTGCTGGGGGTGAGCCTTTTGAGCTCGAGATCGGGCCGGTGCAGGATGACTCGGCGCAGGCGCCCGGCCTCGGAGTGGACGTGGTATGCCATGCATCCATCCTGACCGCCGGGGCCCGAGTTGACGCACGTCCCGCAGGTTTCGACGCGCTTCTGTTCGCGTCGGGGTGACGACAAGGGGGGCGCGGGGGGTGCGGCGCGGCGGCACCGCAGGGGGCGCCGGGGGAAGGGCCGCGCTCCTCCCCCGCCCCGCCCGGCCGGGCATCCGGTCACCGGGTGCCCGGCCGGGCCCTCGCTACAGCCGCGGGTCCACCGGCTCCGACTCCAGTGCCAGCACCCCGAACACCGCCTCGTGCACCCGCCACAGCGGTTCGCCCCCGGCCAGCCGGTCCAGGGCCTCCAGGCCCAGGGCGTACTCGCGGATCGCCAGGGACCGCTTGTGGTTGAGGAAGCGCGAGCGCAGCCGGGCGAGGTTCTCCGGGCGCGTGTACTCGGGACCGTAGATGATCCGCAGGTACTCGCGGCCCCGGCACTTGATGCCGGGCTGCACCAGGCGGCCCTGGCCGTCGCGGACCACCGCGCCGACCGGCTTGACGACCATGCCCTCACCGCCGCGGCCGGTCATCTCCAGCCACCAGTCGACGCCGGCCCGGACCGACTCCGGGTCAGCGGTGTCGACGTAGAGGCGCCGGGTGGTCTGGAGCAGGCCGCTGCCGTCGTGCTCGACGAGCCGGTCGAGCAGGGCGAGCTGCTCGTCGTGCGGCAGGCCGGCGAGACTGCGCCCCTGGACCGCGAGGATCTGGAACGGCGCCAGGCGCACGCCCTCCAGACCGTCGGTGGTCCAGCAGTAGCGGCGGTACGCCTCGGTGAACGCGGCGGCGTCCGTGGCGCGTTCACCGGTGCGGGTCAGCAGCCCGGCCACGTCCACGCCGCGTGCCGCCGCCCCCCGGAGGGCGGCCAGCGCCCGCGGGAGCACCGCGCCGGACGCGGCGCCCACGGCGGCGTACTGCGACCGCAGCAGCCCGGAGGCCTTGAGCGACCACGGCATCAGCTCGGCGTCCAGGAGCAGCCAGTCCGTCTCCAGTTCGTCCCAGAGACCGGCCTCGCCGATCGCCGTGCGCAGTCGGTCCAGGATCTCCTCGGTGAGGGCCTCGTCGTCGAGGAAGGGGCGGCCGGTGCGGGTGTAGAGGGAACCGGTGGGGCCTCCCCCGCTCTCGGCTGCGCTCGAGCGGGAGGTACCCCCGACGCCGAAGCGCGTGCGGGCGGCCTCCGCGTCGCGGCACACCAGGGCCACCGCCCGCGACCCCATGTGCTTCTCCTCGCACACGACCCGGGCGACACCGTCGTCCCTGTACTGGGCGAAGGCCTCCTCAGGGTGCTCCAGGTAGCCCTCGACCTGACTCGTGGCCGTCGGGGCCATGGTCGGCGGGAGGTACGGCAGCAGCCGCGGGTCCACCGCGAAGCGGCTCATGACCTCCAGGGCGGCCGCCGCGTTCTCCTCACGGATCGCTATGCGGCCCTGGTGCCGGGTCTCCACGACCCTGCGGCCCCGCACGTCCGCCAGGTCCAGCGGGCGGCCGTCCTGGCCGCCGGGCGCCTCGGAGCGCAGCGGCTTCGTCGGCTCGTACCAGACCTGCTCCGCCGGGACGTCGGGCAGCTCGCGCTCCGGCCAGCGCAGCGCGGTGAGCTTGCCGCCGAAGACCGCGCCGGTGTCCAGGCAGATGGTGTTGTTGAGCCAGGTCGCCTCGGGAACCGGGGTGTGGCCGTAGACGACCGCGGCCCGGCCCCGGTAGTCCTCGGCCCACGGGTAGCGCACCGGCAGGCCGAACTCGTCGGTCTCCCCGGTGGTGTCGCCGTACAGGGCGTGGCTGCGGACCCGGCCGGAGGTGCGGCCGTGGTACTTCTCGGGCAGACCGGCGTGGCAGACGACCAGCCGGCCCCCGTCGAGGACGTAGTGGCTGACGAGGCCGTCGAGGAACTCCCGCACCTCGGCGACGAACTCCTCGCTCTCGCCCGCCATCTGCTCGATGGTCTCGGCGAGGCCGTGGGTGTGCTGGACCTTGCGGCCGCGCAGGTACCGGCCGTACTTGTTCTCGTGGTTGCCGGGCACGCACAGGGCGTTGCCGGACTTCACCATCGCCATGACGCGACGCAGCACGCCGGGGCTGTCCGGGCCGCGGTCGACCAGGTCGCCGACGAAGACGGCCGTACGGCCCTCCGGGTGGACCCCGTCGACGTAGCCCAGCTTGCCGAGCAGGGCCTCCAGTTCGGCGGCGCAGCCGTGGATGTCGCCGATGATGTCGAACGGGCCGGTGAGGTGGGTCAGGTCGTTGAAGCGCTTCTCGGTGACGACGGTGGCGTGCTCGACCTCCTCGACGCCGCGCAGGACGTGCACCTTGCGGAAGCCCTCGCGCTCCAGGTGCCGGAGGGAACGACGCAGTTCGCGGGTGTGGCGGTGGATGACCCGGCGGGGCATGTCGGCCCGGTCGGTGCGGGCCGCGTTGCGCTCGGCACACACCTCCTCGGGCACGTCGAGCACGATCGCGATGGGCAGCACGTCGTAACGCTTGGCCAGGTCGACCAGCTGACGGCGGGCGTCGGACTGCACGCTGGTGGCGTCCACGACCGTGCGGCGGCCGGCGGCCAGGCGCTTGCCCGCGATGTAGTGCAGGACGTCGAAGGCGTCCTTGGTGGCGCCCTGGTCGTTCTCGTCGTCCGAGACGAGGCCGCGGCAGAAGTCGGAGGAGATGACCTCGGTGGGCTTGAAGTGCCTGCGGGCGAAGGTGGACTTGCCGGAGCCGGACGCCCCGATCAGCACCACCAGGGACAGGTCGGTGACGGGCAGCACGCGCCCCTGCTTCTCGTCGGTCATGCCGCCTTCGCCTCCTTCGGGGTGGTCATCGTGAACACGGCCATCTGGGTGGGCGGTCCCACCTCGGGGTCGTCGGGACCCACGGCGACGAACTCCACCGCGTAGCCGTGCCGTTCGGCCACCGCCTCGGCCCAGGCGCGGAACTCCGCCCGGGTCCACTCGAAACGGTGGTCGCCGTGCCGGACGTGCCCGGCCGGGAGGGACTCCCAGCGCACGTTGTACTCGACGTTCGGGGTGGTCACGAGGACCGTCCTCGGACGCGCCGAGCCGAACACCGCGTACTCCAGGGCGGGCAGCCGGGGCAGGTCGAGGTGCTCGATCACCTCGCTGAGCACGGCGGCGTCGTAGCCCTTGAGCCGGACGTCGGTGTAGGCGAGCGAGCCCTGGAAGAGCTGGACGCGGGAGGCCTGCCGCTCGCCCATGCGGTCCAGCTTGAGCCGCCGTGAGGCGATGGTGAGCGCCCGCATGGACACGTCCACGCCGACGATCTCGGTGAACGCCGGGTCCTTGAGCAGGGTCTGCACCAACTGGCCCTGGCCGCAGCCGAGATCGAGGACCCGGGCGGCCCCGGCCTGCCGCAGTGCCGTGACGATCGCCTCCCGGCGCTGCACGGCGAGCGGGGTCGGCTTCTCCTCGGCCTCGGTCTCCGCCTCGACGGCGTTGTCGATCTCCTCGACCTCGCTGTCGTCGGACTCGGCGAGCCGCACCAGCTCCAGGCGCTCGGTGGCCTGCCGGGTCAGCGACCAGCGGCGCGAGAGGTAGCGGCTGGTGATCAGCCGCTGCTCCGGGTGGCCGGGCAGCCAGCCCTCACCGACGCGCAGCAGCTTGTCGACCTCGTCGGGGGCGACCCAGTAGTGCTTGGCGTCGTCGAGGACGGGGAGCAGGACGTAGAGGTGGCGCAGGGCCTCGGCGAGGGTGAGCGTGTCCGCCTCCAGGACGAGGCCGACGTACCGGGAGTCACCCCACGCGGGGAACTCGGCGTCCAGGGCCACCGGTTCGGCGGTGACGGTCCAGCCGAGCGGCTCGAAGAGCTTGCGTACGAGGTCGGCGCCGCCGCGGGCGGGCAGCGCGGGCACCTCGACGCGCAGCGGCCTGGCCTGGCCGGGCAGCTCCGGACGGGCGTTGCAGACACCCTTCATCGCGCTGGAGAAGACGCTGCTCAGCGCCACGGCGAGCAGGGACGAGGCCGCGTAGGGGCGGTCGTTGACGTACTGCGCGAGGACCGCGTCCGGGGCTCCGCCGCGTCCCTTGCCCTTGCCGCGCCTGACCAGTGCCACCGCGTCGACCTCCAGCAGCAGCGCCGCCGTGCAGCGCCCGGCTTCGGCCTCGGGGTAGAGGACGTGGGCGGTGCCGTAGGAGGTGGAGAACGCCTGCGCCTTGTCGGGATGCTTGTGCAGCAGGTAGCCGAGGTCGGTGGCGGGGCGTTCCGGCGTGCCGGTGGTGGTGATCGTCAGGAACATGCGGAGGGCCTCTCCGGCTGGGTGGATGTGTTCGGTGCCGTACGTGCGAGAGCCCCCAGGAATGGTGATCCTGGGGGCTCGGCAGGACGACGCCCACAGCTTCGCACACCTGTGCCCACCAGCGCCTTCGGATATCGAGGGCGCCCGGGTGGGACCGGTTACGACAGCTGCGACTGCACCTGCGCGGAGATCAGTTCCAGGTGGTCGAGGTCGTCCAGATCGAGGACCTGAAGGTAGACGCGGCTCGAACCGGCCTCGGCGTAGCGGCCGATCTTGTCGACGACCTCGGCCGGGGAACCGGCCAGGCCGTTGAGCCTCAGCTCGTCCACCTCGCGGCCGATCGCGGCGGCCCGGCGGGCGACCTCCGCCTCGTCCCGGCCGACGCAGACGACGAGGGCGTTGGAGTACGTCAGGTCGTCGCCGCCGCGGCCGGCCTCCTCGGCGGCGGCGCGGACCCGGCCGAACTGGCGCTCGCTGTCCTCGACGGAGGCGAAGGGCATGTTGAACTCGTCGGCGTACTTCGCGGCCAGCCGCGGCGTGCGGGACGGGCCGTGGCCGCCGACGAGCACGGGGATCTTCCGCTGGACCGGCTTGGGCAGGGCGGGAGAGTCCGTGAGCTCGTAGTAGGTGCCGTGGAAGTCGAAGGTCTTGCCGGACTCCGTCGCCCACAGGCCGGTGACGATCTCCAGCTGCTCTTCGAGGCGCGCGAACTTCTCCTTGGGGAAGGGGATGCCGTAGGCCTTGTGCTCCTCCTCGAACCAGCCCGCGCCGAGGCCGAGTTCGACGCGGCCGCCGGACATCTGGTCGACCTGGGCGACCTGGATGGCGAGCACGCCGGGCAGCCGGAAGGTGCCGGCGGTCATGAGGGTGCCGAGCCGGATGCGCTTGGTCTCGCGGGCGAGTCCGGCGAGGGTGATCCAGGCGTCGGTGGGGCCGGGCAGGCCGTCCACGGCGCCCATGCGCAGGTAGTGGTCGGAACGGAAGAAGGCGTCGAAGCCGAGGTCCTCGGTGGCCTTGGCGACGGTGAGCAGAGTGTCGTAGGTGGCCCCCTGCTGGGGCTCGGTGAAGATGCGAAGATCCATGCCCTCCATCCTGCCCCGCCGGGACGGACGATCACGGGATCGGTCCCCCGTCCACGCCGGTCCCCGGTCGGGTGAAATTACGTCAATACCGCAGCCGCCGCCCGGCCGGGCCAGTGACCGGCTCCGACGATGATCGTTGGCTCGGGCGGAGCCGGAGCCCCCGGCTTCCGCGCCGGGGGGTGGACCGCCGGGGCGTCACCCGCGCCGGCCTCACCGGGCCGGGGGCCGAGGAGGCCGTCAATGTCCGAAGAGACCGTGCCGCAGCAGGGCGGGACCGGGCAGCCGAAAGGGCTGTTGCAGCAGATGGAGGAGCTGATGGCGGCGTTGAACGCGGACCTGTCGGTGTTGGAAGCTGATCTTCAGGCGTCGGGAGACGCGGACGTGCAGACGGCGGGGGGCGTGGACCTGCAGACGGCGGGGGACGTGGGCGCCCGGGCGGTGGGAGACACCGAGCGCGCGGCGCTGGAGGAGGGGCGCGCGGGCTAGGCCACCTCGTGTTCATGGCCTGACACCGCCCCAAGGCCCGACACTGCGCTCCCGGCAGCCCTACCCCGCTTCCCGCTCCGGCAGGGCCTGTTCCCGGTCGGCGAGTCTGCGGAGCATTTCCCGGACACGGTCGCGGGACTCGTCCGCCGCGTCGATGGCCTCCATGCACTGCCAGTAGGTGCCCTCGTCGTCCGCGGCGCTGGCCAGGGCGACCAGGGCGATTCCGACCTCGCCCAGGAGGCCGCCGAGGTACATCAGGGTGTGGTGGGCGTCGCCCAATTCCGTGAGCTGACTCGCCCGCAGCTCTCCGGGGGCGAGCTCCGGCGGGTCGAGGACACCGCAGCCCCGGCCCGCCAGCTCCGTCAACCCCAGGGCCTCACCGCGCAGTTCGGGTGGTCCGGCGACCGCCAGGCGGCTGCCTATCGCCTGCGCGAGGGCCTGCGCCTGCCACACCTCGGCCAGGGTCTCCCGCGCGTCGCCGCCCGCCGCCAGGGACCGCCTGCTCGTCACGATGAGCCGCACCGCGTCCATGCGCTGCCCCCGTCTTGTCCGACGCGCTGCGCGCGTCCGTCTGCCCGCACTCCCTTGTTCACTACCCAGCGTGAGGTGGTGTGAGACGAAAAGCCAGAGGAAGGCGGAAAATTGCGGACAACAATTCGGATTCAAGCGGCGACACGGCTACGCAGAGTACAAGTGGACTTTGCTGTTCCAGGCAGCGGGCCGGTACCGCTAGATCGGGAACCTCCGCTCGTTGCGGTCGATCTTCGCCTCCAGTGCGGCCAGCGGGTCGATGCCGAGCACCTCGCACAGCTGGAGCAGATACGCGAGCACGTCGGCGACCTCGTCCCTGACGCGGTGCGCGGTGTCCGGGTCGGCCATCACCCGCGCCGACTCCTCGGGCGTCAACCACTGGAAGATCTCGACCAGTTCCGACGCCTCGACGCTGAGGGCCGAGGCCAGGTTCTTGGGCGTGTGGTACGGCTGCCACTTCCGGGCGGCGGCGAACTCGGCCAGCCGTCGCTGCAGGGTCGCCACGTCCGGGGGTGCGCCGCTGGGGCCGGGCTGCGATGCGTCCAGTGGATCAGTCACGGTCCAGGTGTACCACCGTGACCCCCTCCGTCCCCGCGGCACACGAACCGTCGCCGACCGCGCCGACGAGCCGGATGTGCCCGCGCTCGCACATCCGGGCCGCGAGGCCGAGCAACTGCCGCTGCTGGCAGGGATCCAGGCCACGGTCGAAGCCGTCGGCGAGGATCGTGAGCGTCTGGAGTGCGGCGGGCACCTCGCCGGCCGGATCGACCTCCAGCACACCGGGCCCGGTGAGAAGGACCAACGCGAAGGCGAGGTAGCGGAGTTCACCGTGCCCGAGTCGCCCCAGGTCCGTGTGGAGGCCGTCGCCCCGGTCGACCGCGGCGGCGACCGTCCCGTCGCCGTGCAGCCGGGCGAGCACGTCCGTCACCGGCCCGGTGCAGCCGGCCCGGGCCGCCGCCACGAACTGCGCGTGCCGTCGCCCGCACTCGGCGCGAGTGCGCCACAGCACGTCCGCGAGATTGCCGCAGCCTCCCAGGAGACGGCCGGACCCGGCCGTGACGGGGCCGCGCATCAGGGCGGGCTGGGGGTCGCAGGCGAAGGCGGAGCGCAGGGCCACCACCATCTGCTCGGCGGCCGCCAGCACCCTGCGCTGCCCGGGCGTCTTGCCGGCGACCCGCAGGGGCAGCAGGGCGGTGCCGAGCCGGTCGTCCGGGAGCGGGCCGCGGGTCACGGGCGTCGGCCCGGCCGTGTGCCAGGCGGCCTGCACGGCGCGCTTGCCCGGGTCGCGCAGGGCGGTCTCCAGCAGGATCAGGCCATCGGCCGTCAACCGCTCCCCCACGACGCGCAGTTCGGGTTCGGCCTGGACGGCCACGTCGAGGCGGACCGGGCCGGCGGGGCCGTCGGCCGTGCAGCCGATGCGGAAGCCGCGCCGGCGCTGCGCGTCGGGCCGGGCCCGCTCCGGTACGCAGGCCACGGGGTCGGGGAAGGCCGCACCGAGTTCGGCGCCGCCCCCGAGGCGGGCGAGTGCCTCGTACGCCCGCAGCGCGCTGGTCTTGCCGCAGCCGCTCCGACCGGCGAGGAGGGTGAGGGGCCCGAGCGGGAACACGGCCCGGCGGTGGGTGGTGAAGGCGGCCAGGCGCAGTTCGGTGACACAGGGGCGGTCAGGGCGGTCAGGGCGGTCGGGGCGGTCAGGGCGGTCGGGGCGGTCAGGGCGGTCGGGGCGGTCAGGGCGGTCGGAGGGTACGGGCGCGGTGGGGGGAGCGGGCTGGGTCATGTCGGGACCGTAGGGTTCCGCGCGGGGGACGAACCGTTCCGTCGTCGAGGGCTTCCTACGATCGGGTTACCGCCTACACCCCGGGCAGCCCGGCCCCTTCCATCAGCCCCGTCACCTCGGTCCCCGCCGGCGTCAGCAGGAACACGTTGCGGTCCACCCGGTGCATTCCGCTGGCCAGGCCGAAGACCACGCCCGTACTGAAGTCGAGGACCCGCTTGGCGACCTCCGTCTCCGCGCCCGTGAGGTCGAGGAGGACGGGGACGCCCGCCATCAGCCGCTCGGCGACGTCCCGGGCGTCGGCGAAGACGTTCACACGCAGGACGACGAAGCGGCGGCGGGTCTGCGTCTCGGCCTCGGGTATGGACCGGTGGCCGACGGCGGACGGCCAGGCGTCCCGGCCCCGCAGTGGAACGACCTGGGCGAGCCCCTCCCACTGTTCGTCGGTGACATCGTGGCTGTTCACCGGCATGCTCCGTCCTGGCTCGCGCTCGCTGTCTGCATCGGGCAATTCTTGCGCAGAGTCACCCGTTCGGCCCAATGTGACACGCTCCGCGACCTCATTGCACCTCACAACGGCCTGAAGGCGGCTGTGTGACGGGCGTAACCCTCGATGATCAAGCGGTGTGACAGTGGCGTAACGGGCGATTCGTACCGTCGGGGCATGACCACGACCCCCGGAGACCGGCCGGACACGCGGCAGGTGCGCACCGTCTGCGCGTACTGCGGTGTCGGCTGCGGTCTCGTGCTCGACGTGGCGACGGGCCCGGACGGGCGGCGCACGGTGCTGAAGGCGTCCGGCGACAAGGCGCACCCGGCGAACGCGGGGCGGCTGTGCACCAAGGGCGCGACCACGGCCGACCTGCTCGCCGCGCCCGGGCGGCTGACCGGCGCGCTGGTGCGGGACGGCCGCGGCGAGGAGGGGGTGCCGGTGCCGGTGGCCGACGCGATCGCCGAGACGGCGGCGCGGCTGCGGGCGATCGCCGACGAGCACGGGCCGGACGCGGTCGCCTTCTACGTGTCCGGGCAGATGAGCCTGGAGGCGCAGTACCTGGCGAACAAACTGGCCAAGGGGTTCGTGGGCACGAACCGGATCGAGTCGAACTCGCGGCTGTGCATGGCGAGCGCGGGCACCGGCTACAAGCTGTCCCTGGGCGCGGACGGGCCGCCCGGGTCGTACGAGGACTTCGACCGGGCGGACGCTTTCCTGGTCATCGGGTCGAACATGGCCGACTGCCATCCGATCCTCTTCCTGCGGATGATGGAGCGGGTCAAGGCGGGCGCCGAACTGATCGTCGTCGACCCCCGGCGGACCGCGACCGCCGCCAAGGCCGGTCTGTTCCTCCAGATCCGGCCGGGCACGGACCTCGCGTTGCTGAACGGTCTGCTGCACCTGCTGCACGAGGACGGGCAGACCGACCCGGAGTTCGTCGAGGCCCACACCGAGGGCTGGGAGGCCCTCCCCGGGTTCCTCGCCGACTACCACCCGGCCGCCGTCGCCGGGATCACCGGCCTGGCCGAGGACGACCTGCGCGCGGCGGCCCGGATCATCGGCTCGGCGGGCAGGCGGTGGATGAGCTGCTGGACCATGGGCCTGAACCAGTCGACGCACGGCACCTGGAACACCAACGCGCTGGTCAACCTGCATCTGGCGACGGGAGCGATCTGCCGTCCGGGGGCCGGGCCGTTCTCCCTGACCGGGCAGCCCAACGCCATGGGCGGGCGCGAGATGGGCTACATGGGGCCGGGGCTGCCGGGGCAGCGGTCGGTGCTCGTCGAGGAGGAGCGGGCGTTCACCGAGGAGGTGTGGGGCCTGCCGCCCGGGACGCTGCGGGCCGACGGGTCCGGGCAGGGCACCGTCGACATGTTCCGGCGGATGGCCGACGGGGAGATCAAGGCCTGCTGGATCATCTGCACCAACCCGGTCGCCTCGGTCGCCAACCGCCGTACGGTCATCGAGGGTCTCGAGGCCGCCGAGTTCGTCGTGACGCAGGACGTGTTCACGGACACCGAGACGAACGCGTACGCCGACGTCGTCCTGCCCGGCGCGATGTGGACCGAGGCCGAGGGGGTGTTCGTCAACAGCGAGCGCACCCTCACGCTGACCCGGCAGGCGGCGGACCCGCCCGGGGAGGCGATGGCCGACTGGCGGATCATCGCCGAGGTGGCGTGCGCGATGGGGTACGAGAAGGGCTTCTCGTACGACAGCGCCGAGCAGGTCTTCGAGGAGATCCGGCGGTTCCGGAACCCGAAGACCGGCTGGGACCTGCGCGGAGTCTCCTACGAGCGGCTGCGGCAGACGCCCGTGCAGTGGCCGGCCGCGCGGGAGGACGGGCCGGAGCGCAACCCCGTCCGTTACGTGGGTGAGGAGGGGCTGCGTTTCCCCACGGCTTCCGGGCGGGCCGTGTTCTTCGCGCGGCCGCACCTGCCCGCCGCCGAACTGCCGGACGACGACTACCCGTTCGTGCTGAACACCGGGCGGGTGCAGCATCAGTGGCACACGCTCACCAAGACCGGGAAGGTCGCCAGGCTCAACAAGCTGAATCCCGGGCCGTTCGTGGAGCTGCATCCCGAGGACGCCGCGGCGCTCGGTGCCGGCGAGGGTGACCTCGTCGAGGTGGCCTCGCGGCGCGGGCGGGCCGTGCTGCCGGCCGTCGTGACGGACCGGGTGCGGCCGGGCTGCTGCTTCGCGCCGTTCCACTGGAACGACCTGTTCGGGGAGTACCTGAGCATCAACGCCGTGACGAGCGACGCGGTCGACCCGCTGTCGTTCCAGCCGGAGTTCAAGGCGTGCGCGGTGTCCCTGACGAGGGTGGCGGCACCCGCACCGCAGGCGGGCGGGCCCGCAGGTCAGGCGCGAGCGGTGGCGCCCGCACCCCAGGCAGCGGCGCCCGCGCCGGAGGCGCCGGCCCCGCTGCCCACGACGGTGGCGCCGGGCCCCGCGAACCCCTTCGGCCTCGAACCCTCCCCTCCCCCGGTGCTCTCCGCCCAGGAGCGCCGCTACCTCACCGGCTTCCTCGCCGGGCTCGGCTCGGGCGCCCCCGGGGTGCCGGTGCTGCCGCCCGACGCTCCCTTCTCCCCCGAGCACGCGCTGTGGGTGAACGGTGTCCTGGCCGGCATGTACTCACGGACCGGGGCGGACGCGCCGCAGGAGGAGCGGCCCGGGCGTGAGGTCGTGGTGCTGTGGGCCTCGCAGACCGGCACCGCCGAGGAGTTCGCCACGGCCACCGCCGAACGGCTGGCCTCGACGGGGCACCGTACGACCCTGGTCGGCATGGACGACGCCGACATCGGGACGCTCGCCCGCACGGCCGATCTGCTGTTCGTCACCAGCACGTTCGGGGACGGCGACGCTCCCGACAACGGCTCCGGCTTCTGGGACGCGCTCCGCGGGGAGCGGGCCCCGCGGCTGGACGGGGTGCGGTACGCCGTACTGGCCTTCGGCGATTCGTCGTACGACGACTTCTGCGGGCACGGGCGGCGGCTGGACGCGCGGCTCCACGAGCTGGGCGGGGTGCGGCTGGCCCCGCGCACGGACTGCGAGCCGGACTTCGAACCGTCCGCCGGGCAGTGGCTCGACCAGGTGCTGTCGGCGCTGGGCGGCCCGGCCACCGCCCCCGTCGCCGCGTCCCGGACGAGGACGAAACCCGTCACCACGGCACGGCTCGTCGGCAACCGGCTGCTCAGCGGGCCCGGAGCGGCCAAGGAGGTCCGGCGGTTCACCTTCGACACGAGCGGGACGGACCTGGCGTACGAGGCCGGGGACGCGCTGGGGGTCCGACCGGTCAACGCGCCCTCGCTGGTGGCGGAGTGGCTCGCGGTGACGGGGGTGGACGCCGAGGCGGCCGTGACGGTCGACGGGGTCGGCGACGTGCCGTTCGGCGAGGCGCTGCACCGGCATCTCGACATCACCCGGATCAGTCCCGACCTGCTCCGCTTCGTCGCCGAACGCGCCCGCGACAGGCATGAGCTGCGGCGGTTGCTGCGGCCGGACAACAAGGACGGTCTGGCGCGTTGGAGTTGGGGGCGGCAGGCCGTCGACGTGCTCGCCGAGTACGCGGTGCGGGCGAGCGCCGAGGAGTGGGCCGGGGTGCTGCGCCGGCTCCAGCCGCGGCTGTACTCCATATCCTCCAGCCCGCTGGTCGATCCCCGCCGGGTGGCGCTGACGGTGTCCGTGGTGCGCTACGAGAACCTGCACGGCCGGGCACGCGGCGGGGTCTGCTCGCCGTATCTCGCGGACGCCGGAGCGGACACGGAGGTATCAGTGTTCGTGCAGCGCTCCGCGCACTTCCGGCCGCCCGCCGACGCCTCGACCCCGATGATCATGGTCGGGCCGGGCACCGGCGTGGCGCCCTTCGTCGGGTTCCTCCAGGAGCGGCGGGCGCTCGGTCACCGGGCCCCCAACTGGCTGTTCTTCGGGGAGCAGCACCGGGCGACGGACTTCTACTACGAGGACGACCTGACGGCGCTGCTCGACGAGGGCACGCTCACCCGGCTGGACACCGCCTTCTCGCGGGACCAGCGCAACAAGGTGTACGTGCAGGACCGGATGCGCGAGCACGGGCCGGAGCTGTGGCACTGGCTGCGCGACGGGGCCCGCTTCTACGTCTGCGGCGACGCCTCGCGGATGGCGAAGGACGTGGACCGGGCGCTGCGGGACAT
Organism: Streptomyces sp. NPDC059696; assembly: GCF_042733745.1. Lineage (NCBI taxonomy): Bacteria > Bacillati > Actinomycetota > Actinomycetes > Kitasatosporales > Streptomycetaceae > Streptomyces > Streptomyces sp. NPDC059696. The sequence goes on from NZ_JBHWFG010000015.1 coordinate 159,605, forward strand.
CGCGGTGGCGCACGGGGGGCTGGGCGAGGCCGAGGCCGCCGCGTACGTGAAACAGCTGGCGGCGGACAAGCGGTACGTGCGGGACGTGTACTGATCCGGCTGGGCGCACCGGGCCCGCACCCCCGGGCGGCTGGATCCACACGGTCGTAGAAGCCGGGAACACCGGGGCGACGCCGAGCGTTCCACCGGAGACACACCACCCGTCCGAGGAGCACATTCTTGTCCGCCAGACCGACGGACCCCCCGGGGCACAGTCCCCGACCATCCCGCCACGGCACCAGGCATCGCGGCACACGGCGGGGTGGTGTCGGATGAGTGCCGCACAAGCCCTGCCGGGCCTGCTCGCCGTGTTCGTGCTGACCGCCGGCACCGGCTACTTCGTCGCCCAGGAGTTCGCCTACGTCTCCGCCGACCGGCTCACCCTCGCGCGTGAGGCCGAGGCCGGGGACCGCGGGGCCGCCCGCGCCCTCACGGTGCTGGAGCGGCTGTCGTTCATGCTGTCCGGCGCGCAGCTCGGCATCACGGTCACCGGTTTGGTGGTCGGCTTCATCGCCGAGCCGTCGGTGTCCGCGCTGCTCAGGCCCGCCCTCTCGGGCCTCGGCCTGCCCGACGCGGCCATCGGCACCGTCGCCGTGGTGCTCGCCTTCGTGCTCGCCACGGTCGTGCAGATGGTCCTCGGTGAACTCGCCCCGAAGAACCTCGCGATCGCCGTGCCCGAGCGGCTGGCGAAGGCGCTGGCTCCGTCGACCCTGGCGTATCTGAAGGTCGTCGGTCCCGTCGTGCGGATCTTCGACGGCGCCGCCGACCGGCTGCTGCGCAAGGCCGGGATCGAGCCGGTCGAGGAGCTGCACCACGGCGCCACGCTGGAGGAGCTCGGTCATCTGATCGGCGAGTCCCACGAGCGGGGCGAGCTGCCCGGGGAGACGGCCGCGCTGCTGGACCACGCGCTGGAGTTCTCCGAGCGCACCCTGCACGAGGTGATGGTGCCGCGCGCCGACGCCGTGTTCGTCCGCAAGGACGCCGGCGCCGAGGAGGCGGTCGGGCTGATCGCCCGGCACGGCCATTCCAACTACCCGGTGCTCGGCGACCACCCCGACGACATCGTGGGTGTGCTGGGTGTGCGCGAGCTGATGGCGCTGCCCGCCGGCCGGTCCGCCGGGACGCGTGCCGGTGCGGTGGCCCGGCGGCCGCTGCTGCTGCCGGACACGCTCGCGCTGCCCGACGCGGTGGCGCGGATGCGGGAGCACGACGACGAGTTCGCGGTCGTCCTGGACGAGCACGGCGGTGTCGCGGGCGTCGTCACGTACGAGGACATCGCCGAGGAGCTCGTCGGTGACATCGCCGACGAGTCCGACCAGGTCACGGTGCTCGCCGTCGCGGACGGCGACGGCTGGCTGGTGGACGCCGGCCGCCGGGTGGACGAGGTGGCCGAGGCCACCGGTGTCCGGCTGCCCGAGGACGACGATTACGACACCGTGGCCGGCCTGGTCGTGGACCGGCTGGGCCGCTTCCCGACGGTCGGCGACCGCGTCACGGTCGAGCTGCCCGAGGGCGGCCGGGCCGTGATCGACGTCCGCACGCTGGACCGACACGTGGCCGACCGCGTCCGGATCGGCCTGCTCGTGGGGGCCGCGGAAGCCGAGGAGATGGCGTGAGTTTCCCGATGGCGGTCTTCGTGACCGTCCTGCTGCTGATCGGCAGCGGGTTCTTCGTCGCGGCCGAGTTCGCCCTCGTCGCCGCCAAACGGCACCGGATGGAGAAGGCGGCGGCCGAGGGCCGGCGCGGTGCGGGGGCGGCTCTGGCCGGAATGCGCGAGCTGTCGCTGATGCTGGCCGGCGCCCAGCTGGGCATCACGGTGTGCACGCTGGGCCTGGGCTCGGTGTCCAAGCCGGCGATCTCGCACGAACTCGACCCGCTGCTGCACGCCCTGGGCCTGCCCGGCGCCGTGAGCTACGGCGTGGCCTTCGCCGTGGCGATGGTCGTGGTGGTGTTCCTGCACATGGTCGTCGGCGAGATGGCACCCAAGTCGTGGGCGATCGCCCACCCCGAGCGGTCGGCGATGCTGCTGTCGCCGCCGTTCCGGGCGGTGGTGCGGACCGTGCGTCCGCTGATCCGGCTGCTCAACCGGGTGAGCAACGCGCTGGTACGGCTGTGCCGGGTGACCCCGCGCGACGAGCTGGCCTCGGTGCACAACCGGGAGCAGCTCACCCGTCTGGTGGAGGAGTCGGAGCGGCTGGGCCTGATCAGCGCGGCCGACTCGGAGCTGCTGACCCGTTCCCTGACCGAGCCGGAGACACCGGTCGGCGCGCTGCGCATCCCGGCCGCCGAGATCAGCTGGGTCGAGGGCGCGGCGGACCTCGACGCGCTGCTGCGTTCCGCCGCCGAGCACGACCGCACCCGGCTGCTGGTCCGGGAGCACGGCACCGTCCTCGGCTCGGTGCACGCCCGGGACGCCCTGGTGGCCCGGGCCCGCGGCGACCGGGCCACCACCGCGCGGGACCTCGCCCGGCCGGTGCCCGAGCTGACGGAGACCACCACGGTCGCCGAGGCGATCGAGGTGCTGCGCCGCCGCCGATCGTCCCTGGCCGTGGTCCACGACACCTCCGGCCGTCTGTCCGGCCTGGTCACCCTGGACGACCTGCTGGCCCGCCTGCTCCAGCCGACGACAGCGGGCTGAGGCGCAGGGCCGAGCCCGGTCGGGCGACACGCAAGCCCGACGGGGCGGGGCCGTCGGGCGGCGCAAGCTTGGCGGGGCGGGGCCGTCGACCCGTGCGCGCCTGGCGGTGCGGGCCTGTCGGGCGGCGCAGGTCTCGCGCTGCAAGCTCCTCGGGCGGTGCGGAAGCCGACGGGCCGGGGCCTCCGCGTCAGCCGGGGCCTCCGCGTCGGCCGGGGCCGAACATCCCGCACATCTGCACACCGCGTAGCGGGAAGCGGAGCGGCGGTGAGGCCGTTGCCAAGTCGCCGTCGCGGCCTGGGGCTTTGGCGGTGAAGTGCCCGCTTCGTCAACCGGAGCGCAATACTCGCGCGCCCGGAGAGACGACGGGCTGTGTGAAGGAGTGGGCGCATCGCGTGACCCCGCGGTCACAGTGATGAAGGCGGTGGCCACGAGGAGACGCACGGCGTCGCCCGGCGGTTGGATCTCCCCTTCGCCGGGTGCTTTGATCCTGCGCACGGCGGGAGCGACCGGGGAGGGATCCCGGTCCCGGATCTCCTGCGATCACCCCTGCTCACCGCCACTGCGAGACATTCACGCGAAGGGAAACACCCCCATGAACCTCACTCCTCGGGTCGACACCGCCGAGCTCAACGACGCCGACCTGGACGCCGTCGCAGGCGGCAACGCGGGCGGCGTCGATGTCTCCGCGGGCCTCGTCGGCGGTCTCTCCGCCGGCCTGGTCGGCCCCCTGGCCGGCGAGGCCTGCGCCGCCGTGCAGGCGGTCGTCACGCCGGAGGGCGCGGCCGCGGGCGCGAGCGCGGGCCTGCACACCACGTCGCTCTGACGCACTGCGCGCGAAAGGGCCCCGGGAAGCGGTTCCCGGGGCCCTTTCGCATGCCGTCGGCGCGGAAGCCCGCACACAGGCCACCGCACGGCAAACGTGAGGAATTTGCAAAGCACGTGGCGGAAATCTGGACACACCGGGGGTGGGTAACGCGGTGGGAGGGCGTGACGCAGACTTACTCGGACCCCTCAGATCCCACCTGCAAAGCGATAGGAACACCACTGTGACGACCGACTCGATCTCGACCGGAGAGCTGCCGATCTACGAGAGCCTCATACGCGAACGCGGTGACGTCGTGGAGGAGGCCCGTGCGGTGGCCGAGGAGACCCAGCACCAGATGACCCAGGCACTGAACGGCGTCGCCGCGGCCCCGCGGGAGACCGCCGCGCAGTGATCCCGGGCCGCGTCGAGCCGCCCGGGATCCTCGCGGGCGCCGCGTCCCGCCGGGCCGTCACCCGCCGAGCGGGTCGTGGCCCCAGTTCATCAGTGAGTACCGCCACCGGGACTCCGTCACGTTCCCGGAGGGCCGCTGGGCCAGGTGGCGGCGGACGTAGCCGACGACCTTGCGCATGTGCCGGTAGTCGTCGTCCGAGAGATCGCCCTTTCTGGCCCGCAGGATCGTCACGATCCGACGGCCGGAGGCGTGTCCGGTGGACTCGCCCCCGTCCTGGTGCTGCCCGGCGTTCCGCGATGCGTCGGACTCCAGCCACTTCTCCAGCTCCGCCGGTGTCATGTTCACCAGCTCACGGAAGTCGTTCCAGGTCTCCTCACGCTCCCCGTCGTCCACGCCGCCTCACTTCTTCTTCTTGAGCGCGGACGGCTTGTGCACCGCGGTCCTGCCGGACTTGTCGCTGCGCACCTCGTACTGCGGGTCGTCCGGCGAGGCGTCGACCGTACGGCCGGACGCCTCGGTCCGTTCGGTGATCTTCCGCTCCACCTCTCCCTCGGTGCGGCTGCCGTGACTGCTCCAGGTGACCTTGTCGCCCTTCTTCGGCTTCCCGCCCTCGCTGCGGCCCTTTGCCATGCCGGTGCTCCCTCGCCGAGACGTGTGATGCCCCTCCAGCCTGTGGCCTGGGTGGTCAGGGCGCAGCTCGGCGGGTACAGGCGGGGGCGCCTCTTCCGGCGGGGAGGGAAGGAGTGAGGGGTGCGCGCGACATCGCCCGCACCTCATCACAGGGCCGGTCCTCAGGTCTCCGGCCACACCAGCACGGTCAGGACGGCGCCGGCGACGGTGACCGGCTCGGTGGCCTGGTTCAGCAGCCGCACCCGCATGCTCCGCCCGGACGCGAGGCGTTTGGCGAGGGGCAGGACCGCGAAGGTACCGCCGCCGGTCCCGACGATCTCGTGGATGGGGTGGTCCACCTGGTGCTGGTCGCCCTCGTACTCCGACATGCGCACCTGGACGATCCCGCCGGCCGGCAGTCCTTCGAGGTGGAGGCTGATGGTTCCGGTGAAGCGGGCCGGGCCGCGGGCGAAGACGCTTCCGCCGGTGGCGTGGTCGCCGGTCTCGTCGGTCCACTCCTCGGTGAGCTCGACCGAGTTCCAGGCGCCGGGCGTGAGGGGGTACTGCGCGGCGACACCGAGGTTGACGTACTGGGGCATGGGGTCCTCTCCTTCCCACCGGCCCGCCGGGAGGGCCAGGGCGTCGGCGACGTCACGGCGGAAGCCGGCCATGTCGAATCCGCGCGGGTCGACCTTCCAGTCGCTCCATTCCAGGTGGCCGATGGCGCTCTTGTGGCCCCAGCCGTGCGCGCGGCAGATCGCGGCGGTGGCCCTGACCATCGCGAGGTACTGGGCGGGCGGCCACGGATCCCTGCCGTCGCCCTTGTTCTCGCACTCCCAGCCGTAGAAGCGGGCGTTGCCGTCGACCGCACCGGCGGAGCCGTCGTGCTCGTGCGTCGCGGGCGGATACGTGCCGTACGACTCGCCGATGACGGCGTCGAGCACGTCGCCGTCCCCGCCGCCGGCGTGGTTGGCCCGGCCGTTCCCGGTGAGGTGGACGACGCCGTCCTTGGTGATGCACCCGGTGGCGAGCGGGCCGGGCAGGGCGCTGTGGCCGTGGAAGATGAGACCGACGACGTCCGTGCCGGGGCCGGTGACGGTGTGGTGGATGACCACGCCGTGCACCGGGCCCCAAGGCCCTTTGTGGTTACGGTTGTTGGTGCGCCAGCCGGAGACTTCGCGAACGGAGCAGCCCTCGGCCTTCAACGCGGCGACGAGCCGGGCGGCGGTGAGTGGGGTGGCCATGAGTCAGTCCTCCGTTCCGGCGCGTCCGCGCCGGTCTGAAGACGGTCCGATCACATGTGCATGTGGGGGGTGTGCTTGATCTCGGAGCGTGCCTGATCTCGGAGCGTGCTGATGTTCAGAACGTGCAGATGCTCAGAACATGCAGATGTTCAGAGCGTGCTGATGCTCAGAACGTGCTGGGAGTGTGCCCGGTCCCGGGGCATGCCGAATCGTGTAAGTTCGCCCGATCCGCTGTTCCGCTGTCAGGCCCTCACCATTCTCGCGCCGCTCGCCCGTCGCTCACCCGGCCGTGCACCACGTGGGCAAAATCGGCGCGATTACGACGCCGCAGGTCGGCGGTATGCCGTCACGACACTGGCGTAGCTGTTCTCCGCGTGCCCCCGCGCGATCACACCTTCCATCAAAGCCTTGGAATACCTGGGCAGTTGGCTGTCGACGCCGAGGGCCTCGCTTTCCTCGACGAGGTGTTCGAGCGCGCCCAGATGCGTCGCCAGGGTGGCGTCGTTGGCCGGGAACCTCTCGTCACCGGCGTCGATCTGAGCGGCGTAGTCGGCCGTGAACATCTTGATGGCGTCGAGCCACATGTGCGCCCAGGGCAGGAACTCCTGGGCCTTGACGCCGCCGGTCTCCACGATGGCGACTCCGTGCAGGAAGCTGTTGAGGGCGCCCCACATCAGGCCGAGCAGCGACACGTCGAACAGAGCGGGCTTGCCGTGGTCGGCGCCGAGGTAGGTGGTGCCGCCGCCGAGGAGCGCGAGCACGGGCTCATGGGCGTCGAAGACGGCCTGCTCACCGGCGTAGAAGACGACGGAGGTCGCGGCGCCGATGCCGGGCGGCGTGATCATGATGGCGCCGTCGAGGTACCGCACGCCGTTCTTCCCGGCCCATGCCGCGGCCTGCCGGGCCTGCTCGGAGGAGCCCGTGGTCAGGTTGACGACGGTCCTGCCGCGCAGGGCGTCGCCGAGCGGGCCGAGGATGTCGTGCACCACGTCGTACGTCGACACGCACACGATCACGAGGTCGCTCGCCGTCACGGCGTCGGCGGGGTTCGCGGCGAGGACCGCGCCCTCCGCGACGAGTGCGTCGGCCTTGTCCGCCGAGCGGTTCCACACGGTGGTGGCGTGTCCCGCTCTCAGGAAGGCGGCGGCCAGGGCCTGCCCCATCAGGCCGAGGCCCAGCACCGACACCGAGGTGTGGTTGTCACCCATGGATCTGTTCCTCCAGTACGCAGTTCTGTGCTGTACGCGCACCGGCACGCGGGAACACGCGCCGGGCGGGGGGCGGCGGCGCGCGCACCCCCCGGGGAACCCTGGCAAGGGCCCCTTCGGATGCGCTTCGGACCGCTTCGGAAACGCTTCGGGCGCGCCTCGGGCACGCTTCGGGCAGGTCCGCGCAAGGCCCTCGGGCCGGTGGCCGGGCCCGCTCCGCCGCCGGTGGCACCGGTCGTCACCCGGTTACGCTGAGATCATGGAATTCGGGGTGCTGGGGCCGCTGGAGGTGCGTACGGACGGCGGTCGTGGCGTGCGGGTCCCCGAAGCCAAGGTGCGCCTGCTCCTCGCCGGCCTGCTCGCCCGTCACGGGCAGGTCGTCCCGGCGGCGCGGCTCGTCGAGGACCTCTGGGGCGGCTCGACGTTCACGGCACGGCCGACGGCGTCGCTCCAGGCGAAAGTGAGCCAGTTGCGACGTGTGTTGGAGGACGCGGAGGCGGGGGGCCGCGCCCTCGTCACGCATCGGCCACCCGGTTACGTCCTGGACGTCCCGGCCCGGGCACTGGACGCCGAGCGCTTCCGCGAACTGGTCGCACGGGCCCGCTCCGCCGGGGCTCCCGCGGCCGGGACGGCCCTGTACAGCGAGGCGCTGGCGCTGTGGCGCGGTCCGGCCTTCGCCGAGTTCGCGGACCGGCAGTCGGTGCGGCCGACGGCGGCGGGGCTGGAGGAGGAGCGCCTGACGGCACTGGAGGAACAGGCCGCCCTGCGCCTGGAGCTGGGCGAACACGCTGTGCTCGTCGGTGAGTTGACGGAGCTGGTGGAACAGCATCCGCTGCGCGAGGGGCTGCGGGGCGTGCTGATGCGGGCGCTGTACCGGGCTGGGCGTACCGCCGACGCGCTCGACTGCTTCACCGACCTGCGGCACCGTCTCGACGAGGAACTGGGCCTGACCCCCGGGCCGTCGCTGGCGGCCCTGCAGCAGGCCATCCTGCGCCACGACCCGGCCCTGACGTGGCCCGGGCATCCGGCGCCGGCGGTGGCGGAAGTGCGGCATCGGGCACCGGCGCCGGCGGTGGCGGAAGTGCGGCATCCGGCGCCGGCGGTGGCGGCAGTGCGGCGGACGCAGCCGGGTTTGGCCGGTCCGGTCTCACCCCTGGTGGGCCGTGAGCAGGATGTCCGGGCGGTGCGGGCCCTGCTCGTCCGGCACCGCCTGGTGACGCTCACCGGCCCGGGAGGCGTCGGCAAGACCCGCCTCGCCCGGGCCGCGGCGGCGGGTGGGGCGGGCGACTTCGGTGAGGGCGTCCGCCTGGTGGAGCTCGCCGACGCCGGAGGTCTGGAGCGGTTCGCCGGGCCGGAGGTGCTGGCCGAGCGGCTGATGGCGGCGCTGGACATCCGGGAGGACACCGCGGGCGACGGTGCCGGGGGACCGGCGGACCGTCTGGCGCACGCGCTGGCCGGCCGGCGGCTGCTGCTGGTGCTGGACAACTGCGAGCACGTCGTGGAGGCCGTCGCACAGCTGGCCGGACCACTGCTGCGGCGGGCCGCCGGGCTGCGCATTCTGGCGACCAGTCAGGAGCCCCTGCGGATCAGGGACGAGACGGTGTACCCGGTGGCGCCCCTGTCGTTGCCCCCGGAGGGCGGACCGGGCCTCGACGCGGTGACGGGCGCGGGCGCCGTACGGCTGTTCCTGGACCGGGCCCGGGCGGCGGACCCGGGGTTCGTGCTCGACGCCGCCACCGCCCCCCTGGTCGCCGAGGTGTGCCGGCGCCTCGACGGCATCCCGCTCGCCCTGGAACTGGCCGCGACGCGGGTGCGGTCACTCGGCATCAGGGAACTGCACGACCGGCTCGACGACCGTTTCCAGGTGCTCACCGGCGGTTACCGGGACGCCCCCGCACGCCACCGGACCCTGCAGGCCACACTCGACTGGAGCTGGAGCCTGCTCGACGAGCGTGAACGGACCGTGCTGCGCAGGCTGTCGGTGTTCGCCGAGGGGTGCGGGCTGCGGGCCGCCGAGGACGTGTGCTCCGGCAGCGGTGCGACCGCCGCCGACGTCGTCGACGCGCTGGGCCTGCTCGTGGAACGCTCCCTGGTCGTGCGGGCCGAAGGACCCCTGGGGCCGCGCTACCGGCTGCCCGAGTCCGTCGCCCTCTACGCACGCGCGAGGCTCGACGCGTCCGGTGAGCGCGCCGGTACGGCCGCCCGCCACCTGCGCCACTGCGTGGCCCTCGCCGAGCGGGCCCGCCCGCATCTGCACGGCCGGGACCAGTCCCGCTGGTCGCGGATCCTGGACGGGGAGGCGGCGAACCTGCAGCGCGCGCTGGCGGAGGCCGCCCGCTCCGGAGCGGCGCGGTCAGCACTGCGCCTGGTCAACTCGCTGACCTGGTACTGGTACCTGCGCGGCCGGCTGGGCGAGGCCCGCAGGGCGCTGGCGACGGCCCTGGACACACCCGGCGAGACGGCGCCCGGGGAACGCGGGGAGGCGGCGTCCTGGTACGCGGGAATCCGTCTGCTGCTCGGCGAGCACGCCCCGGAGTGCGACACCCCTCGGGACCACCCGGCCGACGCCACCCCGGAGGCGGTCAGGGCCCGGTGGTTCCTGGCGCACGCGCAGTGGACGGTGGGGACGCTGGCGGAGGGCGAGCAGCGGGTCGAGAGCGTGCTGCTCCGCTTCCGTGCCCTGCGGGACGCCTGGGGCACGGCTGCCGCGCTGACCACGCGCGCCTGCTTCGCCCTGGCCCGCGGAGACCTGGAGTCGCTGCGCGAGGACGCCGAGGACGCCCACGCCCGCTTCACCGAACTGGGCGACCCGTGGGGCCGGTTGAGGACGGGCGACCTGCTCGGCCGGCTCGCCGAGATCAACGGCGCCTACGACCGGGCGGTCCGGCTGCACCGGGAGAGCCTCCGGATCGCCCAGACGCTTCAGACATGGCCGGAGATGTCCGCGAAGCTGTCCGGTCTCGGCCGGATCGCCCTGCTCACCGGGCGCTACGACGAGGCCGACGACCTGCACACGCGCGCGCTGCGGATCGCGGTGGAGCAGGGCAACCGGCCTGCCGAGCAGTTCGCCGCGCTGGGACTGGCCCTGAGCGCCCGCCGCCGGGGCCGTCTCGATGACGCCGAGGAGTGGCTGCGGCCCTGGCTCGCCTGGAACCGCCGGCGCGGTGACGGGCCGGGCCTCGCGCTGGTCCTGGCCGAACTGGGCTTCGTCGCCGAGCAACGCGGCGACGTGGAGCGGGCCCTGGCCCGTCACCGGGACGGCCTGGCGGCCGCCGCGGCGACCGGGGACCCCCGCTCCGTCGCCCTGGCCCTCGAAGGCCTGGCCGGCGCGTACGGTCTGGCCGGCGATCCGGAACGGGCGGCCCGCCTCCTCGGAACGGCCGCGGCCGCCCGGGAACGGGCGGGCGCCCCGCAGCCCCCGGCGGAACGGGGCGACGTGGACCGCATCGCGGCCCGCCTGCGCGCCGCGCTGGACGAGGAGAGGTACCGGGCCGCGTTCGCCGTCGGCACCCGGCGCGCCCATGAGACGGCAGCCGCGGCGGAGGCACCCGCGCAAACGCCGTGAGCCGGACGCCCGGGGGCGCTGCCCGGCGTCTCAGCGGGGAGTGCCGGGCACCTGGTCGTGGCGGGGCGCGAGGTGGAAGTCGAAGGCCAGCGTTCCCGGGTCCAGGGCCGTCGCCCCGCCGTCGACGGTGAGCACGGCACCGTTCACGTAGGACGCCGCCGGGGACAGCAGCCAGCTGATGGTCTCCGCGACCTCACGCGGCTCACCCGGACGACCCAGGGGAAGGAAGCCGGTCACCTCCGCGTAGGCGCCGTCCACACCCTCGCCCCGCAGGTCCGCTTCTTCGGCGAAGCGCGCCATGCGGCGGTCGGCCATCTCGCTTCGCACCCAGCTCGGGCAGACGATGTTGGCCCGCACTCCCCGGCGCCCGTAGTCGACGGCGACGGAGCGGCACAGCTGGAGCAGGGCCGCCTTCGACGTGGCGTAGGGGGCGTTGCTCGTACCGTTGCGCAGGGCGGACACCGAGGCGACGGCCACCACCGCCCCTTGTGACTCCAGCAGGTGCGGGATCGCCGCGCGCAGCAGCAGCAGCGGGCCGGTGACGTTGGTGCGCATCACCTCGTCCCAGTCCTCCAGCGACAGGTCGCCCACGGCCCCGCCGCGTCCGATGCCCGCGTTGAGCACGAGTCCGTCGAGGCGTCCGTAGGCGGTCAGGGCCGCCTGGACGAGGCCGTCCGCGGCCTCGGGGTCGCGCACGTCGCAGGGGTGCGCGAGCGCCCCGGTCTCCTGCTCCAGACGTCTCAGCGGTTCGCTGCGCCGGCCCGAGACGATCACATGGTGACCGGCTTCGCACAACAGCCGGGCGGTGGCCTCCCCGATGCCGGAACCGCCACCGGTCACGACGACAACTCGCTTGTCCGTCACAGTACGTTCCGGCTCCTTCCCGAACGATGACCTGCCCGAGCCTAGGACCCGCCGATCCCTCGCCGATGACTTCGAGACAGGAGGCCCCCGGGCGCACACCGGCGGTGCGACACTGGACAGCGTGGCGGAGACGGAGCGGCAGCTCGCTCAGCGGCTGGAGCGGGTCATCATGGACCTGCTGGACCGGCGTGCGCCCACGGCCTCGATCTGTCCGTCCGACGCCGCACGCGAGGCCTACGAAGGCGACGACGACGGCTGGCGGGCCCTGATGGAGCCGACCCGCCGGGCCGCGTGGCGCCTGGTGGAGGCCGGCGAGGTCGAGGTGACCCGGGCCGGCCGGCCCGTCACACGGGCCGAGGCCCGCGGCCCCCTCCGCATCCGCCGCCCGGACCGGTAGCGGCTCTTCGCCGGACGCACCGGATGTGACGATCACGGCGGACGCAGCCGAGTACTTCGGCCTCTCCCGCGACCGCACGGGCATCATGGGTTCCCCCATCCTGATCCGGCCGCCGCACCGCGTCATGTTCGCCCTCGACGACATCGAGGACACCGTCGCCCGCCTGCGCGCCCACGGCGCCGAACTCCTCGGCGGAATCGCCCGGTTCGAGGACAGCTACCTGCTCTGCTACGTCCGCGGCCCGGAGGGCGTCATCGTCGGGCTGGCCGAACAACTGGGCGGGCAACCGGGCTGAGCGAGGACCCGGAGCGTGCACCGAGGGGTCTACTTCGGGTCGCGGGCGAACAGCGACCTGGACCAGAGGTAGCCGAGTGCGCTGAGCCCCAGGCACCAGGCGACGGCCAGCCAGCCGTTGTGGCCGATCCCGGTGCCGAGAAGCAGGCCCCGGAGGGTCTCGATCGCCGGGGTGAAGGGCTGGTACTCGGCGACCGGTTGGAACCAGCCCGGCATCGTGTCGACCGGGACGAAGGCGCTGGACAGCAGCGGCAGGATCATCAGCGGCATAGCGTTGTTGCTCGCCGCCTCGGCGTTCGGGCTGGACAGGCCCATCCCCACGGCGATCCAGGTGAGCGCCAGGGACATGAGAACCACCAGTGCGAAGGCCAGGATCCACTCCACCGCGGTGGCGCCCCGGGAGCGGAAGCCGATGGCCACGGCCACGGCACCGACGAGGGCCACGCTCATCGCGCACTGGATCACACTGCCGACGACGTGCCCGACGAGCACCGAGCCGCGGTGGATCGCCATCGTGCGGAAGCGGGCGATGATGCCCTCGTTCATGTCCATGGACACGGACACCGCGCTGCCGATCGTCGTGCCGCCGATGGTCAGCATCAGGATCCCCGGGAAGAGATAGGCGAGGTAGGCGGACCGGTCCCCCCCGCCGCCTCCCATGCCGGCGCTCATGGTGTCGCCGAAGATGTAGACGAAGAGCAGCAGCAGCACGATCGGGCTGAGCAGCAGGTTCAGGGTGAGGGAGGGATAGCGGCGCACGTGCAGGAGGTTGCGGCGCAGCATGGTGGAGGAGTCACGCAGGGCGAGGGAGAGGGAACTCATCGGGCAGCCTCCTCGGGCTGGCTGGGCCGGTTCGGCTGGTTCGGTCGGTTCGGTCGGTTCGGTCGGATCGACTGGTTCGGCTGGCTGGGTCGGTTCGGCTGGCTGGGTCGGTTCGGCTGGTCGGGGCGGTCCGCGGTCAGGGCGAAGAACACGTCGTCGAGGTCGGGGGTGTGCACGGTCAGTTCGTCGGCCTCGACGCCGGCCGCGTCCAGCCAGTCGAGGATGGACCGCAGTTCGCGCTGGCTGCCGTCGCTGGGGATCTGCAGGGCGAGGGACTCGTCGTCCCGGGTGACCTCGCGCAGGGCCTCGGCCGCGCTCCGGTAGGCGGCCGGATCGGAAAAGCGCAGGCGGACGTGTCCGCCCGGGACGATCCGCTTGAGCTCGTCGGCGGTGCCTTCCGCGGCGATGTCACCGTCGTGCAGGACGGCGATCCGGTCGGCGAGTTCGTCGGCCTCCTCCAGGTACTGGGTGGTGAGGAAGACGGTGACTCCGCCGGTGACCAGCTCGCGGATGATCTGCCACATGGTGTGCCGGGAGCGCGGGTCCAGCCCGGTGGTCGGCTCGTCGAGGAAGATGATCCTCGGGTCCCCGACCAGGGTCATGGCGATGTCCAGGCGCCGCTTCATGCCGCCGGAGTAGGTGGAGGCGGGCTTCTTCGCCGCCTCGGTGAGGTCGAAGCGCTCCAGCAAGTCGGCGGTCACCCGCCGTCCCTCACGCTTGGGCAGGTGGTGCAGGTCCGCCATGAGGAGCATGTTCTCCTCGCCGGTGATCAGGCCGTCGACGGCGGAGAACTGACCGGTGACACCGATCGCGGCCCGCACGCCCTGCGGATCGGCGGCCAGGTCGTGGCCCGCCACCCGGGCCTGTCCGCCGTCGGCGCGGATGAGGGTGGAGAGGATCTTCACGGCGGTGGTCTTGCCGGCGCCGTTCGGCCCCAGCAGGGCGAACACCGATCCCGCCGGGATGTGCAGATCGATGCCGTCGAGGACGGTCTTGTCGCCGTAGGACTTGCGCAGGCCGGTGGCGCAGACGGCGGCCGAGGAGCCCTGCGGGCTGGATGTGGGCATGACAGATGAAGGCATGTGGCCCTCCGTGAGAAGCCTGAATGGAGTGGGGTGAAGGGGGCCGGAACGGGACGCAGGCCTGCTCCGGGGAGGTGACTCGGGTGCGATGAATGCGAGTGCGGTGCACGCCGCTCAACCCTTGGCGCGCCGGGGCTGTGACCCGGCTCGGTCGTTGCCGTGCCGGGGGCGTGACCCGCTCGGTCGTTGCCGTGCCGGGGGCGTGACCCGCTCAGCCGTTGCCGTGCCGGGGCCGTGACCCGCTCAGCCCTTGGCGCGGAAGACGTCGATGTTGCCCCAGTTCGTCCGCGCGTGGACCTTAACCGTGTCCTCGGTCTGCTCCGGGGCGTCTGAGGCGGTGAGCGTGTTGCGCACGAGCCCGCGGTGGGAGCTGACGTCCAGCCAGGCGGCGGCGCCCTCGCGGATGCCGATCTCGATGGAGCCGTTGGAGGTCTCCAACCGGACGTCACCGCGGGCGATTTCGGAAACCCGCAGGACACCGTTGGTGGCGGTGCCGGTGACGGACGCCTCGGCGCACGCGATGTCGATGGCACCGTTGGCACCGCTCACCCGCAGCTCGCCGTTCACGACGCCGACGGTGGTGTTGCCGTTGGAGTTCTTCAGGACGGCGGAGCCGTCGATGGTGCCGACGCGCAGATGGCCGGAGCTGGTGGTGATCTCGGCCCTGCCCTCGACCCGGTCGACGACGATCGAGCCGTGGGAGGCGGTCAGCTGGACCGGGCCGGTGGTGTCGAGGCGGACGTCGCCGACCGAGGTCTTCACACGGACCTCGCCGAGCCGGCCGCCGCCGAGCACCTGGGCCCAGGCGCCGGTCACCTCCACGCCTGAACCGGCGGGCAGTTCGACGCTCACGTCGACGACGCCGGAGGGACCGATCATGCGGCGTTCCTTCGTCCTGACGGTCAGGACACCGCTCGCGAAGCCGACCTCGGTCTGCTCGGCCGCCCGCACGTCCTTGTCCCTCTCCGGGTCACGGGGGCGCACCTCGACGACCGTGTCGAGGCGGTCGCCCGCGGTGAGCCGGAGGGAGCCGGCACCCACGTGGGCGACGACCGAGATCGGTTCGGGAGTGTCGTAAGAAGGCATGGCTGTCCCGTCCTCTTGGGTCTTGTGGGCGTCCCCGCTGGTGGGACGTGATGCACGTGCTGTGCTGGTTCTCTCCGGGCGCGGGCGGCGGCGCGGCTAGCGCACCCAGCCCGTGAAGCTCTGTCCGACGTTCTGGGTGCGGCCCGGCGTACGCGGCCGGGTTCCGCCGTCGACCGCGGCGGACACGGCGCGGACCAGCCAAGCGTTGACCGACAGGCCCTCGCGGTTCGCGGCCTCCTCGGCACGGGCCTTGAGGTGGGCCGGCAGGCGCAGATTGACGCGGGCGGTGCCGCCCTCGTCGCCCTCGGCGGGGGCCTTGAGCGGTTCGGGGGCCGCGGTCGGCTCCACGGGGGCACCGGCCTGGGCGGGCGGCGGTGTCACGACGAAGTCGGGGTCGAGCCCGCGCAGCCGTACGTCGACCGAACCGGGGGCGAGTTCGCGGGTGATCTCGTCCATCGCGACGGAGAGGACGTTGAGCATGACCAGGCGGGTCGCCGACTCCAGAGGAGCGGTGAGCCGTTCGGCCAGCTCACGGGCTTCGTCGCCTCCGGCCTCGGCAGCCACCGCGAGTTCGCGGCGGAGGTGGTCGACATACGGGGTGAGGTCCATGACGCCATCATGGCACCACTATGGCGCCATGCGCAATCCTCAATTGCATCAAGCCGGAATCACGACTGACTCAGGCACTCTGAGCTGCACAAACACGAAGTGGCGCCAGGTGGCGCCATGTGGCACCACCCGGCGCCATGTGACGCCAGGCCGTCTCTCCCCTCTCCCGCGCAGGGTGTCGCCCTCAGTTCTTGGCGGTCAGTGCCCTGAGCGCGATGTCACCCGCCTCCGGCGGCCCCGGCGGCGTGCGGTGGCACGGTGGTGTGCGTCCCGTCCGGGGCGACCATCACCGCGTGCCCCACGCTGTGCAGCATGGGCAGGTCGGAGGGATGGTCGCCGTAGGCCCAGCAGTCGGCCGGGTCGATGTCCGGGTGGCGGGCGAGGAGGCCCCGCACCAGAGTGCGCTTGCCCTCGCCGATGGCCGGAGGGCCGATCAGTTCGCCGGTGAGCAGCGGCCCGCAGCGTTCGAGTCCGGCGCCGAGGGCGAACCGCGCCCCGACCGCCTCGGCGATCACGGCCAGCAGCGGCGGGAAGGTGCCGGAGACCAGGGCGACGGACGCGCCCTGGTCCCGGTGCCGGCGCAGTGCGGCCAGCGTGGTGGGGAGAAAGAAGCCGTCGGCCCGGCTGTGCTCCCGGTACCACCGGCGGGCCGCGGCCTCGGCCTCCGCGGCCGGGCAGCCCCTGAAGGCCCGGTGGAAACGGCGGTTGGCTTCCGCGCGGGGCAGACCGGCCAGCGCGTCCAGCAGTTCACCGGCGCGCCGCGCTCCGTCCGCGCCGTACCTCCGCACGAAGTGGTCGCGGAGGAAGTCCGGGCCGCTCTTGCGGCTGATCAGCGTCTCGTCCACATCGAAGAACACCAGCCGGCGGGGGCCCTCGGACCGCGTCCGCGCAGCGGGCTGGGAGGGTGTGGGGCGGGCAGGCGGCGTCGCGGGTCGCGGGGAACGCTCGCGCTCGCTGCGGAGGTCAGTGGACACCGGCGACCACCTCCGCCGGTGCGGAGTGCGCCAGGAACCGGGGCGCGTCCGCAGGCCCGGCCGCCCGCTCGGGGCGGTCCTCGAAGTCGGCGAACACCGAGTCGGCGTACAGGGCCGCCGCGGTCTCCCGGCGCACGGCCTGGTGCGCGGCCAGCACATGGACGTCACGCCAGGTGCGCTCCAGCGGCCCGGGGTCCGAGCACGCGTGGGTTCCGGCCGCGCGGAACAGCCGCTCGACGGCGGAGACCAGATGCTGTGCGGCGGCCGCCGCGACCCGGCGGTTGCGGGCCACGTCCCGCTCGGCGCGGGTGCCCGAGTCGGCCCGCAGCGCCGCGTCAGCGAGCAGCAGTTCGGCGGCCTCGATGTCGTCGGCCGACTGAGCCAGCGTCAGCTGGAGCGTGGCGCGCTCCGCCGGCCGGCCGGCTCCCCTGCGCGCGGCCCACGCGGTCCACTCCCGCAGGGCGTGGCGGGCCGCCCCGAGGGCGGGTGCGCACAGCAGCAGTCCCGTCCCCAGGTACGCCGGGGCGGTGTGGCAGCGGGACTTTCCGGGCCCGGGAGTACCCGCCAGCACATCCGACAGCGAGCAGGTGCGGTGGTCGGCGACCACCACCGGGCCGTCGAGGACCGCGGTGTGGCTGCCGGTGCCGCGCATTCCGGTGCTGCGCCACGACTCCTGTACGTGGATCTCGGCAGCGGGGACGGCGAAGAGCCGGCACCGGCCACCGGGTAACCGCGGATCGTCCGGTTCCGGGGCCGCGAGCAGCAGCCAGTCCGCGTCCGCGATCCCGCTGACGCACTCCCAGGTGCCGCTGAGCAGCCAGCCTCCGGAGCAGCGGGTGGCCGAGCCGGAGGGGCGCAGTCCGGCGGCGATCCGCACATCGGGCGACCGGCCCCACAGGTCGAGCTGCCCTTCGAGGGGCAGATGGGCGGCGTATCTGCCGTGGGTCGCCCACAGGGCGGCGCACCACGCGGCGGACGCGCACCCCTCGCCGACGGCCGCCACCTCGGCGAGGAGGTCGCTGAAGGTGCCCTCGGTACCGTGCCAGACCCGGGGCACGAAGTGGCGGGCGAAGCCGGCGCGGGTCAGCAGCGCGACGGTCTCCGCGGACAGCCGGCCGGTGGCGTCCGCCGACGGCGCGTGCGCCGCGGCGGAGGCCACGGCGCCCGCCAGCTGTACGCGCGCCCGCGGCGTGCCACCCTGTGCCCCCTGGCCTGTGCAGATTTGACTCCGGTTCACCTATCGCTCTCCTTTACTCCACGACTAGAATTCGTTCGGGAACGAATCTTTCTCGGCCGGTCCTTCACCACCGGGCCGGGGTGAAGGAGGTGATCAGCGTGGTCAAGCAGGCGCGTGCCCTTCGGACGCACGATCGCGTCCTCGATGCCGCCGCGTACGAGTTCGCACGCTACGGCTACGTGAACGCGAACCTGCAACGCATCGCCGACCGGATCGGGTTGACCAAGGGCGCCCTGTACGGGCACTTCTCCAGCAAGGAGAAGCTGGCCGCCGCACTGGCGGAACATCTGTCCCGGAGCGTGCGGACGCTGCTGGACGAGGCCAGGACCTCGCCCGAGCCGGCCAGGAGCCGGCTGGAGGCCCTGGTGCTCGGACTCGGCCGGCTCTTCGAGACCGACCACAGGGCGCAGGCGGCCCTGCGGCTGGAGGTGGAGGCGGCTCGGGCGGCCGACACGGTGGCTCCTCTCCTGAGCGACACCCATGGCATCGCGCTCCAACTCGTGGGCGAGGTGCAGCGGGGGCGGCACTGGGACGAGGCACCGCCGGCCGAGGCCCTGGCCGATCTCATCGTCGCGGCGTTCTGCACCGCGCTGTGGACCGGCGTCTGCGCGGGCCCGGACCGGCCCGGGCCCAGCGTCGCCGCGATGTGGGGCGTGCTGACGCGCGTGATGGGGACACGCGCGTCCGCCTGAGCCCCCGGCGGCCGTGCGGCCTGGGCCCGGGCCGGTGGGCCGCCTCTACCAGGAGGCCGGGACGGCCGCCGCCGGGCGGGTGCCCACACAGGCCCAGGCGGTCCGTGCACGGGCCAGTACGGTGTCGTCCTGGACCGCCGAGACGGACAGCTGAAACGTTTCCTGAGGACGGGCGCCCGACGCGCACTCGTCGACCACCAGCCGGGTGGGCCGGTCGAACTCGCCGAAGGCCAGGCACTGCACCGTGGTCCGGGCCAGCGCGAAGGACAGGTCGGCGAACGGGCCGTCGCACGCCTCGTGCACCATGAGGTGGCCGAGCTGGCGGAAGCCCTCCAGCATCACCATCATCGGGATGTGGTCGGTGGGGTGGTCGAAGAGCACCGCGTGGTCGCGGTCCACCCGTAACCGCCACTCGTCGGGCCTCTCGGCCTCTTCCAGGACGCAGTCCCGCCAGCGCAGCCGCCCCACCCGGTGCGGGGGCGTGCGCAGCGCCCCGGAGGTGGCCGTCCGTACCGGTACGGTGGCCGGCGCGTCCGCGGCACCGCCGCCGAGCCGGCGCAGCAGGCGGTAGCGCCGCTCGTCCACCATCAGCATGCTGATGGTGCCCCAGCCGCACGCGCGGCCTCCGACGACCAGCCGCAAGTCCATCCGGGCCCCGTTCCTGCCCCGCGCGTCGTCGCCGTCCCAGGTCCACTCGCCCACCAGGAACACCGAGAGCGGTACCCCCTCGACCCGCAGGGCGGCGGGGTCGGTGATCTCGAAGTCGAGGTCGCGGCCGACGAAGCGCCGGCCGAGCGGCACACCGCAGTACCGGTGGGCGACGTAGACCATCCCCTGACGCAGGGTCTCCGCGAACAGCAGGGGGTCACTCAGACCGTTCTCGTCCGGGTGGTAGAGCGCGTGGTCGCGCGGCCACTGGGCGGCGACGACGAACTCGCGGTCACCGACACGGGCGCCGTCGGTGACGAAGACCTCCGCGACGGAGCTGCGGTGCACCAGCTCACGCGGCACGGGACGTGCAAAGCTCAACGAATCGCAGGCGTGGGCCATTGCTGACGCCTGAGAGATGCTGGGATGATTGAGCACGACTGACATCTGGGATTCGCCTCCCCCGTACTGGAAGAACCAGGACCATGCGAACTAACAGACGTGCGGCGCCCTTCGGCACGAAATTAATATACCTTCGGGAAGGTATCTTGCAAGGCTCGGGCAAGATACGGCAAATGAACGGTCATCTCTGCTGGTCAGAGGGGCGAAACTCGCGAAGCGTCCGCACGTGCCCCGGTCCAGTCCCCCCACCAACCGGCCACCGAGAGCAGCGGACGGCACGGCACGAATGGACGTCATGAGCGAACACAGCAACGCGACACAGACCGCGCACATCTCCGGCGGAACCTCGGTCGACGACACCTCGCACCTCAAGCAGGAGCGCGCCATCCGCACCCGGCGCACCATCCTCGACGCGGCCGCGGAGGTCTTCGCCCGGTACGGCTACCCGAACGTCACCATCAAGGACATCGCCGACGGCGCGGAGATGACCAAGGGCGCGGTGTACTTCCACTTCTCCAACAAGGAGGCCCTCGCGGTCGCCGTGACGGAGGAGTTCTACCGCAGGCTCAACGAGATCGTCTCCCCCGCGCTCGAGGGCGACCACTCCTCGCCCTCGACGGTGGCGGACGTGCTGCTGCGCACCGCACGCGGGTTCCGCGACGACGCCTACGTCAAGGCGGGAGCACGCCTGCAGATCGAACGCCCCTACATCAAGGCGGAGATGCCGGTCCCGTACGTCGGTTTCACGTCACTGATCGTCGAACTCCTCCAGGAGTGCCGGGCCGCGGGCCGGCTGCCGGAGAGCGCGGTGCCCGAGGCCCTGGCCAGGGTCCTGGTCTCCGCCCTGTTCGGCGCCCAGCACATCTCCTGGGTGCAGAACGACCGGGCCGACATCGTGGAGCGGGTCGAGGAGATCCTCGACGCCTTCGCCCTGCTGTCCGTGCCGGCGCGGTAGAAGCGTGTGGCCGGGAAGGTGCGGCGGGAGCCGCTGAACCGCTCCGGTCGCCGCACCCGCCGTGCCGTACGGCGGCCGGAGGGACGGTTCAGTCCAGGAAGGCTGCCTCTATCCAGCGACGCAGGGCCGCCGGACGCATGCGGTGCAGCCGGTCCACGCTGTCGGACACCTCGTGCGGGCCGCCGACCGACAGGAACTTCTCCCGCACCAGGTCCGCGTGCCGGACCCGGGTCTCCGGGCCGGCCGCACCGACCGGAATCAGCCGGGTGCGCGACACCGTACGGCCATCGGTCAGCCGGACGGTGACCCGGGCACCGGTGGACTTCGTGGCGCGGGAGAAGTCCCGGTCGTCGGCGCTCAGCGAGCCCAGCAGGTCGACCAGCTCGTCGCCGCCGAAGCCGCGCAGCCACGGCACGGCACGCTCCCCCGCCTCCCGTACCGCCTCGCCGAACGGGGCGTCGGACAGGAACAGTTCGCGCGTCATCTCGGTGTCGTGCTCCAGACGCACCCGCCGGGCCAGCGCCCAGCGGGCCGGGTCGTCCAGGTGCGGGGAGGAGAAGTCGTCCACGGTGAACTCGCCGGTGAGCAGGGTGGTCGCGACGGGGTAGGGCACGTCGAGGACCAGGGCGCCGAGCGGGGAGCCCGGGCCGTTGACGTACCGGGCGGCGCGCTCACCGGCGAAGAGGGTGTACAGGGACGCCTCGACGACCACCTCGGCCACGTCCTCGGGCCGCAGGCCGCCCAGTTCCCGGTGGATCTCGGCGGCACAGTCCACGGCCGCGTCGATACCCGGCCCGCCGGGGTGCATCTTGAAGGACAGCGTGTCGGTGTGCCAGCGCCGGCCCAGTCCCTTGGCCACCGCCTGCGGCAGCGGCACGGTGGCGAACCGGGCGAGGAAGCCGTCCTCGTGCTCGACGATGTCGGGAGCGCCGCGCAGCCCCGCGTACGCCGCGTCGCAGGCGTCCATCGCGGTGCGCACCGGGGTGAAGGTGTTGAACAGACGGGCGTCGCTGGCCAGGAAGGCGCGCATCAGGGGCCAGTTGGGCATGGCGAAGGCCAGCCCGAAGGCGTTCTCGAAGAGCGTGGCAGGGGCCCGGTCGCAGTGCAGCCGGCCGGCCACCGCGCCCGCCAGGTGCGTGTGCACGGCGCTCTGGCCGCGCAGCGGGCCGAGGGTGGCCGAGGCGGTGATGCGGGCCGCGCACTCGTTGGCCGCGACGACGGCGGTCAGCAGGGACAGCCCGTCGAGCCGGCGGGTGTAGGCGAAGGCGAGCGGTACCGCGACGGTGGAGTTCGACAGGTGTCCGGCATAGGCGGTGTCGTCGAGGTTGAGCCAGGACCCGAGGGCGGCGAAGACGCCCGCGGCGGTGCGCGGGTCGCGCTGCATGGGGTGTCCGAAAGCCGCCACCAGCCGCCGTCCCAGCGGGTGTTGGAGCCCGGCCCTGATGGACGCGGCCTGCGAGAGCACCTGACTGGCGGCGAGCTTCAGCACCCGGCACGGGATGTGCTCGGGGCGCAGCGTCGCCGCCCACTGGGACAGTTCACGCAGCGGGGTGTCGGTGGGGCGGCGAGAACGCCTGGGCGCCGTGCTCCCCCAGTCGTCGCACAGCGCCCTGGCCACGCTCTCAGGGAGTACTGCCGTCATGGCGCGAGGCACCTCTCTTGCACGACGCCGGCCGGGGCGTGCCGTGGCCGGCGGCTGGTCGCTCCGGGCGGGGGGAAGCGGGGGGGGGGGGGGGGGCGGCGCGGGCCACGGGGCCAACGAGCCCGCAGCCGCCGGCGGGGCACGGGGGTAAGGCGGGAAGCC
>NZ_JBHWFG010000016.1:0-179272 GCF_042733745.1 Streptomyces sp. NPDC059696
CGTCTGTTTTGTATATGAGACTGGGGTGCGGCTCCATAAGATCTGCACCACGCGCGTCTGGTCGGGGCGCGTTACGTGACCCCCCCGGCGTGCGGGGGCGCCCGGCCGCGCCGCCCCACGCCGGAGCGTGACACGGGCCCGGATGGATACCCGTCACTCCATGGCCGAGCCCCGTCCCTGCACCGCGCGCAACGAGACCCCGCTGCAACGCGCCGACCGCAACTTCGTCGAGCTGCTGCAGGAACTGCGCGTCACCCAGACGGGCGTACAGATCCTCTTCGCCTTCCTGCTGTCGCTGGCCTTCACCTCGCGCTTCGAGGGCCTCGACACGGTCCAGCGCGTGACCTACGTCGTCACGCTGCTGCTGGCGGTCCTGGCCGCCGCCCTCTTCACCGCGCCGGCCGCCCTGCACCGCTCGCTGTTCCAGCAGGGTGCCAAGCCCCGCATCGTGCAGGTCTCCTCACGCCTGGCCACGGCCGGGCTGAGCGTGCTGGTGTTCGCGTTCAGCGGCTCCGTGCTGCTGGTGGTCGACGTGACCACGGGACGGACCGGCGGAATCATCGCGGGCGCCGCGACCTTCCTCACCTGCGTCGGGCTGTGGGGGGTGCTCCCGCGGCTGGTGCGACGGGCTTCGGGGAGCGCGAGTGCGCCGGGAGGCGCCGGCACGGCATCGGTGACGGCTGCGGGCTCCGGCGGGCCGGAAGGCGCGGAGCGGGCGTCGTAGCCGTGGGAGTGGGCCCGGATGTGGGTCGCGCGGGCCGGGGTGCTCGGAGGCACCCGCCGAGAGGTCGTTCAGGTCCTGCCGGCGACGATCTGGTCCTGCATGGGGTCGTTCAGGCCGTGCCGAGAGGGGCTACGGCTCCTGCCGGCCCGTCGCCGTCACCGGCTGGACGGGGACGGCCCACGGAAGCTCGATCGAGATGGTCTTGCCCCCCTCACGGGTGGGGCGGATGCGCAGTCTGCCGCCGCACTCGGCCGTCAGCCAGCGGATGATGACCAGGCCGCGGCCGTTGTCCTGCTGCACGGCCGCGGGCAGGCGTCTGGGAAGACGCGGGTGGCTGTCCGTGACACCGATGCGCAGCCGTTCGTCGCGGTCCAGCTCGACGTCCACGGTGAACGTGGGCGACTGGCCGAAGGTGTGCTGTACGGCGTTGGTGGCCAGTTCGGAGACGATGAGCCGGACGGTGTCGGACACCTCCGTGCCCGCCGGCAGGCCCCACTCCGCCAGCGTGCTCACCACATAGGAGCGCGCGACGGAGACCGAGGCTGGATCGCTCGGCAGAGTGACGGATGCTTCCAAATGGTCTGCCATGGCGACCTCGTCCCTTTTCCACGGGACCGCGGCCCGACACGGAGCGGATGGTTCGAGTACGGTCCCGGACTGGTGCTTCGTCGCCAGACTGCCACCAGAACACCCGTCAAGGTCGGCGATCCACCAAGATATGCATATATCTGTCGCTCAAAACGGTGAACTCTGCGACGCGAGACCGTATTTGGGTGGGTCCGAAGGAGTAAGGAGGAGCCCATGCAGCACGGTCCCGCGGTGCGCCGCCGGAAACTGGGCGCCGAACTGCGTGCGCTGCGCTCCTCGGCGGGGCTCACGAGCGGTGAGGCGGCCCGGCAGGTGGGCTGGCACCAGTCCAAGGTCAGCCGGATCGAGACGGGCACGAGCGGGGTGAAACCGGCCGACGTCCGGTTACTTCTCGACGCCTACGGGGTGGCGGACGTCCAACTCCGCGAACTGCTGATGGTCTTGGCGGGCTCCGAGGACAACGACGGCCGGCACCACTGGTGGCACGCCTACCGGGGTGTCCTGCCGCCGACCTACCGGGACTTCATCAGCCTGGAGTCGCAGGCCGGCGCGATGCGCACGCTGGAGACGACCGTGGTCCCCGGTCTGCTTCAGACGCCCGAGTACGCGCGTGCGGTGACGCGGGCCGCCGTGGAAGGGCTGTCGGAGGAAAGGCTCGACACCCTGGTCGAGGTACGTCTGGCCCGGCAGGACGTGCTGCGCGCGGATCCCCCGCTGGAACTGAGCGCCGTTCTGGACGAGGCGGTACTGCGGCGGGAGGTGGGCGGGCCGGACGTCATGGCCCGTCAGCTGGAACGACTGGTCGAGGCCGCCCGGCTGCCCCAAGTGCGCCTCCAGGTACTGCCGTTCGCCGCCGGGGCGCACATCGGCGTCACCGGACCTTTCGTTATCTTGTCATTTTCGAGCACTTCTGATCTGGATGTGGTTGTTCTCGACCACTTGACGAGTAGCCTCTATCTCGAACGGAAAGAAGACCTCCAGGCCTACACGGAGGCCTTCAACGCCCTTCAGATCCACGCCCTTTCGCCCGAGGACTCGTTGGATTTCATCGCCGGGACAGCCACCGGCGCGTAAGGAGGCACCTATGCGTGCACTGCCTCGTCACGTCCCCTCCAGCATCGAACTGCACGGTGTGCGGTGGTTGCGCAGCAGCTACAGCACCGGAGCGAACAACTGCGTGGAGACCGCCCGTCCGGACAGCCCGCCCTGGGCGGGGCTGCTCGCCGTGCGCGACTCCAAGGACCCGGCCGGACCCGCACTGCTCTTCTCCGCGAGGAGCTGGGCGGCGTTCGCGGCCGGGGTGGACCGTATGTGACCGTCGTCGATCCACACCGTCGTCGTGCGACGCACGGCCGTGTCACGCCGACTCATGGCCGCGTCTCGCCGATCAGTCGTACAGCGCGTTCGATCTGCTGACCGGTCAGGTCCGCGCGTGCGGTCAGCCTGAGCCGTGAGATGCCGTCCGGTACGGAAGGCGGCCGGAAGCACCCCACGGCCAGGCCCGCCGCGCGGCACTGTGCCGCCCAGCGCACGGCGCCCTCGGGAGACGGCGCCCGCACCGAGACCACCGCGGCGTCCGGACGTACCGCTTCCAGACCCGCGGCGGTCAGGCGTGCGTGCAGTTCGCCCGCCACCGCGCGGGCTCGGGCCGCGCGCTCCGGCTCGCGGCGCAGCAGCCGCAGGGCCGACAGCGCCGCCCCCGCCGCCGCGGGAGCGAGACCGGTGTCGAAGATGAACGTCCGGGCCGCGTTGACCAGGTGGTCGACGACCCGGGCCGGGCCGAGGACCGCGCCGCCCTGGCTGCCGAGCGACTTGGACAGCGTGACCGTCGCGACGACGTCGTCCGCGCCCGCGAGCCCCACGGCGTGCGCGGCGCCGCGGCCTCCGTCGCCGAGGACTCCCAGGCCGTGGGCGTCGTCGACGACCAGCCCGGCGCCGTGCTCCCGGCAGGCCTCCGCCAGCGCGGTCAGGGGGGCGGCGTCGCCGTCGACCGAGAAGACGGTGTCGGACACGGCGATCGCCGTGCCCTCGTGCGTCGCCAGCGCCTTCGCCACGGCGTCCGGCTCGGCGTGCGCCACGACCTGGGTACTGCCGCGGGCCAGCCGGCAGCCGTCGATGAGCGAGGCGTGGTTGCCCGCGTCGGAGACGATCAGAGAGCCGTGCGAGGCCAGCGCGGTGACCGCGGCCAGGTTGGCGGCGTAACCGGAGGAGAAGACGAGGGCCGCCTCGAACCCGCAGAAATCGGCCAGTTCCCGTTCGAGTTCGGTGTGCAGTTCGGTGGTGCCGGTGACGAGCCGGGAGCCGGTCGCGCCGCCGCCCCAGGTCCGCGCCGCCCGGGCGGCGCCCTCGGTGACCTCCGGATGGCGGGCCAGCCCGAGATAGTCGTTGCTCGCCAGGTCCAGGAGCGGCGAATCGGCCGGACGGGGGCGCAGAGTCCGCACAAGTCCGGCGCGGGCGCGCAGCTCCGCCTGCTCGTCGATCCAGCCGAACGCCATGGGTGGTCCTCCGGGGAATTTGTAGGCAGTGCACAGACACTAGCGGGACCACCAGCAGGTCAGTGTGTGGCAATACCCACACCTCGAAGCGACTCTGTTGTGCGAACTCTCCTTGGCCCCGGGCACCGACTTAGGACAGGATCGGCTTCCATGGACCTGCTGAACACGCTGGTGGACAAGGGGCTTCGGCGCGAGCTGCCGACCCGCGACGAGGCACTGGCCGTCCTCGCGACGTCCGACGACGACCTGCTCGATGTGGTGGCCGCGGCCGGAAAGGTGCGTCGGCACTGGTTCGGCCGACGGGTGAAACTCAACTATCTCGTCAACCTCAAGTCCGGCCTGTGCCCCGAGGACTGCTCCTACTGTTCGCAGCGGCTCGGCTCGACGGCCGGGATCCTGAAGTACACCTGGCTGAAGCCCGACCAGGCGTCCGACGCGGCGGCGGCCGGTGTGGCCGGCGGGGCCAAGCGGGTGTGCCTGGTGGCGAGCGGGCGCGGCCCGACCGACCGGGACGTGGACCGGGTCTCCGAGACGATCAAGGCGATCAAGGACAACAACGAGGGCGTCGAGGTGTGCGCCTGTCTCGGGCTGCTCTCGGACGGCCAGGCGGAGCGGCTGCGCGAGGCCGGTGCCGACGCCTACAACCACAACCTCAACACGTCCGAAGCGACGTACGGCGAGATCACCACCACGCACACCTACGAGGACCGGGTCGACACCGTGCAGAAGGCGCACGCGGCCGGTCTGTCCGCCTGCTCCGGGCTGATCGCGGGCATGGGCGAGACGGACGAGGACCTGGTGGACGTGGTCTTCTCACTGCGTGAGCTGGACCCGGACTCGGTGCCGGTCAACTTCCTGATCCCGTTCGAGGGCACCCCGCTCGGCAAGGAGTGGAACCTGACGCCGCAGCGGTGCCTGAGGATCCTGGCGATGACGCGGTTCGTCTGCCCGGACGTCGAGGTGCGGATCGCGGGCGGGCGCGAGGTCCATCTGCGCACGATGCAGCCGCTCGCCCTGCACCTGGCCAACTCGATCTTCCTCGGTGACTACCTCACCAGTGAGGGCCAGGCCGGCAAGGCGGACCTGGAGATGATCGCGGACGCCGGGTTCGAGGTGGAGGGCACCGACCAGGTGACGCTGCCCGAGCACCGGGCCACGGGCGGTTGCCACGACGGCGGCGGCGTCTGCGGTTCCGGTGGCGGCGGAGCCTGCGGCTCGGACGCCGCCCCGCAGACCGCCGATTCCCCGGCCGCCGGCGCACCACGCACCGACCTGGTCGCCGTGCGCCGCCGCGGCGCCGGGACGGACCTCGCGCCCAATGCCTGAGCTGACCGCCCCCGAGCTGCTGGAGCTCGACCGGCGGCACGTGTGGCATCCGTACGGCCCGATGCCCGGGCAGCGGGAACCGCTCGTCGTGGAGTCGGCGAGCGGGGTACGGCTGCGGCTCGCCGACGGCTCGGGAGTGCCGGGCGGTCGGGAAGAGCCGAGCGGTCCGGGAGTGCCGGGCGGCCGGGAAGCGCCGAGCGGCCCCGGAGCGCCGGCCGGTCCGGGAGGACCGGGCGGTCCGGGGGAACCGGGCGGTCCGCGCGAGCTGATCGACGGCATGTCGTCCTGGTGGTCGGCGATCCACGGCTACAACCACCCGGTGCTGAACGAGGCCGCCCGCGAGCAGCTCGGGCGGATGAGCCACGTGATGTTCGGCGGGCTCACCCACGAGCCCGCCGTACGGCTGGCGAAGCTCCTTGTCGACATGTCACCCGAGGGCCTGGAGCACGTCTTCCTCGCCGACTCGGGGTCGGTGTCGGTCGAGGTCGCGGTCAAGATGTGCCTGCAGTACTGGCGTTCGCTGGGCCGCCCCGGCAAGCAGCGGCTGCTGACCTGGCGCGGTGGCTACCACGGCGACACCTGGCAGCCCATGTCGGTGTGCGACCCCGAGGGCGGGATGCACGACCTGTGGACCGGGGTGCTGCCGCGTCAGGTGTTCGCCGGCCCGCCCCCGGCGGAGTACGACGAGGCGTACGCCGAGCAGCTGCGGTCGCTGATCGAGCGGCATGCCGGTGAGCTGGCCGCGGTCGTCGTCGAGCCGGTGGTGCAGGGCGCGGGCGGGATGCGGTTCCACTCCCCCGCGTATCTGCGGGTGCTGCGCGAGGCGTGCGACGCGCACGACGTGCTGCTGGTGTTCGACGAGATCGCGACCGGCTTCGGCCGCACGGGCGCGCTGTTCGCGGCGGAGCACGCGGCCGTCACACCCGACGTGATGTGTGTGGGCAAGGCGCTGACCGGCGGTTATCTGACGATGGCGGCGACGCTGTGCACCGCGCGCGTGGCCGACGGCATCTCGCGGGGCGAGGTGCCGGTGCTCGCGCACGGTCCCACCTTCATGGGCAATCCGCTGGCCGCCGCGGTGGCCTGCGCCTCGATCGAGTTGCTGCTCGGTCAGGACTGGCTCGCGGAGGTCAAGCGGATCGAGTCGGGGCTGCGGGACGGGCTCGCGCCCGCCTCGGACCTGCCGGGTGTGCGGGAGGTCCGGGTGCTCGGCGCCATCGGCGTCGTCCAGCTGGACCACCCCGTGGACATGGAAGCGGCGACGGCGGCGGCCGTGCGCGAGGGCGTGTGGCTGCGGCCGTTCCGCGATCTGATCTACACCATGCCGCCGTATGTGACGGGCGACGAGGACCTGGCGCGGATCGCGCGGGCCGTGTGCGCGGCGGCGCGGGAGGGATGACATGCCGGTACTGGTGATCACGGGCACGGGCACGGAGGTCGGCAAGACGGTCGTGACCGCCGCTCTCGCCGCGACGGCCCTGGCCGCCGGCCGCTCGGTGGCCGTGCTGAAGGCGGCGCAGACGGGCGTGGGGCCGGACGAGCCCGGGGACGCCGCCGAGGTGGCGCGCCTCGCGGGCGGGGTGACGACGGCCGAAGTCGCCCGTTATCCGGAGCCCTTGGCCCCGGCGACGGCGGCGCGCCGGGCAGGCCGGGCCCCGGTCCGGCCGCACGAGGTCGCGGAGACCGCCGCGAAACTGGCCACCGAGCACGACCTGGTGCTGGTCGAGGGCGCCGGCGGACTGCTCGTCCGGTTCGACGCGGCCGGGGGGACCCTGGCGGACGCGGCGCGGCTGTTGTCGGCGCCGGTACTGGTGGTGGCGCAGGCGGGACTCGGCACCCTCAACGCGACGGAGCTGACGACGCGTGAACTGCGTGCCCGGGAGCTGGAACCGGCCGGGATCGTGATCGGGAGCTGGCCGGCGGCCCCGGACCTCGCGGCGCGCTGCAACCTCGCGGACCTGCCGGAGGTGGCCGGAGCCCCGCTGCTGGGCTCCGTCCCGGCCGGCTCCGGCGCCCTGTCCCCCGCCGCGTTCCGGGCGGCCGCGCCGCACTGGCTGGCGCCCCGGCTGGACGGCTCGTGGGACGCGGAGGCGTTCCGGGAACGGGAGGCGCCCGAGGCGTTCTGAGGGGCCGGGGCGGCGGGCGGTGGAACCGGTGCGGCCGTGATCGCGTTCTGAGGGGCCGGGGCGGCGGGCGGTGGAACCGGTGTGGCCGTGATCGCGTTCTGATGTACGACCGTGATCACCTCCGAAGGGACCACCTTGCACGCGAACGGATTACGCCCGTCCCGCCGTACGGCCCTCGTCCTGGGCACGGCCGCCGCTCTCGCCCTGGGCGGCGGCACGGCCCACGCGTCGGCCGGCACCGCCGGTGTCGCCGCGCGGCTGCGGGAACTGGAGCGGGAGCACACCGCACGACTGGGCGTGTACGCCCGCAACCTGCGCACGGGCCGGACGGTGGCGTACCGGGCCGACGAGCGCTTCCCGATGGCCTCGGTGTTCAAGACGCTCGCCGCCGCGGCCGTCCTGCGCGACCTGGACCGCGACGGCGAGTTCCTGGCCCGGCGCGTCCACTACACCCAGGGGTACGTCGACCGGTCCGGCCACTCCCCCGTCACCGGGGAGCACGTCGGAACCGGCATGACCATCGGCGAACTGTGCGACGCGACCATCCGCTTCAGCGACAACACCGCGGGCAACCTGCTCCTGAAGGAGCTGGGCGGTCCGGCCGCCGTGACACGGTTCTGCCGCTCGGTCGGTGACCGCGTCACCCGGCTGGACCGCTGGGAGCCCGAGCTCAACTCGGCGGAGCCGTGGCGCGTGACCGACACGACCTCCCCGCGCGCCGTCGGCCTGACCTACGCCCGGCTGGTGCTCGGCGACGCACTCAAGCCCCGGGACAGGGCCCGGCTCACGGACTGGCTGCTGCGCAACACCACGAGCCTGGACCGGTTCCGCAAAGGCCTGCCGGCCGACTGGCTGCTCGCCGACAAGACGGGGGGCGGCCGGTACGGCAGCAACAACGACGTGGGCATCGCCTGGCCGCCGGACGGCCCGCCGATCGTGCTGTCGGTCCTGACCACGCAGCCGGAGGAGGACGCCGAGGCCGACCATCCGCTCGTGGCGCGCACGGCCGCGCTGCTGGCGGCGGAGCTCGCGTAGCGGGCCGCCGAAGCGTATCGGCGCTCGTACCGGCGTCGCGCGGGCCCGCTCACAGCCCGCGCGACGCATGCCGACCTCGCGCAGGCCCGCGCACGACCCGCGCCACGCATGCCGGCCCCGCCGCGAACCAGCGCACCGCCCGCGCCACGCATGCCGACCTCGCGCAGGCCCGCGCACGACCCGCGCGACGCATGCCGGATCCTCCCCGCGGGGGGCCGCCCGGCTCCTCCCTCGGTGGGCGGCAGGGGTGCGGCGGGCTCCCGCGGGGGAGAATCACCCCGAGGCTTCAGGCCGGCCCCGTCAGGGAGGTTCCCCATGCCGCTGCGCTCCGGCAAGGTGCCACGGGACGCCGTGCACCATCCGCTGTTCGCCCGCTGCTACGCGAGGATCAGTGTGGCCGCCGAGACCCGGATGGGCATGGGCCGGATCCGCGGGAGACTCCTCGACGGGCTGTCCGGGCGGGTGATCGAGATCGGCGCGGGCAACGGGCTGAACTTCGCGCACTACCCCGGCACCGTCGCGGAGGTGGTGGCCATCGAACCGGAGCGGCGGCTGCGGCACCTGGCCGTGGAGGCCGCGCTGCGGGCCGAGGTGCCGGTGGACGTGGTGCCGGGGGTGGCCGAGGCGCTGCCGGTCAAGAGCGAGGGCTTCGACGCGGCCGTGGTGTCCCTGGTGCTGTGCAGTGTGCGGGACGTCCCCCGGGCGCTCGGGGAGCTGCGGCGGGTGCTGCGGCCGGGTGGCGAGGTGCGGTTCTTCGAGCACGGCCGGGGCGGCGGCCGGGCGATGACCCTCACGCAGCACGCCCTGGACCGGACGGTGTGGCCGGCGCTGAGCGGGGGCTGCCACGTGGCCCGGGAGCCGGTGCGGGCGCTGCGGGAGGCCGGATTCGAACTCGGTCCCTACCGGCGGGTGCTCATGCCGGAGGAGGGGCCGAGGCTGCCGAGTTCGTACTGTGTGCTCGGCGCGGCGTGGCGCCCGGCCGACGGGTAGTCACAGGGTCCACTGGCGCGGTTCCCGCTCGATGTCCCGTACGGACGCCTCGTCCAGCGCGGGGGCGTGGAGCGGGAGCTGGAGCAGGGCGGCGGCGCGGGCGTGCGGGCTGTCGTGGACGGGGACACCGAACAGGGCGGCCCGGTGGCGTGCGACGGCGGCGACGAGGGCTCCCCAGTCGGTGACCTGAGGGTCTCCGGGGTCTTCCGCTCGGCGAGCACCAGCAGCCAGGCGAGTCGACCTCGAAGTTGTCAAAGGTCAGCGGCGACCTTCGCGCGTGCCCTCGCGGTCTTCCCCCGCTCCCGGCTTCGCCCGGGCGGGGGCGCCCCCGTCGAACTCCTCGGCGAGGACGGACTCGTACTGCTTCATGAAGTCCGCGGCGGCTTCCACGAAGGTGTGGCCCACCTCGCCGGTGTCCTGTCCGACGAGTTCCATACCCCGAAGCCGGCGCGCTGGTGCCGGCACCGGCAAGGGCGAGTCCGACCCGCGGAGGATTCCGAGTGTGGGCCGGGTCACATTACGCTCGGGCAAGGTTGAGGTCCTGAGGCAAACCCAGAGGAGGCGGCCTTGTCCACACCTGCTGCGGAGCACGCTCCCGGCCTCGCACCGGCCGACCGGATCGCGGCCCGCGCCCGCGGTCTCACCAAGGCGTACGGCGCGGGCGAGACGGCCGTGCTCGCGCTGGACTCGGTGGACGTGGACGTCGTCCGGGGCCGGTTCACCGCGGTGATGGGCCCGTCGGGCTCGGGGAAGTCCACCCTGATGCACTGCCTCGCGGGGCTCGACACCGTCTCGGCCGGTCAGGTGTGGCTGGGCGACACGGAGATCACCGGGCTGCGGGAGCGGGAGCTGACGCGGCTGCGCCGGGACCGGATCGGGTTCATGTTCCAGTCGTTCAACCTCATCCCGACCCTCAACGCGCTGGAGAACATCACTTTGCCGATGGACATCGCGGGCCGGAAGGCCGACGCGACGTGGCTGGACCAGGTGATCGACACCCTGGGCCTGCGGGACCGGCTCGGGCACCGGCCCTCGCAGCTCTCCGGCGGGCAGCAGCAGCGCGTGGCCTGCGCGCGGGCGCTGGCCTCCCGCCCCGAGCTGATCTTCGCGGACGAGCCGACCGGCAACCTCGATTCGCGGGCCGGCCTGGAGGTGCTGGGCTTCCTGCGCGAGGCGGTGGACCAGCTGGGGCAGACCGTCGTCATGGTCACCCACGACCCCGGCGCGGCCGCCCACTCGGACCTGGTGCTCTTCCTCGGAGACGGCCGGATCGTCGACGAGATGCGGCACCCCACCGCCGAGGCGGTCCTGGAGCGGATGAAGAGGTTCGACGTGATCCGCACCCGTGCCGGGGGCACAGACGCCCCGGCGTCGCCCGAGGAGAAGTGAGCCCGTGCTCAAGGCGACCCTGCGGAGCTTCCTGGCGCACAAGGGGCGGCTGCTGCTCTCCGCGCTCGCCGTCCTGTTGTCCGTCGCGTTCGTCACCGGCAGCCTGATCTTCTCGGACACCGTCAGCCGCACCTTCGACCGGCTGTTCGCGTCCACCGCGGCGGACGTCACGGTCAGTCCGAAGGAGGACCTCGACGAGGCGGTGCCCTCCGGCCGCACGGCCACCCTGCCCGCCGCGCTCGCCGCACGGGTCCGGCAGGTCGACGGGGTCGCGGCGGCCCGCGCCGACGTGAAGGTGAACGGCCTCACGGTCGTCGACGAGAACAACGAACCCGTGGGTCCGACCACCGGGGCGCCGACGCTGGGCAACGCGTGGAACCCGAACGAGCGCAGCCCCGTGCGGCTCGCCTCGGGCCATGCCCCGCGCGGACCCGGCCAGGTGTTGCTCGACGCGGAGACCGCCGATCGCAAGGACGTGCGCGTCGGCGACACCCTCACCGTCATCGCGCCCCCGGGGTCGTTCAGGGTCCGGGTGGTCGGCATCGTCTCGTTCAGGACGACGAATCCCGGCTCCGCGCTGCTCTACTTCGACCCGCCCACGGCGCAGGCGAAGCTGCTCGGCCGGCCGGGGACGGCGACCGGCATCTCGGTCGACGCGGCTCGGGGCGTCAGCGACGACCAGCTCAAACGACGCGTCGCCGGGGCGCTCGGCGCGCACACCTACGACTTCAGGACGGCCGGGGAACAGGCCGAGTCGGACGTCCAGCAGCTGGGCGGGTTCCTCGACGTCATCAAGTACGTGATGCTCGGCTTCGCCGGGGTCGCCGTGCTGGTCGGCGTGTTCCTGATCGTCAACACCTTCTCCATGCTGATCGCCCAGCGCACCCGGGAGCTGGGCCTGCTGCGCGCGCTGGGAGCCGACCGGCGCCAGGTCCGCGCCTCGGTGCTCACCGAGGCGTTGCTGCTCGGGCTGGTCGGCTCCACCCTGGGGCTCGCCGCGGGCATCGGCCTGGCGGCCGGGCTGATCGGGCTGATGGGCCTGCTGGGCATGAACATCGACGCCGGCGAGATGGAGATCGGCTGGGCGACCCCGGTGGCGGCGTACGTCGTCGGGCTCGGCGTCACCTTCGTCGCCGCGTACCTCCCGGCCCGGCGGGCCGCGGGTGTCTCCCCGATGGCGGCCCTCTCGGACGCCGAGGTCGCGGGGGTGGGCCGGCCGCTGCGGATGCGGGCGGTGGCGGGCGCGGTCGTCGGGGCGGCCGGTGCGGCGGCGCTCGCGGGCTGCGCGGTGTCGCAGCGGACGCCGTCGGCGGCCTCCCTGCTGGGTCTCGGGGTGGCGCTCACCCTGATCGCGACGGTGATCGCCGGGCCGCTGCTGGTGCGCCCGGTGATCCGGGTGCTCGGCGCGGCCTTCCCCGCCCTGTTCGGTTCGATCGGCCGGATGAGCCAGCGCAACGCGCTGCGCAACCCCCGCCGCACCGGGGCCACGGCCGCGGCCCTGATGGTGGGCATCGCGCTGGTCGGCGGGATGTCGGTGGCGAGCGAGTCGATGACCGCCTCGTTCGACCGGCAGATCGACAGGACGCTCGGCGCCGATTTCGTCGTCCAGAACAGCAACTTCCAGACGTTCCCGCGTGAGGTCACCGACAAGGTGCGCCGCACCGACGGCGTGGGCCTGGTCGTGCGCGGGCGGTTCACACCGGTCGCGGTGCGTCTCCCGGACGGCGACCGCGTCGAGACCACGGCGGCGGGCTACGGTCCGCGGCTCGACGAGGTCGCCAACATCACGTACTCGCAGGGCGACTCGGCGTCGGCGCTCGCGAGCGGGCACCTGGCCATGGACCGGGACTTCGCACGCGACCACGACGTCCGGGTGGGCAGCACCCTGCCCGTGCGGTTCCCGGGCGGGCGCTCGGCCCGGCTGACGGTCGGCGCGCTCACCGACCAGGACGCCGCCGAGGGATTCGGCACCCAGGGCGGGCTGTTCTTCGGTCTGAACACCCTGGAGCGGTACGCGCCCGGCGGACAGGACTCCGCGCTGTACGTCAACGCCGCCGCCGGCACGGGCGACGACGCCCTGCGCGCGGCCCTGGAGAAGACCCTGGATCCGTATCCGCAGGTGCAGGTGCGGGACATGGCCGACTACAAGAGGCTCGTCCACGACCAGATCGCCGTCCTGTTGTACCTGGTGTACGCGCTGCTCGGGCTGGCGATCATCATCGCGGTGCTGGGTGTGGTCAACACGCTCGCCCTGTCGGTCGTCGAACGCACCCGGGAGATCGGCCTGCTGCGGGCGATCGGGCTGGCCCGGCGCCAGCTGCGGCGGATGATCCGGCTGGAGTCGGTGGTGATCGCGGTGTTCGGCGCCGTCCTCGGGCTCGCGCTGGGGCTGGTGTGGGGGGTGTCCATGCACCGGGTGCTGGCGCTCCAGGGCATGACGGTCCTCGCGATCCCGTGGCTCACGATCGTCCTGGTGGTGGTCGGCTCGGCGGTGGTCGGGGTCGTGGCGGCGCTGCTGCCGGCGTTGCGCGCCTCCCGTATGAACGTGCTGGCGGCCATCGCGCACGAGTGACGTCCGGATGGTGAAACGGTCTGACACGGACGGGCACGAGTGCTGTGATCATGCGATGACCGATGTGCGCATCCGGGCCGCGACGCCCGAGGACCTCGACGCCGTGCTGGCCTTCTGGAAGGTGGCCGCCGAGGGCACGAGCATCAGTGACGACCGCGGCGGCGTGGAGCGGCTGGTGGAGCGTGACCCCGGGGCGCTGATCCTGGCCGAACACCGGGGAGAGCCGGCCGGCACGGTGATCGCCGGGTTCGACGGCTGGCGCTGCCATCTGTACCGGCTGGCCGTGCACCCGGACCGGCGCCGCCGGGGGATCGCCACGGCGCTGCTCGCCGCCGCGGAGAAACGGTTCGTACGGCTCGGCGGGCGCCGGGCGGACGCGATGGTGCTCACGCGCAACGAGACCGCGCACCGGACGTGGGGAGCGGCGGGTTACGGGGCAGAGGAGCAGTGGCGACGCTGGGTGAAGCCGCTCACCGGGTAGGCGCGGCCGGGAGGTGGTGGCCGCACCCGGAAGAGGACTTTGCCCATCCTTTACTCTTGAATGGCCACTCGGTCCGGCATGAAAGGTTGTGAGCCTCCGCCCATGGGCGAGCCTCCCCGTGCGCGACACCGCGCGTTCCGCCCCGTCCTGGAGAACCATGGAACGGGGGTGAACCGATGACCGAAGTGCTCCTGCTCCTGGCGGCGATCGCGCTCTCGCTCGCCTGCGGTGCCTTCGTCGCGGCCGAGTTCTCCCTCACCACGGTCGAGCGCGCCGAGCTGGAACAGGCCGTGGAGCGCGGCGAGCGGGGTGCGCAGGGCGCGCTGAAGGCCGTACGGAACCTGACGTTCCAGCTTTCCGGGGCGCAGCTCGGCATCACCGTCACGAACCTGGTCGTCGGCATGCTCGCCGAGCCGTCGATCGCCGCCCTGATCGCCGGGCCGCTGGAGGACCTGGGCGTCTCGCGCTCGGCGTCGCACAGCATCGCGCTGGTGATCGGCACCGCCCTGTCCACGGTGTTCCTGATGGTCGTCGGCGAGCTGGTGCCCAAGAACTGGGCGATCTCCTCGCCGCTGACGGTCGCCAAGACCGTGGGCAACGCCCAGCGCTGGTTCAGCGCCGCGTTCCGGCCCTTCATCACCCACCTGAACAACACGGCGAACCGGGTGGTGCGGCGCATCGGGGTCGAGCCGGCCGAGGAGCTGGCCTCGGCGCGCGGTCCGCAGGAACTGGCCGCCCTCGCCCGGCACTCCGCCAAGGAGGGCGCCCTGGAGGCGGACACCGCGGAGCTGTTCGTGCGGACCCTGAACCTCGCCGATCTGACCGCCGAGAACGTCATGACGCCGCGGGTGCAGGTCGTCGCGCTGGAGGTGCAGGCGACCCTGGAGGACGTGGCGAACGCGACCCGGGCGACGGGCCTGTCCCGGTTCCCCGTCTACCGCGGCACCCTCGACTCGGTCGTCGGCACGGCGCACGTGAAGGACGTGCTGGCGGTGCCCGCCGAACGCCGCCCCCGGATCCACGTCTCCGAGCTGATGCGCGAACCCCTGCTGGTCCCGGAGACGCTCACCGTGGACCGGCTTCTGGACCGGCTCTCCGGCAAGCACACGATGGCCGTCGTGATCGACGAGTACGGTGGCACGGCCGGTGTGGCCACGCTGGAGGACATCGTCGAGGAGGTCGTCGGCGAGGTGCGCGACGAGCACGACCCGCACGAGACGCCCGACCTGGCCCCGGCCGGCACCGACGAGTCGGGACACGCGCTGTACTCGGCCGACGGATCCGCGCGCGTGGACCACCTGGAACGGATCGGGCTGCGCGCGCCGGAGGGGCCCTACGAGACGCTCGCCGGGCTGGTGGCGTCGGTGCTCGGCCGGATACCGGAGGCCGGTGACACGCTCGAGGTCGCCGGCTGGCACCTGGAGGTCCTGGACGCGACGGGGCGCCGGGCGGCCCGCGTCCTGCTGCGCGCCCCGCTCGACGACGAGAAGCCCGACGTGAAGGGGGCGGAACTGTGACCGCCGTCCAGCTGCTGATCGGACTGGCGACGCTGGTCGTCAACGCCTTCTTCGTGGGGGCCGAGTTCGCCCTGATCTCCGTGCGCCGCAGCCAGATCGAGCCCTACGCCGACCAGGGCGACCGGCGCGCCAAGAGCGTGCTGTGGGGTCTGGAGCACGTGTCCGCGCTGATGGCGGCCGCGCAGCTCGGCATCACGCTGTGCACGCTGGTGCTGGGTGTGGTGGCCGAGCCCGCGATCGCTCATCTGCTGGAGCCGGTGTTCCACGCGGTGGGCGTGCCCGAGGGAGCGGGACACGCGGTGTCCTTCGTGATCGCGCTGTCGCTGGCGACCTATCTGCACATGCTGCTCGGTGAGATGGTGCCGAAGAACATCGCGCTCGCCGAGCCGGTGCGCAGCGCGCTGGCGCTCGGCCCGCCCCTGGTGGCGCTGTCCCGCGCCCTGCGCCCGGTGATCTTCACGGTGAACGCGTTCGCCAACACCCTGCTGAAGCTGCTGCGGGTGGAGGCCCGCGAGGAGGTCGCCGCCTCCTACTCGGACGCCGAGATAGCGCGGATCGTGAAGGACTCCAGCGAGGCCGGCCTGATCGACGACCGCGCCCAGGAACGCCTGCGCGACGCGCTGGAGCTGGGCCGCCGCCCCGTGCGGGACGTGGTGCTGCCGCTGGAGCGCGTGGTGTACGCGCGTGTGGGGGTGACGCCGGAGGAGCTGGAGCGGCTGTCGGCGGAGTCCGGGTTCTCGCGCTTCCCGGTGGTGGACGAGGGGCGGCGGATCGTCGGTTATCTGCACGTCAAGGACGCCCTGGACGCCCCCGGCCGGACCACGCCGTTCCGGCTGCGGGACAT
This sequence comes from Streptomyces sp. NPDC059696, assembly GCF_042733745.1. Taxonomy (NCBI): domain Bacteria; kingdom Bacillati; phylum Actinomycetota; class Actinomycetes; order Kitasatosporales; family Streptomycetaceae; genus Streptomyces; species Streptomyces sp. NPDC059696. The sequence goes on from NZ_JBHWFG010000016.1 coordinate 16,088, forward strand.
GCGCCCCATCGCCCGCGTACGGGAGCACACGCCCCTCGACGACGTCCTCACGGCGATGCGGGGCAGCCGCACCCACCTCGCGGCCGTCCTCGGGGCGGACGGGCGGCTGGCGGGGCTCGTGACCATGGAGGACGTCCTGCGGGAGCTGTTCGGTCTGCGGGCGTGAGGACGTGGGTCCGGCGGGCTGCGGGAGCCGCCGGTTCGCAGGGTCGAAGCCCGCTCCCGGGGGACCGACCGACTGCTGGGTATGTGCACGGGATACCATTTCCGTCGCCATGCAGACGAACCCCACCTACAGCAGCCTGGTCGCCCTCGGCGACTCCTTCACCGAGGGCATGTCGGACCTGATGCCCGACGGCACCTACCGGGGCTGGGCCGACCTGCTCGCCGCGCGGATGGCGGCCCGTACGCCCGGCTTCCGGTACGCCAACCTCGCGGTCCGCGGCAAGCTGATCCAGCAGATCGTCGACGAGCAGGTCGACGTCGCGGCGGCCATGGGGGCCGACGTGATCACGCTGGTCGGCGGGCTCAACGACACGCTGCGGCCCGCGTGCGACATGGGCCGGGTCCGCGGGCTCCTCACGGAGGCGGTGGAGAAGCTGGCCCCCGCCTGCCGGCAGCTCGTCCTGATGCGCAGCCCGGGCCGGCAGGGCCCGGTCCTGGAGCGCTTCCGGCCGCGCATGGAGGAGTTGTTCGCCTGCGTCGACGAGCTGGCCGCCCGGCACGGCGCGCTCGTCGTCGACCTGTACGGCGCGCCCTCCCTGAGCGACCCGCGGATGTGGGACGTGGACCGGCTGCACCTGACGGCCGAGGGGCACCGCCGGGTCGCCGAGGCGGTCTGGCAGGCGCTGGGCCACGACCCGGAGGACGCCGAGTGGCGCACGCCGATGCCGGCGACACTGCCGCCGGGCTGGGTGGCACGGCGGGTGGCGGACGCGCGGTTCGCCCGGCAGCACCTGCTGCCGTGGATAGGCCGCCGTCTGACGGGCCGCTCCTCGGGCGACGGCCTGCCCCCGAAGCGACCGGACCTGTTGCCCTACCAGGACCCGGCGTAGCCGCAGGTGGACGCGCCCGCCGTGCCTTCGTAGGTTCCGACGAAGACACCCGGGGCGCTGGCCTGCACGAATCGCCAGTAGAATCCGTCCACGTGACTTCCGCTCCCGCCAAGCCCCGCATCCCGAACGTCCTCGCCGGACGCTACGCCTCCGCCGAGCTCGCCACGCTCTGGTCGCCCGAGCAGAAGGTGAGGCTGGAGCGGCAGCTCTGGCTCGCCGTGCTGCGGGCCCAGAAGGACCTCGGCATCGAGGTGCCGGACGCGGCGCTCGCCGACTACGAGCGTGTGCTCGACACCGTCGACCTCGCCTCCATCGCCGAGCGCGAGAAGGTCACGCGGCACGATGTGAAGGCGCGGATCGAGGAGTTCAACGCTCTCGCCGGGCACGAGCACGTGCACAAGGGCATGACCTCCCGCGACCTCACCGAGAACGTCGAGCAGCTGCAGATCCGCCTGTCGCTGGAGCTGGTGCGCGACCGCGCGGTCGCCGTCCTGGCCCGGCTCGGCAAGCTGTCCGGCGAGTACGGCGAGCTGGTCATGGCCGGCCGCTCGCACAACGTCGCCGCCCAGGCCACCACCCTCGGCAAGCGCTTCGCCACCGCCACCGACGAGCTGCTCGTCGCGTTCGCCCGGATCGAGGAGCTGCTGGGCCGCTACCCGCTGCGCGGCATCAAGGGCCCGGTCGGCACCGCGCAGGACATGCTGGACCTGCTCGGCGGAGACGCCGGGAAGCTCGCGGACCTGGAGCAGCGGATCGCGAAGCACCTGGGCTTCTCGCAGGCGTTCACCTCGGTCGGCCAGGTCTACCCGCGCTCCCTGGACTATGAGGTCGTCACCGCGCTGGTGCAGCTGGCGGCGGCCCCGTCGTCGCTGGCCAAGACGATCCGGCTGATGGCCGGGCACGAGCTGGTCACCGAGGGCTTCAAGCCCGGCCAGGTCGGCTCCTCGGCGATGCCGCACAAGATGAACACCCGCTCCTGCGAGCGCGTCAACGGCCTCATGGTGATCCTGCGCGGCTACGCCTCGATGACCGGCGAGCTGGCGGGCGACCAGTGGAACGAGGGTGACGTGTCCTGCTCGGTGGTGCGCCGGGTCGCGCTGCCCGACGCGTTCTTCGCGCTGGACGGTCTGCTGGAGACGTTCCTGACGGTGCTCGACGAGTTCGGCGCGTTCCCGGCGGTCGTCGCCCGTGAACTCGACCGCTACCTGCCGTTCCTCGCCACCACCAAGGTGCTCATGGGTGCCGTGCGCGCGGGTGTCGGCCGGGAGCTCGCCCACGAGGCGATCAAGGAGAACGCCGTCGCCTCCGCGCTCGCCATGCGTGAGCAGGGCGCCGAGCGCAACGAGCTGCTCGACAAGCTGGCCGCCGACGCGCGCATCCCGCTGGACCGGGACCAGCTGGACGCGCTGATGGCCGACAAGCTGTCCTTCACCGGTGCCGCGGGCGACCAGGTCGCCGCCGTCGTCGCCCGGGTCGAGGAGATCGTCAAGCAGCACCCCGAGGCCGCGGGCTACACGCCCGGCGCGATCCTCTGACGCGCTGTTCCCCATGGCGCGTTTCACCCCCGAGGAGCTGGAGGCCGCCCGCGACCGCGTCGTGCCCGACGTGGTCGCGGAGGGCCTGCGGGTCCTGTTCTGCGGCATCAACCCCGGCCTGATGACGGCCGCCACGGGCCATCACTTCGCCCGGCCGGGCAACCGCTTCTGGCCTGCGCTGCACCGGTCCGGGTTCACGCCGCGCCTGCTGAAGCCGTCCGAGCAGCAGGAGCTGCTGTCGTACGGGCTGGGCATCACCAACGTCGTGGCGCGGGCCTCCGCGCGGGCCGACGAGCTGAGCGCCGAGGAGTACCGGGAGGGCGGGCGGCTGCTCACGGCGAAGGTGGAGCGGCTGCGGCCGCGCTGGCTGGCGGTGGTCGGCGTGACCGCGTACCGCGCCGCGTTCGACGACCGCACGGCGCGGGTGGGGCCGCAGGCGCGGACGATCGGTGACACGCGCGTGTGGGTGCTGCCCAATCCGAGCGGCCTGAACGCGCACTGGACGCTCGCGACGATGGCCGAGGAGTTCGGACGGCTGCGGGAAGCCGCCGAAGGCTGATCCTCCCTGCGCCGGGTGCTCTCCCCGCCGGGCGCCGGCCGGCCCTCCTCAAGCGTCGCTGCGGCGCACCCGCCAGGCTCCCGCCAGGAGGGCCGCGGCCGACCACAGCGCGGTCACCGCGAGCCCCGACCACGGGCCGAGGGCACCGTCGTACGTCTCCCGGAGGACCAGCTGCCCGGCCTTGTCGGGCAGGAAGTCGGCGACGGTGCCGGTCGCGTCGCCGATCACGAACGACACGACGAGGATGAACGGCACCAGCAGGGAGAGGGTCGCCACGCCGCTGCGGAGCAGGGCGGCGATCCCCGCGGCGAACAGGGCCATCAGCATCAGGTAGACACCGCAGCCCACGACCCCGCGCACCTGCTCACCGGCGCTGAGCCCGCGGGCCGCCGTGCCGAGCCCCGCCCGCCCCGCGAGCAGGGCGGCGAGGGCCGTCACCAGCCCCACGAGCAGCGCCGGCACGGCGATGACGGCGGCCTTGGCGGCGAACCACCTCCCCCGCTGCGGCACCGCGGCCAGGGACAGCCGCAGCCCGCCCTGGTGGAACTCCGACGACACCGCCATGGCCCCGAAGGTGACGGCCGCGATCTGCCCCGGTATCACGCCCGAGAGGGCCGTGAACAGCGGATCGAATCCCGGGTCGGAGACATCGGAGGCTCCGGCGAGCGCCGAGAACGCCGTGGTCGCCGCGAACAGCGCCAGCAGCGCCCCCGGCAGCGAGCGCAGCGTGCGGACCTTCAGCCACTCGGAGCGCAGCACGGGTGTGACCTCCATGGTCAGGCCTCCTGCGGCTGTGCGGTGAACTCGGTCTCGGCCCCGGTGAGGTCGAAGTAGGCCTGCTCCAAGGTGCCCTCCTCGGCGGCCAGTTCCAGGACGGGCACACCCGCGGCCGAGGCGATGCGGCCGACGTCGTCCACGCGCGCGTCGTGCACGGTCCAGTGCCCGTCCGTGTGTTCCTCGGCGTCGTGGCCGTGCCGGGCGAGGGCCGCGGTGAGGGCGCCCGGTTCGGTCGTGCGGATGCGGACCCGGGGTCGTACGCGGGCGTCGATGAAGTCCCGCACGGGGGTGTCGGCGAGGAGCCGGCCCCGGCCGAGGACGACCAGGTGGTCGGCGAAGGACGCGGTCTCGTTCATCAGATGGCTGGAGACCAGGACCGTGCGGCCCTCCCCCGCGAGCCGGCGCAGCAACCGGCGGATCCACACGATGCCTTCGGGGTCGAGGCCGTTGGACGGCTCGTCCAGCATGACCACCCCGGGATCGCCCAGCAGGGCGGCGGCGATGCCGAGCCGCTGGCGCATGCCCAGGGAGTACGTCCGTACGCGGCGCCGGGCCACCGGTGCCAGGCCCGTCTCCTCCAGGACCTCGTCGACCCGCCGGTCCGGGACGCGGTTGCTCGTGGCGAGGACGCGGAGGTGGTCGCGGGCGGTGCGGGAGCCGTGCGCGGCCTGTGCGTCGAGCAGGGCGCCCACGTGGCGCAGGGGTTCGCGCAGCGCCGGGTAGGGCCGGCCGCCGATCGTGGCGGAGCCGGAGGTCGGCCGGTCGAGGCCGAGCACCAGCCGCATGGTGGTGGACTTTCCGGCGCCGTTCGGGCCGAGGAAGCCGGTGACGCGGCCGGGCAGGACGCGGACGGTGAGCCGGTCCACCGCTCGCCGGTCGCCGAACTCCTTGGTGAGGTCCTGGACGTCGATGCTGGTCATGGCATCAGCGTGGCCTCGCGCAGGGGGCGCCGGCCTCCCCCGGCGGTGGAGATCGTCTCCCCCGTGCGGGGGAGGTTCCCGGCCGGTGGGGGCTGGCACGATGGCGCGGTGGTCCGGATGCTGCGCCCGCTCACGCGGGCGGTGACGTACAAGCGGTGGCTGCACATCGTGGTGGCCATCGTGTGGCCGTCGCTGTGGCTGTTCGTCGAGGAGGCCTGGTGGACGCAGGTCACGGCCGCCGTGCTGCTCGGGCTCGCCGGCCTGGTGCCCGTCACGCGGGTCGTGGAGGGGTTTCAGGCCAGGCTGCTGCTGACCGGGCCCCGGCAGGGCACCGGCGACAGCCCGGAGATCGTGACCACCCCGTCGGTCACCTGGGCCGATCGCGGGCGGACCGTGGTGTGGCTGGAGGCGCGGCTGTGCCTCGGCTGGGCGGTGGCCCACGTCTCCGTCCAGATGCCGCTCCTGGCGGTCGACCTGCTGACGGCGGGCCTCGGCCCGGGCGCCGCCGCCGACGGATTCGTGAGCGTCGAGGGCCACCACTGGTGGTACGCGGTGCTCGCACCCCTGCCGTTGGTGCTCCTCGCTGTGGTCGTGGTCGGGTCGGGCCATGTGACGACCGCTCTGGCGGGGCGCCTCCTCGGGCCGTCGCACGCCGAGCGGATGGCGGCGCTGGAGGAGCGCACCGAACAGCTGCTGGAACGCACGCGGATCGCCCGCGAGTTGCACGACTCCATCGGTCACGCGCTCACGGTCGCCGTCGTGCAGGCGGGGGCCGCCCGGGCGGCGGGCGATCCCGCGTTCACCGACCGCGCGCTGGAGGCCATCGAGGAGACCGGCCGGGCCGCCCTGGAGGATCTGGAGCGGGTGCTCGGGGTGCTGCGCGAGTCGGAGAGGCCGGTGAGCGGCAGACCCACCCTGGCGGACGCCGACCGGCTGCTGGAGTCCGCCCGTGCCTCCGGGGCGACGGTCGATGCCGAGGTGACCGGCCCGGTCGGGGCGGTGCCCGGGCCGGTGTCCCGGGAGGGCTACCGCATCCTCCAGGAGTCGCTGACCAACGTGCTGCGGCACGCGGGCGCGGTCCCGGTGCGCGTCCGCGTCCACGTCGCCGAGGGCGCCGTCGTCCTCGCGGTCCGCAACCCGCTGCCCGCCGGTGTGTCCGGCGCCGGTCGCGGCAGTGGCCTGCGCGGAATACGGGAACGCGCGGCCCTGCTCGGCGGCCGGGCCCGGACCGGACCCGACGGGGGCGACTGGCAGGTCCATGCCGAACTGCCGCTGAGTTGATCTACGCTGGCCCGATGCCGGTCACCGTTCTCCTCGTCGACGACGAACCCCTCGTGCGCGCGGGTCTGCGGGCCGTGCTGGAGGCCCAGCCCGACATCGAGGTCGTCGGTGAGGCCGCGGACGGGGCGGCGGTGATCCCCCTGGTGCGGCGGCTGCGGCCGGACGTGGTCGCGATGGACGTGCGGATGCCGCTGCTGGACGGCATCGAGGCCACCCGGGCGCTGCTGCGGACGGTCGACGATCCGCCTCGGATCCTCGTGGTGACGACCTTCGAGAACGACGAGTACGTGTACGAGGCGCTGCGGGCGGGCGCCGACGGGTTTCTGCTGAAGCGGGCCCGGCCGGCCGAGATCGTGCACGCGGTGCGGTTGATCGCCGAGGGCGAGTCGCTGCTGTTCCCGGCGTCGGTGCGGCAACTGGCCGCGGAGTACGGCGACACCGGCGGCAACCGTGCGGCCCGGGCCGTGCTGGAGCGGGCCCGGCTGACCGAGCGCGAGGCGGAGGTGCTGCGGCTGATGGCGCGGGGCCTGTCGAACGCGGAGATCGCCGTCCGGCTGGTCGTCGGGACGGAGACCGTGAAGTCGCACGTCAGCGCGGTGCTGGCCAAGCTGGGGGCGCGGGACCGCACCCAGGCGGTGATCGCGGCGTACGAGTCGGGGTTCGTGGCACCGGGCTGATCGGCGAGCGGTGCCCGCCCCTCGCCGGGGTGCGCCCCGCCGAAGTACGATCCGGCCATCACGCGCACGACCTGGGAGGACGGACGGTGGGGCGGCTGACCGGCGGGGATCCCTCGCTGCTGCGAAGGATCAACTCCGCGGTGGTGCTGCACGCGCTGCGTGCCACGGACTGCGCGACGCTGACCGAGATCACCCGGGTGACGGGGCTGTCCCGGCCCACGGTCGAGGGTGTCGTCGAAGGGCTCATCGAGGCCGGGCTGGTCGTCGAGACGGCGGCCGAGGAGGGCGCCGCCCGGCGGCAGGGGCGTCCGGCGCGGCGGTTCCGGTTCCGGGCGGAGGCCGGGCACCTGCTGGGGCTGGAGATCGGGGCGCACCGGGTGGCGGCGCTGCTGTCCGACCTGGACGGCCGGGTGATCGGCGCGCAGGCCAAGGAGGTGCCCGAGACGGCCGGGGCCGACGAGCGGCTGGAGCGGCTGCGCGGGGCGGTCGCCGAGCTGTTGCGGAGGGCCGGGGTGGCCCGCGGTTCGCTGAGGGCCGTGGGCGTGGCCACGCCCGGGATCGTCGAGGCCGACGGCACGGTCCGGCTGGGCACGGCGCTGCCGGGCTGGACGGGGCTGCGGCTGGGCGAGCGGCTGGGCCGGTCGTTCACGTGCCCGGTGCTGGTCGAGAACGACGCCAACGCCGCCGCCGTCGCCGAGCACTGGAAGGGTGCGGCCACCGAGTCGGACGACGTGGTGTTCGTGCTGGCGGGGCTCAGCCCGGGCGCCGGGGCGCTGATCGGCGGCCGGCTCCACCGGGGCTACGGCGGGGCGGCCGGGGAGATCGGGGCACTGCATCTGCTGGGCCGCGGGGTCACTCCCGAGACGCTGCTGTCCACCACGGACGAGCCCTTGCACCCCCTCGACGAGCAGGCGGTCGCCGAGGTCTTCGCTCAGGCACGCGAGGGCGACGAGCGGGCCCGCGCGGCCGTCGACCGCTTCATCCAGCGCCTGGTCCACGACGTCGCCGCCCTGGTCCTCGCCCTGGACCCGGAGCTGGTCGTGATCGGCGGCTGGGCGGCGGGCCTGGACGGCGTCCTGGCCCCCCTCCGCCAGGAACTGGCCCGCTACTGCCTGCGCCCTCCGGAGGTGACCCTCTCCGGCCTGGGGGACGCGGCCGTGGCGACGGGCGCCCTGCGCCTGGCCCTGGACCACGTGGAGGACCAACTCTTCGCGGTGGAGCAGCGCCCCCTCTAGGGGCGCGGGAACTGCGCGAAGAGCCTCAGCGCGCCGGCAGCCCTCCACGACCGCACCCACACGGCGCCAGGCTCAGGACGCCTGCTTCTGCAGCCCGGCGTCGATCTCCACACCCCCCGCGTCACCGAAGGTGAGACGGCAGGTGTCAGCCCGATACGTCGCGACCGACAGCGCGGCCACCCGCCCCCCGGCGACGAACCGCGTGGTCACCACCAGCACCGGCGCGCCCGGCAGCCGGTCCAGCTCCTTCGCCTCCTCGGCCCCGGCGGACCCCAGCTCCACCGCGTTCTCCTGCCGGTCCAGCTCCAGCCGCTGCAGCTCGCGCAGCACCGCGCGCGCCCGTGCAGCCCCCGACGGCGCGTCGATGCCGGACAGGTCGGGCACCGAGGACTGCGGGATGTACAGCAGCTCCGCGGCCACCGGCCGGCCGTGCGAGACGCGGGAGCGCCGCACGATGTGCACGGACTCGTCGCGGCCGGTCTCCAGCGCCTTCGCGACGCTCCCCGGCGGGACGGCGTCCGCGCAGTCGACGGGCTGCCAGGCATCCTCGGAACCGCCCGGCCAGGTGTGCGGGCCGGTGCCGAGGGAGATGCCCACGCGGGGCGGCGCGACGGTCGTGCCGACACCGCGGCGGCGCTGCAGCCTGCCTTCGAGTTCGAGTTGTTCCAGGGCCTGGCGGAGCGTGGCGCGGGCGACGCCGAAACGGGCCGCGAGGTCGCGCTCGTTGGGCAGGATCTCGCCCACCGCGAACTCCGAGTCGAGCGCTTCGCTGAGCACCGTCTTGAGATGCCAGTACTTCGGTTCCTGCACCGATTCCAGCTGCGTGGTCCCCACCCTGTCCTCCGCAATCGCCGTGGTCGGCGGCGTTTTAGCGCCCTTGTTTATTAAAGGTTGTTGCACTTCTCTGCGACCATAGGGCGGCCCTGATCCTTGGTCAAGACCAATGGCCGGGAACGTTCACGGGCTGTTCATCACCGGTCGGGTGCCCGCCGATCGGCGGCCTAACAGGACGTCAGGGACCGCAGCTTGTCGGGGTTGCGGATGATGTAGACGGACTGGACGCGGCCGTCGGCGACGTCGATCTGGAAGACGGAGTCGGGCCTGCCGTCGGCCAGGATCAGCGCGGCCGGACCGCCGTTGAGCTCCAGGAAGCGCACGGACAGACCGGGCAGGCTCTTCTGCGCCGCGCCGACGAGGAACCGGCCCACCTTGTCGGCGGAGTGCAGGACCCGCAACGGCGCCCGCGACTTGCCGCCGCTGTCGCCGACGAGCCGGACCTCCGGGGCGAGCAGCGCCATCAGGCCCTCGAGGTCGCCGTCGGCCGCCGCGGCGAGGAAGCGTTCGGTCAGGTCGCGGCGCCGGGCGGGGTCGACCTCGTAGCGCGGACGCCGCTCCTCGACGTGCTTGCGGGCCCGCCCGGCCAGCTGGCGCACCGCCGGTTCGCCGCGGTCGAGCATGGCGGCGATCTCCGAGTAGGGGAAGGCGAACGCCTCGCGCAGCACGAACACGGCCCGTTCCAGCGGGGACAGCGACTCCAGTACGACGAGGACGGCGAGGGAGACGGAGTCGGCGAGCACGGCCCGTTCGGCGGTGTCCGGCACGGTGTCGCCGAAGTCGGTGGCGTAGGGCTCGGGCAGCCAGGGGCCGACGTAGGTCTCGCCGCGGGCCTTGATCTGGCGCAGCCGGTCGATGGCGAGGCGGGTGGTGATCCGTACGAGGTAGCCGCGTGGTGCGCGCACGTCGCCGCGGTCGCTGCCGGACCAGCGCAGCCAGGCCTCCTGGACCACGTCCTCCGCGTCGGCCACGCGGCCCAGCATCCGGTAGGCGACGCCCAGCAGGACGGGACGGTGGGCTTCGAACACGTCGGTCGGGGTCTCGGTGGTCACGAGCTCCATCCCAGCCCACCGGTGCGGCCCTGTCCAGGCGGAATCGGCCCTTCCCGGACAGAATGGCCGACAGGGCGCCGTTGATCGGCGACGACGGCTTGCGGAGGTGGCGATGCGGTACGCGGTGCTGGGCACGGGGCAGGTCGGGCGCACGCTCGGCGGACGGCTGGTGGAGCTGGGGCACGAGGTGCGGCTCGGTTCGCGCACCCCGGACAACACGGCCGCCGTGCAGTGGGCCGCCGCCGCGGGCCCCCGGGCCGGCACGGGGACGTTCGCGCAGGCGGCGGAGTTCGGCGAGGTCGTGGTGAACGCGGTCGGCGGTCGGGTGGCGCTGGCCGCACTGGAGGCGGCGGGCGCGGAGCACGTCGACGGCAAGGTCCTGGTGGACGTTTCCAACCCGCTGGCGTTCGAGGAGGGCGAGCTGCGCCTGTCCCCCGTCGAGTCGGACAGTGTGGGCGAGCAGATCCAGCGAGCGTTCCCGCACGCGCGCGTGGTGAAGTCGCTGAACACGGTCAACTGCCGGGTGATGGTCGATCCGGCCAGTGTGCCGGGCGAGCACGACGTCTTCGTCTGCGGTGACGACCCGGAGGCCAAGGAGCAGGTGACGGCGCTGCTCGGGGAGTTCGGCTGGCCGGCGGAGCGCGTGCTCGACCTCGGCGGGATCCGGGCGGCCCGCGCTGTGGAGATGTGGCTGCCCCTGTGGGCGGAGCTGTTCCGGACGTTCGGGCACGCGGAGTTCAACCTGGAGGTGCGGCGGGCGCGTTGAGCGTCCGGACGACGAGGGTGATGAAACTTGGGGCTACCCGCCGGTAGCAATTGCTGACAAGCTGTCTCAGTGGAAGGACCCCCCAAGGCGTCCGTCAGCGAGTACAGCCGAGGAGCACCCCATGTCCGCCACCGTCTCCTTCGAAGTCCCCTCCGCTCGGGGCGAGCAGAGCGTGACCCTGTCCTACACGCGCCGGGGCCGCGGCGAACCGCTGCTCCTGCTGCACGGCATCGGCCACCACCGGCAGGTGTGGGACCCGGTGATCCCCGCGCTCGCGGCCGAACGCGACGTGATCGCCGTGGACCTGCCGGGCTGCGGCGAGTCACCGGCGCTCCCGGACGGCATGGCGCACGACCTGCCCACGATGAGCGCGGTCCTGACGGCACTCTTCGGGGCGCTGGAGATCGAACGGCCGCACGTGGCGGGCAACTCGCTGGGCGGCCTGCTCGCACTCGACCTGGCCCGGGCCCGGCTCGTCCGCTCGGTCACCGCCCTGTCGCCGGCCGGGTTCTGGAACGAGGCGGAGCGCCGCTACGCCTTCACCGTGCTGAGCACGATGCGGCAGATCGCCCGGCGGATGCCGCCGCCGCTGGTGGAACGGCTGGCCCGCCCGGCCCTCGGCCGTACCCTGCTGACGAGCACCATCTACGCCCGGCCGGGCCGCCGTTCGCCCGAGGCGGTGGTCGCCGAGACGCTCGCGCTGGCCCGGGCCCAGGGCTTCTCCGAGACCCTGCGCTCCGGCCGGACCGTGCAGTTCACCGAGGACATCGTGGGGACCCCGGTCACCGTGGCGTGGGGCAACCGGGACCGGCTGCTCATCCCCCGCCAGGGCGTGCGCGCCAAGGGCGTCATCCCCGGGGCCCGGCTGGTCCGGCTGCCCGGCTGCGGTCACGTCCCGATGAACGACGACCCCGCGCTGGTGGCCAGGGTCGTCCTCGACGGCAGCCGCTGACCGTTCGGGGGGACACAGCCTCTAAGGTCTCCCCTCATGAGGCCACCTGAGAGCGACCCGGGTGACGGCTCCGCGTCCGCCGCCTGGGAACTGCTGCTCCCCGCCGCGTCGGCACCGGCACGCACGCGTGGCCGTTCCCTGCAGGCGGCACTGCGTGAGGCGGTCCGCTCGGGCCGCCTCACGCCGGGCACCCGGCTGCCGTCGAGCCGTGACCTCGCGGCGGACCTCGGGGTCTCGCGCGGGCTGGTCACCGAGGCCTACGAGCAGCTGACGGCCGAGGGGTACCTGCGCAGCGGCCGGGGCGCCGGCACGTGGGTGGGCGCGGCCGTCCGGGCCGTCCGGCCACGGGCCCGCGATCTCGCTCCGCGCGCGTCCGGCACCCGCGCGGACTTCGTGCCCGGGACACCGGACCTGGCGCTGTTCCCGCGCACGGCGTGGGCCGCCGCGCAGCGCGCCGTGCTCGGGGAACTGCCGCACCAGGAGCTGGGTTACCCCGACCCCCGCGGGCTGCCGAGGCTGCGCACCGCACTGGCCGGACTGCTCGCCCGGCGACGCGGCGTGGTGGCCGACCCCGAGCGGATCGTGGTCGTCTCGGGCGTGGCCCAGGCGACAACCCTGCTCGGTTTCGCGCTGCACGCGCGCGGGCTGCGCACGGTCGGCGTGGAGGACCCGGGCAGTCCCCAGCACGACGCGCTGTACGCCTCGGCCGGGGTCACCGCCGTACCGCTGCCGCTGGACGACGAGGGTGTCGCCCTGGAACCGCTGCGGGCGTCCGGCGTGCGGGCCGTCGTGACGACACCGGCGCACCAGTTCCCCACCGGCATCGCCTGCTCGGCCGAACGGCGGGCCGCACTGCTGGACTGGGCGCGGTCCGTGGACGGCATCATCCTGGAGGACGACTACGACGGTGACTTCCGGTACGACCGTGCCCCGGTCGGCGCGCTCCAGGGCCTCGACCCGGACCACGTGGCCTACACCGGTTCGGTCAGCAAGTCCCTGGCGCCGGGCCTGCGGCTGGGCTGGCTGCTGGTGCCCGAGTCCTGGACGGAGGAGGTCGTCGAACGCAAGCGGACGATGGATCTCGGCCACCCCGCCCTGGACCAGGCGCTGTTCGCCCGCTTCCTGGAGCGCGGCGACTACGACCGTCAGCTGCGCCGCTGCCAGCGTGCCTACCGGGACCGACGGGACGCGCTGGTCGCCGCCCTGGACGCGCATTTCCCGGGGTCGGAGGTGTCCGGGATCGCCGCTGGTCTGCACGTGATCGCCACTCTGCCGCGCCGGTACGGGCCCGAGGAGCGGTTCCTCGCGCGCATGGCGGAGGCCGGGGTGGCGGTGCGCGCGCTCTCGGCCTACGCCCACACACCGGCCGGGCCGGCCGCGGCCGGGACCGCCGGGGACGTCCGGCTGGTGCTGGGCTACGCCCATGTGCCGCCCGCGCGGATCGCCGAGGGCGTGCGCCTCATGGCGCGGGCCGCGACCTGATGAGCCGACCGGTTCGCGCGTTCCCTCACCCTGCGGGCAGTTGTTCACTTGGGGTTCGTGTGTGCGCCGTGACATGCCAGTAGGTGTGGCTCTGCACACTTGGCCGGATCCCGTCCGTGGAGGCGCATCCATGTCCCAGTCCCACCGTCCGTCGCCCGGGCGCCGCAGCGTCCTGCGGGGCTCCCTCGCCGCGTCGGCCGCCCTGACCCTGCCCACCGCCCTCGGCGCGGCGCCCGCGTTCGCACGCTCCGGGCGCCCGGTCGCGCGGTGGGGTGTGCAGACCGGTGACGTGACCCGCGACTCCGGGCTGGTGTGGGTGCGCTCGGACCGCCCGGCCCGCATGATCGTGGAGACGTCGGCGACCGAGTCGTTCCGCGACCCGCACCGATGGCACGGACCGCTGCTGGGCCCGGACACCGACTTCACCGGAACGACCCGGCTGCGCGGTCTGCCGTCGGGCGAACAGATCCACTACCGCGTGCTGCTGGCCGACCCGGACGACCCGCGCCGCGCCGGCGAGCCGGTCACCGGCACGTTCCGCACGGCGTCAGCCAAGCGCCGCGACGGCGTGCGGTTCGTCTGGTCCGGCGACCTCGCGGGGCAGGGCTGGGGCATCAACCCGGAGCGCGGCGGCTACCGCATCTACGACGCGATGGGCGCCCTCGACCCGGACTTCTTCCTCTGCAGCGGCGACAACATCTACGCCGACGGCCCGATCGCCGAGACCGTGGCCCTGCCCGACGGGCGGACCTGGCGCAACGTCACGACCGAGGAGAAGGCCAAGGTCGCCGAGACGCTGGCGGAGTTCCGCGGCAACTTCCGCTACAACCTGCTGGACGAGAACCTGCGCGCCTTCAACGCCCGGGTCCCGTCCATCGTCCAGTGGGACGACCACGAGGTCGTCAACAACTGGTACCCGGGCGAGATCCTCACCGACACCCGGTACACCGAGAAGAACGTCGACGTGCTCGCCGCCCGCGCACGCCGGGCGTTCTCCGAGTACTTCCCGATCTCCACGCTGCGCCGGCCCGGCGGCCGGGTGTACCGCGTGCAGCACCACGGCCCGCTGCTGGACGTGTTCGTCCTGGACATGCGCACCTACCGCAACGCGAACTCGTCCGACGCCCAGACCACCGACCCGCAGGGCATCCTCGGCCGTGAGCAACTGGAGTGGCTCAAGCGGGAACTGTCCCGGTCGCGGGCGGTGTGGAAGGTGATCGCCTCCGACATGCCGCTCGGGCTGGTCGTCCCGGACGGGCCCGCCATCGAGGCCGTCGCGCAGGGCGACCCCGGCGAGCCGCTCGGACGCGAGCTGCAGATCGCCGAACTCCTGCGGTTCGTCAAACACCGGCGGATCACCGGCACGGTGTGGCTCACGGCCGATGTGCACCACACCTCGGCGCAGCACTACCAGCCGTCGAAGGCCGCCTTCACCGACTTCGAGCCGTTCTGGGAGTTCGTCTCGGGCCCGCTCAACGCCGGCGCCTTCCCCGCGAACGCGCTCGACGGCACCTTCGGCCCGGACCGCGTGTTCGTGAAGGCCCCGGTCACCGCCAACGTCTCCCCCGACGGGGGATACCAGTTCTTCGGCGAGGTCGACATCGACGGTCACAGCGGTGAGCTGACGGTACGTCTGCGGGAGCAGGACGGCTCCGTGCTGTTCACGAAGACGCTCCAGCCGGGGCTCGTCGGTCAGTAGGCACAGAGCGCAACGTTTGAAGCGTCGACAAAAGGGGCACAATGGCTCCTTTACCCGCCGGTCACAATGCGTTCGCGATCACGCAACACCGCTCGGTCACAGTGGGTGCATGACGCGAGAAGTGACCCATGTGACGCACACCGACGACAACTGCCGCCCCGCCACCTCGTGGCAGCGGATCGCGACGGCGTTCCAGGCCTGGCGGACACGAC
The DNA here is from genome assembly GCF_042733745.1 of Streptomyces sp. NPDC059696. Classification (NCBI taxonomy): domain Bacteria; kingdom Bacillati; phylum Actinomycetota; class Actinomycetes; order Kitasatosporales; family Streptomycetaceae; genus Streptomyces; species Streptomyces sp. NPDC059696. Next base: position 31,124 of record NZ_JBHWFG010000016.1, read on the forward strand.
GCCAGGAAGACGCGCCGCCGACGAGTGATACCGGGTCCCCGGCGCCGGAAACGGTGCCGGGGGCGCACACCCTGTGGCGGATGCGGACCACGGTCCAGGAGGAACCGGGGTCACTGGCGGCGCTGTGCGGCGCCCTGGCCGGGCAGCGTGTCGACATCGTGAGCCTCCAGACGCACCCGCTCGCCGAGGGCACGGTCGACGAGTTCCTGCTGCGGGGCCCGGCGGATCTGCCGGCGTCCGCGATCACCACGGCCGTCGGCTCGGCCGGCGGCACCGACACCTGGATCGAGCGGGCCGACGCCCACGACCTGGTGGACGCGCCGACCCGGGTCCTCGGGCTCGCCGCCCGCACCGCCCTCGACTCGGCGGAACTCCCCCTCGCGCTGCGGCAGTTGCTGGGTCGCTGCACGATCCGCTCCCGGCCGGCCCCGGCCGGTGCCGACCGGGCGCCCGGGGACCTCTCCGTGGAGGGAGCCCTCGACGACACCGTGATGCGGCTGCGCGCTCCGGAAGGCGGCGTGATCATCGTGGAACGGCCGTATCTGCCGTTCACCCCCACCGAGTTCGCCCGGGCGAGGGCCCTGGTCGAACTGGACGCCCGGCTCGGGCCCCGGCTGCCGCACGGGCAGGACGTGTTCACGCTCGCCGAGGGCAGCGACATCACCGTGCGGCGGGCCGACACACGCGACCTCGAAGCGGCCAGGGCGATGCACGAGCGGTGCTCGCCGCGCACGCTGAAGCAGCGCTATCACGGGCCCGTCCGTGACGCCGACCGGTACCTCAACCACCTGCTCAGTCCGCGCTACGGCCGTACGCTCGCCGTGCAGACGGCCTCCGGGCGGATCGTCGGGCTCGGTCACCTCCTGTGGGACGGGGACGAGACGGAGGTCGCGCTGCTCGTCGAGGACGCCTGGCAGCGGCGGGGGGTCGGGGCGGAGTTGCTGCGCAGGCTGGTGGGGATGGCAGTCGATGCCGGGTGCTCGAGTGTGTATGCCGTGACGCAGTCGTCCAACACGGGGATGGTCGCCGCCATGCGGGGACTGGGACTGCCTCTCGACTACCAGGTCGAGGAGGGGACACTGGTCATCACGGCGCGGCTGGGTGAGGCGGTTGTGACGGCGGCGGAGGAGCTGGGCAGCGCCTCCGCGCCGTAAGGGTGCACCTCAGTGGGCGACTGCGGGCTCGTTGTGGTTGTTCGCGCAGTTCCCCGCGCCCCTTCGGGGGCGTCGTCCCAAGGCCGCGTCCAGATCCGACCAGAGGTCCTCGACGTCCTCCAGGCCCACCGACATGCGCAGGAGCCGGTCGCTGACGCCGGCTCCCCTGCGGTCGTCCGCGTCGACGATGCGGTGGCTGATGGACGCCGGGTGCTGGATGAGGGTGTCCACGCTGCCGAGGCTCACCGCCGGGGTGATCAGGCGGACCGCGGCGATCACCTCGTGCGGGTCGCCGTCCACCTCGAAGGCGACCATCGCGCCGCCGATGCGCGGGTAGTGCACCGTGGCGACCCGGGGATCGGCGGCGAGGCGCCCGGCCAGTTCGGCCGCCGTCGCGGAGGCCGCCCGGACCCGGACGGGGAGGGTGGACAGGCCGCGCAGCAGCAGGTACCCGGCCAGTGGATGCAGGACTCCGCCGGTGGCGAAGCGCACCTGGCGCAGCCGGCCCGCGAACTCCTCGTCGCAGGCGACCACACCGGCGAGGACGTCGCCGTGCCCGCCGAGGTACTTGGTCGCGCTGTGCAGGACCAGCCGGGCGCCGTGCTCGGCCGGGCGCTGGAGGACCGGCGTGGCGAAGGTGTTGTCCACCAGCAGCGGCACCGAACCGCAGGCGTGTGCGACGGCGCGCAGGTCGACCTCGGCGAGGGTGGGATTGGCCGGGGACTCGACCAGGACCAGTCCGGTGTCGGGCCGCAGGGCGCCGGCGACGCCGGCCGGGTCGGTCCAGGTCACCTCCGAGCCCAGCAGCCCGGCGGTCAGCAGGTGGTCGCTGCAGCCGTAGAGGGGGCGTACCGCGACGACGTGCCGCAGGCCCATGGAGCCGCGCACGAGCAGGACGGCGCTGAGCGCGGCCATGCCGCTGGCGAAGGCGACCGCCGCCTCGGTTCCCTCCAGCCGGGCCAGGGCCGTCTCGAAACGGGCCACCGTCGGGTTGCCGAGCCGTCCGTAGACGGGCGGGCCGTCCGGCTCGGCGCCGGTGGTGGCGAACGCGTCGATGCGGGCCGCCTCGCCGCGGCTGTCGTAGGACGGGTAGGTGGTGGACAGGTCGATCGGCGGGGCGTGCAGCCCCTGGCGGGCGAGGTCGTCCCGCCCGGCGTGCACGGCCTCGGTGGCGAGGGCTCGCGGTGCGGTGCGTACGTCGTCGTGGGCGCGCGTGCTCGTTGTGTCCATGTCCATGGTGGGCAAGGGTGAACATCGGCCGGGCTGCCGACTGCGAACCCCGTGCTACGTTCGGCCGATGGCTGAATCTGTCGTACTGGATCCGGTGGATCTCCATCTGCTGCGGCTGTTGCAGAACGACGCCCGGGCGACCTACCGGGATCTCGCCGCGCAGGTCGGGGTGGCGCCTTCCACGTGCCTGGACCGGGTGACGCGGCTGCGCCGCTCGGGCGTGATCCTCGGGCACCGGCTGGAGCTGGATCCGGCGAAGCTGGGGCGCGGGCTGGAAGCCCTGCTGTCGGTGCAGGTCAGGCCGCACCGGCGGGAACTGGTGGGGCCGTTCGTGGAGCGCATCCGGGCCCTGCCGGAATCGCGGACGGTGTTCCACCTGACCGGTCCCGACGACTACCTGGTGCATGTCGCGGTCGCCGACATGGCCGATCTGCAGCGGCTGGTGCTGGACGAGTTCACGTCGCAGCGGGAGGTGGCCCGGGTGGAGACCCGGCTGATCTTCCAGCAGTGGGAGTGCGGCCCGCTGCTGCCGCCTTCGCCCTCGGCTCAATCCGCGTGACGTGCGCGGTCCCTCGTACGAGGATGGCCGCATGTCTGAGATCAAGAGCCCGCTGCCCCGTGAGGTCGCCGACGCGTACGTCGACGAGCTCGTCGCCCTCGACCCGATCACCGGTACGTACCTCGGCGACGCGGAGAGTTCGAGCAGGTTGCCCGACACCTCGCCCGCGGGCCAGGAGGCACTGGCCGAGCTGGCGCGCCGGACGCTGGCCCGGCTGGACGAGGCCGAGCGGCTGCCCGGTGCGGACAGTGACATCGAGCGCCGGTGCGCGCGGCTGCTGCGCGAGCGGCTCGGCGCCGAACTCGCGGTGCACGAGGCCGACGAGAGCCTGCGGTCCGTGAGCAACCTGAGCTCCATCGCGCACGCCGTGCGGCGGGTGTTCACCGTGACGCCCGCGCGGACGGAGCAGGACTGGGCGGCGATCGCCGAGCGGCTGCGCGGCGTCCCGGCCGCGTTGGAGGGCTACCGGGAGTCCCTGGCGCTCGGCCTGGAGCGCAAGCTGTACGGCGGCCCCCGCGCCACCGCCACCTTCGTGACGCAGCTCGGTGAGTGGGCCGACGCCGATGGCGAGGGCCACGGCTGGTTCGAGCAGTACGCGGCGGCCGGCCCCGACTCCCTGCGGTCCGAGCTGGACACCGCCGCCCGGTCGGCCACCGAGGCCGTGGTCCGGCTGCGCGACTGGATGCGGGACGTGTACGCGCCGACGATCGAGGGCGCGCCGGACGTGGTGGGCCGGGAGCGGTACGCCCGCTGGGTGCGCTACTTCAACGGCACCGACCTCGACCTGGACGAGGCGTACGCCTACGGCTGGTCCGAGTACCACCGCCTCCTCGGCGAGATGAAGACCGAGGCCGAGAAGATCCTGCCGGGCGCCGGCACGCCGTGGGAGGCGCTGGCCCACCTCGACGCGCAGGGCACGCACATCGAGGGCGTCGACGAGGTCCGCGACTGGCTGCAGAGCCTCATGGACGAGGCGATGGACGCGCTCGACGGCACCCACTTCGACCTGGCCGAGCGGGTGCGCCGGGTGGAGTCGCGCATCGCCCCGCCGGGCAGTGCCGCGGCCCCCTACTACACGCCCCCGTCGGACGACTTCTCCCGCCCGGGCTGCACCTGGCTGCCCACCATGGGCGAGACGCGCTTCCCGGTCTACGACCTGGCGTCGACCTGGTACCACGAGGGCGTGCCGGGCCACCACCTCCAGCTGGCGCAGTGGAAGCACGTGGCGCAGGACCTCTCCCGCTACCAGGCGAGCGTCGGCATGGTGAGTGCCAACGCCGAGGGCTGGGCGCTGTACGCGGAGCGCCTCATGGACGAACTGGGCTTCCTGACCGACCCGGAGCGCCGGCTCGGCTACCTGGACGCGCAGATGATGCGGGCCGTGCGCGTCATCATCGACATCGGCATGCACCTGGAGCTGACGATCCCCGACGACTCGCCCTTCCACCCCGGCGAGCGCTGGACGGCCGAGCTGGCGCAGGAGTTCTTCGGCTCGCACAGCAGCCGGCCGGCGGACTTCGTGGAGAGCGAGCTGACCCGCTACCTGTCCATGCCGGGCCAGGCCATCGGCTACAAGCTCGGCGAGCGGGCGTGGCTGCTGGGCCGTGAGAACGCCCGCGCCCGCCACGGCGACGCATTCGACCCGAAGGCCTGGCACATGGCGGCGCTGTCGCAGGGCTCGCTCGGTCTGGACGACCTGGTGGACGAGTTGTCGGCGCTGTGATCAGCGGCGGAATCCGCCCTCGGAGTTGATGACCTCGCCGGTGATCCAGCCCGCCTCGTCGGTCGCGAGCCAGGCGATGAGGCGGGCCGGGTCGTCGGGCATGCCCCACCGGCCCGAGGGGAAGCGGGCGGCGACGGCGTCGTAGACCTCGCCGGTCAGGTAATCCGTGTCCACGGGGCCCGGGTTGACGGTGTTGACCGTGATGCCGCGTTCGGCGAGCGCCGTCGACAGGGAGCGGGTGATCGAGGCGAGGGCGCCCTTCTGGAGGGCGTAGGCGATCTCTCCCGGCATACCGCCCCCGATGTCCTGACCGGACGTCATCATCATCACGCGGCCTCCGGGGCCGGGCGGCCTCGACCGGGCGTGTGCCTGGACGAGCAGCAGGACCGCACGGGTGTCGACCGACCAGTGGCGGTCGAGCATCGCCGCGTCGATCTCGTCCAGCGCGCCGTCGAACCCGCTCTGCGCGTGGTTGGCGACGAGGATGTCGAGCCGTCCGCCGAGGGCGTCGGCCGCCCTGCCGACGAGCTCGGCGGGCACGGCCGGGTCGGCCAGGTCGCCGGGGCCCGCGACGATCCGGGCCGCGGGGTCGCCGGCCGCTTCGCGGACGGACGCGAGGACGTCCTCGGGGTTGTCCGCGCCCCAGGGCTGTTCGGCGTCGTGCGGAACGTGGTGGTGCAGACAGACGCTCGCGCCGTACGCGGCCAGGCGGCGGGCCACGGCGTGGCCGATGCCGCCGCGGCGGCTGGCGCCGGTGACGAGAGCGGTACGGCCGCGCAACGGCATGGGGTCGCGGCGCAGTTCCTCGGGGGCGGGGTGGGGAAGGCGGGGCATGGGTTCATCGTGATCGGAAGCGGCCGGTCCGTGCACGCGGTTTTCTCCGGCCGGCCGGGGCGCGCCCGCCCTACCTCGGGGTGAGCAACCGGAGCCGGACCAGGCCGAGCCAGGTCTCCGGGCCCGGTTGGGCCGTGGCCGCACGGACCGCGTATCTGCCCGGCTCCAGCAGGACCCGCGCCTGGTCGGACCCGCAGAGGCCGGTGCCGGGCCAGGCGGCGTCGAACAGCAGGACCGCGCCCGGGACGTCCCAGTACACCTCCGGCTCCCAGTGCGCGGCGTCGACGGCCGGCTCCACGCTCGCCAGCAGTTCCCCCTCGGAGTCGCCGGCCCGCCACCGCACGAACACGCCGTGGCCGGGCAGGTAGGCGGTCGCGGCGGGTTCGTCACCGAGGACCAGCGCGGTGGAGTCGCCGACCGGGAGGAGGCCGACGTGACCGTCCACCTCGCAGGCCCGGTCGTAGTCCGAGGCCGTCTCCTCGCCGCCCGCGCCCGCCCAGAACGGCAGGACGGTCTCCGGAACCGCTATCAGGGGCCCGCCGCCCGACTCCACCCACCGCACCGCGCCCGGCTCCGCGTATCGCACCATGGCGCACGAACCTACAGGGTCAACTCACGTCACCGGAGCGGGGGTTCAGCAGCCGCAGTCGCCGGCACCCACCGGGGCCGTCAGGGGGTCCGGCGCCCGGCGCTCGCGCCCCTGCCAGGTCTCGAACTCGAGGCCCTCGCGCACCCAGTACTCGAAGCCGCCGAGCATCTCCTTGACCTGGTAGCCGAGTTCGGCGAGGGCGAGGGCCGCACGGGCGGCCCCGTTGCAGCCCGGGCCCCAGCAGTACGTCACGACCGGCACGGCCCGGTCCAGGAGCTGCGCGGCCTGCTCGGGGACGAGCGCGGTCGGCAGGTGGAGCGCGCCGGGGACGTGGCCCTGGTCCCACGCCTCGGTGGAGCGTGAGTCGACGAGGACGAAGCCGGGGTCACCGCCGGCGGCGAGGGCGGCGGCGACGTCGGACACGTCGGTGTGGAAGGCGAGAGCGGCGCGGAAGTGGGCGGCGGCCGCGGCAGGAGCGGCGGGGGCGACGCGCAGGACGGGGTTCACGGTGGTGGTCATGCCGAGAAAACTACGGCCGTCCGGCGCGCTCCAGAAGCGTTGATCCCCGGCAGTCGGCTTGATCCGCCGGGGATTCCCCTGCTATCCCTCGGCCATGACCGCGTATTCCCCGGACGCCACCGACTGGCGCATCCTCGACGTCCTCCAGCGGGAGGGCCGGGCCAGTTTCGCCGAGCTGGCCCGTGCCGTGTCCATGTCCGCGAGCGCGGTCACCGAGCGGGTGCGCCGCCTGGAGGAGGCCGGGGTGATCCAGGGCTACGCGGCAGTGGTCGACCCGGAGCGGCTGGGCCTGCCGATCCTGGCGTTCGTGCGTCTGCGCTACCCGAACGGCAACTACAAGCCCTTCCACGACCTCGTCGCGGTGACGCCCGAGATCCTCGAGGCGCACCACGTCACGGGCGACGACTGTTTCGTCATCAAGGTCACGGCCCGCTCGATGCGGCACCTGGAGGAGGTGTCGGGCAAGATCGGGGCGCTCGGCTCGGTGACCACGAGCGTGGTGTACTCCTCGCCCCTCCCCCGGCGCCCCCTGGGCCGCTGACCTCAGCCGGCGCCGCGCAGCCGCAGTGCCGAGCCGGAACGGCCCTTGACCACTTCGAGCTGGGCGTGGACCCGGCGCCGCAGATCGGCGACATGGCTGACGATGCCGACGCTGCGGTCGCGTTCGCGCAGGGAGTCGAGGACGTCGAGGACCTCGTCGAGGGTCTGGTCGTCGAGGCTGCCGAAGCCCTCGTCGATGAAGAGGGTGTCCAGCCGCACCCCGCCCGCCTCGTCCGTGACGACGTCCGCGAGGCCGAGCGCCAGGGCGAGCGAGGCGAAGAACGTCTCCCCGCCCGACAGGGTCGCCGTGTCGCGTTCACGGCCGGTCCAGGCGTCGACGACGTGCAGTCCGAGCCCGCTGCGGCCGCGCCCGGTGCGGTCGTCGGAGTGGACGAGGGTGTAGCGGCCGGACGACATCCGCCGCAGCCGTACGGTCGCGGCGGCGGCGACCTGCTCCAGCCGGGCGGCCAGGACGTACGACTCCAGACGCATCCGGCGTTCGTTGTCCGCCGAGGTACCGGCGGCGAGGCCGGCCATCCGGGCGACGCGGTCGTACTCCTCCCGCAGCGGCGCCAGCCGGCGTACGGAGGCGGCCGCCCGGGCGGAGAGGCGGTCGAGGTCGGCGCAGCGCCGCTGCGCGGCGTCATGGGCGGAGGCGGCGTCGCGCAGCCGCCGGGCCGCCTCGTCGGCGGCCCGCTGCGCCGCGTCCGGGTCGGCCTGCGGCTCACCGGCCGCCGCGGCCGTTTCGGCCTCCGCGAGGACGGCCCGTACGGCGGCCTCCTCGTGCTGCCAGGCGTCCAGGCGGTGTTGCAGCTCGCGGTGGGCGGCACGGTCGAGCAGGGCGGCGGCCGCGGCCTGCGGCGTCTCGAAGCCGGCCCGGAAGGCGGCGTCGGCGAGCCGGGCGTCGGCGTCCTTCAGCCGCTGGGCGGTGTCGTCGGCGACGCGTGCGGCGTCGGCGGCGTCCGTGAGCAGCGCGGTGCGCCGCTCCAGCTGCGCGGCCCGCGCGGCGACGCTGTCCAGGGAGCCGCGCGCCCGCTCCAGTTCCTCCTCCAGCAAGGCCCGTTCGCGGTCCAGCCGCTCCCGGTGAGCGATCCGGGAGGCGGTCCGCACGGCCGTCTCCTGCCGGGCGGCGAGGCGTCGTTCGTGTTCCTGCCCGGCCTGCCGCAGCCGCTCCTGGGCGGCGTGGAGGTCGGCGGCGGCGCCGCGGGCCCGCGCGTACCGCTCCTCCAGCTCCTCCGCTTCCTCGGCGAGCCGGTCGGTGGGCGTGTCACCGGCCTCCGCGGTGGCGGCAGCCAGCGCCTGCCGTGCGTCCCCGAGTCTCCGCTCGGCGTCGGCGCGCTGTTCGTCGGCCCGCTGGTAGGCGGTGAGGGCCCGCTCCTCCGCCTCCCGGTCGACGTGCCCGGCGTCCTTGCGGGCGGGGGCGGGGTGTTCGGTGGCACCGCAGACGGCGCAGGGTTCGCCGTCGGCGAGGTGAGCGGCCAGTTCGGCGGCGATGCCGTTCAGGCGCTGCTCCTTGAGTTCGAGCCAGTGCTGCTTGGCCCGCAGCGTCTCGTCCCGCGCGGCGCGCGCCCGTTCGGCGGCACGGTCCGTGTCCTCGGCGAGCCGGTCGCGCAGGCGGGCCGCCCGGAGCCGCTGCTGCGCGGGCTCGCGCCGCACGGCGAGCTGTTCGGCGAGGGCGGCGGCCTGCTGCGCGGAGTCGACACCGGCCTGGAGCGCGGTGCGCCGCTCCTCCCAGCCGTCCAGCCAGCCCTCCGCGTCCTGCAGCAGGTCGGCGTCCGCGCGGTCCTGGCGGTCGAGGCCCGTGCGCTCGTCGAGGAGTTCGGCGAGGCGTCGCTCGGCGCGGCGGGCCGAGTCGAGCCCGCCCAGTTCCTCGGCGGCCCTGCGCGCGGCGGCGGCGAGCCCGGCCGCGCCGGCGTCGGCGAAGGTCTCCGGCAGCAGGGCCCGCGCCCGCTCCTGCGCGGCCGCCGCCCGGCGGTGTTCGGCTTCGGCGGCCTCCCGCAGGTCGAGGGCGGGCGCGACGGCTTCGGCCTTGCGGGCCCGCTCCATGAGCGCCAGGGCCTCCCGGTAGGCCTCGGCTCCCTGTTCCAGGGCCGCCGCCCGTTCCCGGGCCTGCGCGTGGCGCCGCTGGAGCCGGGCCAGTTCGCGCGCCTCGTCCAGGACGCGGCCGGCGGCGGCCTGCGCGGACTCGGCGGCGGTGAGCGTGCACGCGGTGACGGTGAGCTGTTCGCGGACGGTGCTGCGGGCCACGGCGGCGGCGCTCAGTACGGCCTCGGCGAGCCCCGGTTCGCCCGGGGCCAGTTCGGGCAGGGCCATGGCGTCGCCCGCGGCCTGCTGCATGCGGTGGGCGTCGGCCAGCAGCTCCGCGTCCCCCTCGCGCACCCGGGCCTCGGTGGTGCGGCGCCGCTCGGCGAGGCGCTTCTCCACGTCGGCGAAGCGGCGGGTGTCGAACAGGCGGCCCAGCAGTTTGCCGCGGGCCTCTGCGTCGGCGCGCAGGAACCGGGCGAAGTCGCCCTGCGGCAGCAGCACGACCTGGCAGAACTGTTCCCGGCTCATGCCGAGCAGCTGCGTGATCTCCTCGCCGATCTCCTGGTGGGAGCGGCTGAGGTCCTTCCAGGCCCCGGCCGTCGCGTCGTACGCGCGCAGCCAGGTCTGGGCCTTGTCCAGGGTCGTGCCGGTGCCGCGTTTCTTGGGGCGCTCCCAGGGCGGCTGGCGGGTGACCTCCAGGCGGCGCCCGGCGACGGTGAGGTCGAGGGTGACCTCGGTGCGGGTCATGGGTGCGGCGTGGTCGCTGCGCAGGGCCGTGCCCTGGCCGCCGCCCTGCCGGGCGCCCGGCACCGAGCCGTACAGGGCGTAGCAGACGGCGTCCAGGACGGAGGTCTTGCCCGCGCCGGTGGGTCCGTGCAGCAGGAACAGCCCGGCGCTCGACAGTTCGTCGAAGTCGACGGTCTGGGTGCCTCCGAAGGGGCCGAAGGCGGTGACCGTGAGCCGGTGGAGCCTCACCGGGCCACCTCCCGCACGCTCTCGTCGGCCCGTACCGCGTCGAACGCGTCGCGCAGCACGCCCTGTTCGTGCGGGTCGGGCCCGGTGCCGCGCACATGGGCGACGAAGTCCTCGGCGATCTGCTGGTCGCTGCGGCCGGCGAGACGCCGGGCGTAGGACACCTCGGACTCGTCCTCGTCGCGGTCGGGGTCGAAGACGAGGCTGAGGGTGTGCGGGAAGCGCTCGGCGAGCCGGGCCATCGGGTCGGCCGGGCGGACGGGGTCGGTGAGGGTCGCCTCGACCCACGCCTCCTCGTGCCGCGCCAGGGCGGGGTCGGCGAGCAGGTCCTCCAGCGTGCCGCGGATCCGGGCCAGGGCGCGGGGCACCGGGCAGTCGACGCGCTCGGCGGCGAGAGAGCCGTCCGCGTCCAGGTCGACCAGCCACATGCTCTTGCGGTGGACGGCTTCCGAGAAGGAGTAGGGCAGCGGGGAGCCCGAGTAGCGGACGCGGTCGGTGAGGGTCTGGCAGCCGTGCAGGTGCCCGAGGGCGACGTAGTCGACGCCGTCGAACACCCCGGCCGGCACCGCGGCGACGCCGCCGACGGTGATGTCCCGCTCGCTGTCGCTGGGTTCGCCGCCGGTGACGAAGGCGTGCGCGAGGACGACGGAGCGGGTGCCGGGCGGGCGCGTGGCGAGGTCGGCGCGGACCCGGTCCATGGCGGCCACGAGCACGGTCTCGTGCCCTGCCTTCTCCACCCCGAACTCGGCTTTGACCAGCGCCGGTTCGAGGTAGGGCAGCCCGTAGAAGGCGACGTCGCCGTGGGCGTCGGCCAGCACGACCGGGGTGCCGGCCGCCGCGGGTTCGGTCCGGAGGTGGATGCCGGCCCGCCCGATCAGCCCGGCTCCGACGCCCAGCCGGCGGGCCGAGTCGTGATTCCCGGAGATCATCACCGTCGGCACCCCGAGGTCGGCGAGGCGGTGCAAGGCGTCGTCGAACAGCTCGACCGCGGCGAGCGGCGGCACGGCACGGTCGTAGACGTCCCCCGACACGACCACGGCGTCCACGGCACGCTCCCGCACGGTGGTGACGAGGTGGCCGATGAACTCGGCCTGGGCGCCGAGCATGTTCACCCGGTGGAAGGCCCGGCCGAGATGCCAGTCGGAGGTGTGCAGCAGCCTCAAGACGCCGCTCCGGCCCGCATGTCTCCCCCTGCTGTCCGTTCGTGGGCGACGCGAGCCGGTGCGGCCCGCCGTCGGCCCACCACGCTAACCCGTGCGGGCACCTGGTCCCCCACGAACCCCGGACTGTCACCCCTGTCCGGCAGCAATTCGGGTGGTATGTCCACAACTGGGCTGTGCGGCAGGTCGTTCCGGAGCGGTGCCGGGCGTAGGCGGGGAAGGGGCGTTACGGGAACGGGGCCACGGGTGCGGGGCGGGCGAGCCGCCGTCACGCGTCCCCGTACGCCTCCCCGCCCGTTTCGAGACCGGCCGTCCCGGCGGTGGCGTCGGCGAGCCAGGAGCGGAAGGCGTCGACGTCGGCGTCCGGGAGGGCGATCTCGATGGTGACCGCCTCGCCGTAGTGCACGTCCCGGACGTCGCGCCCGGTGGTGCGCAGGTCGTTCTCCAGCTTGCCGGCGCGCTGGTGGTCGACGGTGACCGTGGCCAGCCGGTACCTGCGCCGGGTGCGGGTGCCGAGGGCGTCCAGGGCTTCGCCGACCGCTCCGCCGTACGCCCGGATGAGCCCGCCCGCGCCGAGTTTGACCCCGCCGAAATAGCGGGTGACGACGGCGACGACGTACCGCATGTCGCGGCGCAGCAGCATCTGGAGCATGGGCACGCCGGCGGTGCCTCCGGGTTCGCCGTCGTCGCTCGCCTTCTGGACGGAGGCGTCGGCGCCGATGACGTAGGCCCAGCAGTTGTGGGAGGCGTCGGCGTGCTCCTTGCGGACCGCGGCGATGAAGTCCTGCGCCTCCTGCTCGGTGGCCGCCGGGGCCAGGGCGCACAGGAAGCGGGAGCGGCTGACCTCGGTCTCGTGCACGCCGGCGGCGGCCACCGTGCGGTATTCGTCCTGCATCCGGCCAGCCTAGTCCCGTGATCGGAAGCGTCCCGAGGGGGCGTTCGGCCGGGCCGCGGCGGCCCGCGCTACGAGTGGGCCACGACCTCGCCGGCCGTGACCTGGGGCGGGTGCGGCAGCAGTGCGGCGAGCCGGTCCCGGACGAAGTCCCCGGCCCTGCTGGTCGACTCCTCGGCGCCGGAGCGGTCCTGGAAGACACCGGTCGACACCATCACCCCGCCACCGGCGTCGACCCAGTAGTAGGCCACGAACCCCGGGACCTGGCGGACGATCGGCAGGAACTCCTCGTCCACCCGGCGTCCCGCCTCGGCCGGGTCGGTCACTCCCTCGTACCGCCGGATCACTGCGTGCATGGCTGCTCTCCTCCTGGATCGGCAAGACCGTTCGACGCAGACGCCCTACCCGCCGCGGGAGGCGGGCGCAGCGCGGGCCGGGCGTACGTCACCGGAAAGGCCGCATGCCGGAGCCCGGCCCCCCGGGCGTCGCGGGGCAGGCGGGGGCTTCGCGGAGGCGACCTAGTGCCTGGGGCCCCGGGGCACGGTGACGGACGTGAGCAGCGCGGTGCCGGGGGCGAGGGCCCGCCAGGTCGTGCCGCGCCAGGACAGGACGGCGATCGCGGAGGTCGGGAACTTCGTGCGGACCTGCTCCAGGGTGTCGTCGAGGCCGTCCCCGGCGAGGGCCAGGACGAGTTCCTCCAGGCCGGGGTTGTGCCCGATCAGCAGCAGCGTCTCCACCTCGGCGGGCACGTCGTGCACGACGGCCAGCAGGCCCGACGGCCCGGCGGCGTAGAGCCGCCGGTTGTGCCGGACCGGAGGGGGCGTGCCCCACTGCGCCGCGGCCAGGTCCCAGGTCAGACGGGCGCGGACCGCCGTGGAGCACAGGGCGAGGTCCGGCAGGAGGTCGGCGTCGGCCAGGGCCCGCCCGGCGGCCGGGGCGTCCCGCCGGCCGCGTGGGGCGAGGGGGCGCTCGTGGTCGGCGACGTCCAGGGGCCAGGCGGACTTGGCGTGCCGCAGCAGGACCAGGCGGCGCAGCGGGCCGGCTCCGGCGCGTTCGATCATGACGGGGATCCCAGATCGCGGGTGAGGTCGAGGGCCAGGAGCCGGTCGGCGTAGGCGTACGTCTCGAAGCGGGCACCGTCCGCGAGGTCCGGCTCGGTCTCGACCTGACGCAGGACATCCAGCACCCGGGGCACGTCCAGGTCGTCCTCCCAGGCCTCGCGCAGCCGCTCCCGTACGCCGTCGGGGACCGGCCGCGAGGGCTGCCGCGCCCAGCGGGCGACCGCGGCGCGCCAGCGGGCGAGGGTGGCGCGGGCGTCGTCGAGTCCGGCCGTCTCCAGGCGCAGGGGGGCGCTGTGGTGCCGGGTGAGCAGGGCGAGGCGCAGGACGGCGGGGTCGGCGGGATCCGGCCGCACCGGCCCGGCGGGGTCGGCAGAGTCCGGCCGCACCGGCTCGACGGGGTCGGCGGGGTCGGCGGGGTCGGCAGAGTCCGGCCGCACCGGCCCGGCGGGGTCGGCGGGGTCGGCAGAGTCCGGCCGCACCGGCCCGGCGGGGGCGGAGGGGTCCGGCGGGCCCGGCTCGACGGGGGCGACGGCGATGCGCACCCCGTCGGGTGCCGCCCCGCCTTCGGCGGCGACGTGGACGACCTGGGACTCGCCCAGGCCCGCACCGACGTCGGGGCTGTCCTCGAAGGGGCGGACACCGAGCGTCGCGGCCTGCGCGCGCAGCTCCGCCTCGCGGGTGCCGCCGGTCAGCAGGGCCCACACCGGTGTGCCGCCGAGTTCCAGGGTGCGTACGAGCAGGTCCCCGACGAGCAGCACCCGCAGGTCGGTGGGGTCGGAGCCCGACGCGTGCACCTGGACGCGGGTCAGGCTCCGGCGGGCCGGAGCGGCGTCGACCGGCTCACGGGTTCGGGCGTCGATGATGCGCAGCACGAGGCGAGCGTAGGCGGGTGGACGGGCCTGCGCAGGCGGACCCGTCCCTTTCCGGCCGCCGTGGCGCGATCGGACCAGCCGCGGGCGTCGCAGGTGCCGGCTCCCTCAGGTCAGTGTGCCGAGGTACCGCACGTGGGGCCGCCCGTCGGGCCCGTCGCGGCTCACGGCGGCCCGCACCCCGTACACCTCGGCGATGAGCTCCGCCGTGAGGACCTCGTCCGGGGTGCCTCCCGCCACGACCCGTCCCGCGCTCAGCACGAGGACCCGGTCGCAGTACATCGCCGCGAGGTTGAGGTCGTGCAGAGCGACGACGGTCGTGACGGGCAGGGCCGTGACCAGGGCGAGCAGGTCGAGCTGGTGGTGGATGTCGAGGTGGTTGGTGGGTTCGTCGAGGAGGAGCTCGCGGGGGTCCTGGGCGAGCGCGCGGGCGATCTGCGCCCGCTGGCGTTCGCCGCCCGAGAGGGTGTGCCACAGCCGGCCGGCCCGGTCGGCGAGGCCCGTGCGCTCCAGGGCGGCGCGTACCGCCCGCTCGTCGTCGGCCGAGGCGGGCGTCCAGGCCCGGCGGTGCGGGACGCGGCCCAGCCGTACGACGTCCTCCACCGTCAACTCGACCTGACTGTGCGACTGTTGCTCGACGACGGCCAGGCGGCGCGCGACCGTGCGGCGGGGCAGGCCGGCCAGCGGTGTGCCGTCGAGGGTGACGACTCCGGAGGTCGGTGTGAGCAGCCCGGCCAGCAGCCGCAGCAGCGTGGACTTGCCGGAGCCGTTGGGGCCGAGCACGCCGACCGTGGAGCCCGTCTCCGGGGCGAGGGCGACGCCGTCCAGGATGAGACGCCCGTCGGCGCGGCGGCTGACCCGGTCGGCCCGCAGCCCCGCCCCCACGGGTGCTTCCGCGCCGCTCACCGTGCCCTCCGGGTCCGGTACAGCACCGCCACGAACGCCGGCACCCCGATCAGTGACGTCACGACACCCACCGGGACCTCCTGCGGATCGAGGACGGTACGGGCCAGGGTGTCCACCCAGACCAGGAAGACCGCTCCGGCGAGGGCGGTGATGGGCAGCAGCCGCGCGTGCCCGGGGCCGGTCAGGGCCCGGGCCGCGTGCGGCAGGACCAGTCCGACGAAGCCGATCGCCCCGGCGGAGCTGACGAGCGCGGCCGTGAGCAGGGCCGTGACGCACAGCAGGACCAGGCGGGTGCGGGCGACGGACACGCCGAGCGCGGCGGCGGCGTCCTGCCCGAAGGCGAAGGCGTCGAGGGCACGGGCGTACGACAGGCACACCACCAGCGCCACCGCCAGTACGGCCAGGCACAGCCGGACATCGGTCCAGCCGGCGCCGCCGAGCGAGCCGAGGAGCCAGAACAGCACGCCGCGGGTGGTCTCGGCGTCGGCGGAGGTCAGCACGACGAATGAGGTCAGCGCGGAGAAGAGCTGCATGGCGGCGACGCCCGCGAGGACGACCCGGTCGGTGGTGCCGCCCAGGCTGTGGCTGAGCAGCAGCACCAGCGCGAACGACAGCAGGGCGCCGAGGAACGCCCCGGCCGGCACCGGCAGGGCACCGCCGCCCACGCCGAGGACGACGACGAGTACCGCTCCGGTGGAGGCGCCCGAGGACACTCCGAGGACGAAGGGGTCGGCGAGCGGGTTGCGCAGCAGGGACTGCATCACCGCTCCGCACACGGCCAGTCCGGCTCCGCACACGGCCGCGAGCAGGGTGCGCGGCAGCCGCAGCTGCCAGACGATGCCGTCCCGGATCGGCGTCAGCCCGGAGCTGCCGAGACCGAGATGGGCGGCCACGACGGACCACACGTCCGCGACGCCGATGTCGGCGGGGCCGATGGTGATGGCCACGGCGAGGGAAGCGACGAGCGCGACGGCCCCGGCCGCGCCCAGCGCGAGTCCTGCCCGGCGCCGGGGCCTGGTCCCGGCGGCCGGCAGGCCCTGGGCCGTCACCGCACCAGCCCGAAGCGGCGCAGCCCGGCGGCGACCTGCTCGACGCCCTCGACGGTGCGGATGGTCGGGTTCATGGCCTGCCCGCTCAGCAGCACGTACCGCCGGTGCCGGACGGCGTCCATGTTCCTCGTGACCGGGTTGGACTCCAGGAAGGCGATCTTCTTCTCGGCCGACTCGGCGGTCTGGGACGTGCGGGTCAGGTCGCCGATGACGAGGACGTCGGGGTCGCGGTCGGCGACCGTCTCCCAGTTGACCTGCGGCCACTCCTCGCGGGTGTCGTCGAAGACGTTCTTCGCGCCGAGGGCCCGGGTGATGATGCCGGGCGCTCCGCAACAGCCCGCCAGGTAGGGCGACTCGGAGTTCGCGAACCAGTACAGGAGGGTGACGCCGGAGGCGTCGACGCCCGCGGTGGCCTTCTTCATGCGCTGCCGGAGGGAGGCCACGAGGGCGTCGCCGCGCTTCCTCACCCCGAACACGGTCGCGAGGTCATGGACCTCGCGGTAGACGGTGTCGATGTCGAGTGCCTTGTCGCGTGCGCCGTCGCCGCCGCCCGAGTTGTCCTTGCCGGCGCAGTCGGACGGGGAGACGTAGGTGGGGACGCCGAGCTTCTCGAACTGTTCGCGGGTGGCGACGCCGCCCTTGCCGAGGGTGGAGACGAAGGACGCGGCGACGAAGTCGGGCTCGGCGTCCAGGACGCGCTCGAAGGACGGGTTGTCGTCGGCGAGGCGTGGCACCGTCGCGTCGGCCTTCTCCAGCCCCTTCATCACGGGGTCGGTCCAGGTGGCCGTGCCCGCGAGGCGGTCGGCGAGGCCCAGGGAGAGCAGGATCTCGGTGGTGCCCTGGTTGAGGGACACGGCGTGCTGCGGCGGGGCGGGGACGCGGACCTCGTGCCCGCAGTCGGTGAGGGTGACGGCGGCCTTGGCGTCGGTGGACGTGGTGCCGCCGCAGCCGGTCAGGAGAAGGAATCCGGCCGTGAGCAGCGCGGCGGCGCGGGCGGGGCGGGCGAGGGGCACGGGAACCAGTCCTCAGGCGTCGAGGGCTCATGCGCGGAGCCCGGTCGTACGGTGCTCCCCCGCCGCGCGCGGCCGCGGGGGCCGCCAGCAGGTCTTCGGACTCGGGTTCGCCCGGGTCGGAGCGCCTTCCCGGACGTCCGTGCAGGAGTCCAGTGGCCGAGGCCCCGCCCGTCCCCCTCACCGCTGCGCGTCAGTTCCGGATTCGCACCGGATTCCCTGACCCACGTACATGGGTTCGACTGGCCTCGGCAAGCTATCACGGGGGCCGTCAGGGGAATCACCGCGCACCCGCCGCCGTTGAAGGGGAGGAGCAGTTCGTCCACGACGTGCGAGGAGGCCGCCGGTGTACGGCGACGAGGCAACGGTCCGCAGGATCCTCACCGGGCTCGGCGACACCTGGGCGGTGGTGGGCCTGTCGTCGAACCGGCAGCGCGCGGCGTACGGCGTCGCCGCCGTGCTGCAGCGTTTCGGCAAGCGCGTCGTACCGGTGCACCCGAAGGCGGAGACGGTGCACGGGGAGAAGGGGTACGCGAGTCTGGCGGACATCCCCTTCGACGTGGACGTCGTGGACGTGTTCGTGAACAGCGAGCTCGCCGGAGCCGTCGCGGACGAGGCGGTCGCCAAGGGCGCGAAGGGCGTCTGGTTCCAGCTCGGCGTGATCGACGAGGGGGCGTACGACCGGACGCGCGCGGCGGGCCTGGAGATGGTGATGGACCGCTGCCCGGCCATCGAGATCCCGCGGCTGCCCCGGCACGACGTACGGACATCCTGACCTGAGGCCTCCTCCCGGAGGTGCCCGTCCGCCGGGAGGAGGCCTCCATAATGTGCGCATGTCCCACGCCTCTCCGCCTCCGGACTCCGACGGCCCGCAACGCTTTCCGGTCGTCGTCGTGGGCGCCGGCCCGGCGGGTCTGACCGTCGGCAACATCCTGCGGGCCGCGTCCGTCGGCTGTCTGGTGCTGGAGGCGGAGACCCGCGAGGTCATCGAACGGCGGCCCCGTGCGGGGGTCATCGAGGAATGGGCCGTACGCGGCCTGGAGAAGCGGGGCCTCGCCCGGAACCTGCTGGACCGCGCGGAACTGCACACCGCCTGCGAGTTCCGCTTCGAGGGGGAGCGCTACCGGTTTCCCTACGGCGAGCTGACGGGAAGTCACCACTTCGTCTACCCGCAGCCGTTGCTGGTGACGGACCTGGTGCGCGAGTACGCCGACGTCCGCGGCGGCGAGATCCGCTTCGGCGTCCGGGACGTGGCGCTGCACGACCTCGACAGCGACCAGCCGTCCGTGTCGTACGCCTGCCCCGAGACGGGTGAACGCCGACTCGTGCACTGCGACTTCGTCGCCGGGTGCGACGGGGCACGGGGAGCGACCCGGGCCGCGCTCCCTCCCGAGCGGGTCCGGATCGCGCGGCACGACTACGGCATCGGCTGGCTGGCCCTGCTCGCCGAGGCGCCGCCGTCCGCCGACTGCGTGCTGTTCGGCTGCCACGCGCGCGGGTTCGCCGGCCAGATGCCCCGCAGCCCGGAGCTGACCCGCTACTACCTCCAGTGCCCGCCGGGCGACGATCCGGACAACTGGCCGCACGAGCGCGTCTGGTCGGAGCTCCGGCAGCGGCTCGGGGCGGCCGGCGCGCCCCCGCCGACCGAGGGGCGGCTGATCGAGAAGCGCGTGCTGGACATGCACGACTACGTGGTCGAGCCGATGGTGCACGGCCGGCTCCATCTCGCGGGCGACGCGGCCCACCTGGTCGCCCCCATCGCGGCCAAGGGCATGAATCTCGCCCTGCACGACGCCTTCCTCCTCGGCGACGCCCTGGTGGCCCGGCTGACCACCGGCGACGACAGCGGCCTCGGCGGCTACGCGGAGGCGTGTCTGCGCCGGGTGTGGGACTACCAGGAGTTCTCGCAGTGGCTGTCCGAGGTGTACCACGGCACGGCGGCGGGCGACCCGTTCCGTGCGGGCACCGCGCTCGCCCGGCTGCGCCGCCTGTTCACCTCGCCCACCGCGGCCGCCGCCTTCGCCGAGCAGTACCTGGGGACGGCGGCACGCTACTGAGCGAGCCGCGCGTCTCGGGACCGCGTCCCTGCCGTGCGAGCCGCGCCCAGCAGAACCGCGTCCCTGCCGTGCGAGCCGCGCCCAGCAGAACCGCATCCCTGCCGTGCGAGGCGTGCCCAGCGGGACCCCGGCGCTGCCGTGCGAGCCGCGCCCAGCGGAACCGCGTCCCTGCCGTGCGAGGCGTGTCCAGTGGGACCTGGGTGCTGCCGTGGTCAGTCGTGCGGGGGGCGGTCGCTGAGGCGGTGGTCGGCCACGTTCAGCGCCTCGTCGACCAGGCGGCGCAGATGGCCGTCGCGCAGTGAGTAGATCACCCGGCGGCCGTCCTTGCGCGTGTCCACCAGGCCCGCCAGGCGCAGTCGCGCCAGGTGCTGGCTGACGGCCGGCCTGGCCGCCCCGCACGCCTGCGTGAGGGTCGTGACGTCCGCCTCTCCCCCGGTCAGCGCGTGCAGCAGGGCGAGCCGGGTCCGGTCCCCCAGCAGGGCGAGAACCTCCGCGGCGAGCGCGAACTGTTCCTCGCCCGGGCTGCGCGGATGCGCATCGTGCGCAGATGAGAGGTGCATGCGTGCGCTCATAAGCACATAATGGCGGCACGGCACGGGTACGTCCACTCCCGCGCGCACCGGAAGGGGATCCACGTGAGTGACCGGCACGAGCAGGCCCGCCCTCATGAGCACACCCACGGGCACGATCACGAAGACCGGCCCGGGCACGGCCACCGCCACGGCCTGCGCCACCGGGTCGGTCACCTGCTCGTGCCGCACTCCCACGAGTCGGCCGACAAGGTCGACTCCGTCCTGGAGTCCTCGGCCCGCGGGATGCGGGCGCTGTGGGTCTCGCTCGCCGTGCTCGGCGTGACGGCACTGGCCCAGGCGGTCGTCGTGGCCGTGTCGGGCTCCGTGGCGCTGCTCGGGGACACGGTGCACAACACCGCGGACGCGCTGACCGCCGTCCCGCTCGGGATCGCCTTCGTGCTGGGCCGGCGGGCGGCCACGCGCCGTTTCACCTACGGCTACGGCCGGGCCGAGGACCTGGCCGGTCTCGTGATCGTGCTGACCATCGCCGCGTCGGCGGCCTTCGCGGGCTGGACGGCCGTGGACCGACTGCTGGATCCGCGCCCGGTGCAGCACGTCCCGGCGGTCGCCGTGGCCGCGCTCGTCGGCTTCGCCGGCAACGAGTGGGTGGCCCGCTACCGCATCCGCGTCGGCCGCTCGATCGGCTCGGCCGCACTGGTCGCCGACGGTCTGCACGCCCGCACCGACGGCTTCACCTCACTGGCGGTGCTGCTGGGCGCCGGTGGCTCGGCCCTGGGATGGGAACCGGCGGACCCGATCGTCGGACTGGCGATCACGGCGGCCATCGCCCTGGTGCTGCGGGACGCGGCCCGGGAGGTGTTCCGCCGGGTGATGGACGCCGTCGACCCGGCCCTGGTGGACCGGGCCGAGCGGGCACTGACGGAGGTGCCCGGGGTGCGGGGGGTGGGTGAACTGCGGCTGCGCTGGATCGGCCACCGGCTGCGCGCCGAGGTGGCGGTCGTGGTCGACGGCGAGGCGACGGTGCGCGAGGCCCACCGGATCGCCGTGGACGCCGAGCACGCGCTGCTGCACGCGGTACCGCGCCTGACCGCGGCCCTGGTGCACGCGGACCCGGAGCCGGCCCCGGGCGAGAGCGACCCACATCTGCCGCTGGCCCACCACATGGCGGCGTAGACGGGGAGCGCCCAGGCGGCCGCCGGAGCCGTCGCCGGCCGGCGCGGCGCGGCGTCGGGTCAGGAGACCCCGAGCCCCTCCAGCACCTCGGCACCGGGCAGCTGCGCGAACGCCTTGCCCGGGACCAGCAGCTTGCCGCGCCGCCGTCCGCTGCCGACCAGCACGTACGGCAGGTCGGCCACGGCCGCGTCCACCAGCAGCGGCCAGCCGTCCGGCAGCCCGAGCGGGGTGATACCGCCGTACTCCATGCCGGTCTCGCCGGTCGCCGTGTCCATGGAGGCGAAGGAGGCCTTGCGGGCGCCGAGCCTGCGGCGTACCACACCGTTGACGTCGACCCGGGTGGTGGACAGCACGAGGCACGCCGCGAGCGTGGACTCGCCGCCCCGCTTGCCGGAGACCACCACGCAGTTCGCCGACCGCTCCAGCAGGTCCTGCCCGTAGTGCTCCACGAAGGTGGCGGTGTCGGCCCACTCCGGGTCGGTGTCGACGTAGACGATCTGCTCCGCCGGGACGCTGCCCCGCCAGTGGCGTACGGCGTCGGCGACCGGGGCGGTGAGTTCGCCGAGGCAGGCGGGGGCCGGGCGGGCGTTGTCGAACTGTCCGATGGGTGCGCGCATGGCCGCACGCTAACAACAGCGGGCCGGTGCGGGACCGGGCGTCTCAGGTCACGGGCGGCACCGAGACGGCCATGACCATCTCCATGGGCGCGTCGCCGGTGTTGCCGTAGGCGTGCGGGACGTTCGCCTCGAAGTGGACGCTGGCGCCCGCGGGCACCCGGTGCTCGACGCCGTCGACGGTGAGGGTCAGCTCGCCCGCCGTGACGTGGAGCAGTTCGGTCGTGCCGGCGGGGTGCGGGTCCGACGGGCTGCTCTCGCCGGGCATGAGCCGCCAGTCCCACATCTCCAGCGGGCCGGGCGCCTCGGTGCCCGCGAGGAGCCGGTTGTAGCTGCCGGCGTCGGTGTGCCACAGCCGCACGGCCTGGTCGGCCGGGACGATGCGGACGTTGGGGCCCTGCTCGTAGTCGAGCAGGGTGGTGATGCTCACGCCGAGCGCGTCGCCGATCTTCACGACAGTGCCGAGGCTGGGGTTGGTGCGGGCCTGCTCGATCTGGATGAGCATGCCGCGGCTGACGCCCGCCCGGGCGGCGAGCACGTCCAGCGTGAAGCCGCGTACCGCACGCCAGTGCTTGACGCTGCGCGCCAGGGACTGGGTCAGCAGGTCGAGGTCCGACACATTCCGTCCAATATTCTGTATGACACAGTGCAATGCGCTGCACTATGGTGTGGTTGACCTGATCGTTCACTGAACTGTACTGCGAGGTATCCGTCCCATGACAGCGCTCTTCGCCCTGGCCACCAGCCTGTTGTGGGGGCTGGCCGACTTCGGCGGCGGTCTGCTGACCCGGCGCACGCCCGCGCTCACGGTGGTCGTGGTCTCGCAGTCGATCGCGGTGGTGGTGCTCGGCGCCGTCGTGTTCGCGACCGGCGGCTGGAGCGAGGCGGGACCGCAGCTGTGGTTCGCCGTGGCGGCCGGGCTGGTCGGACCGGTGGCGATGCTCGCCTTCTACAAGGCGCTCGCGCTCGGCCCCATGGGCGTGGTCTCGCCACTGGGGTCGATCGGCGTGGCCGTGCCGGTCGGGGTGGGCCTGGTGCTGGGCGAGCGTCCCGGCCTGCTGCAGTTCCTCGGCATTCTCGTGGCGATCGCCGGGGTGTGCCTCGCCGGAGGCCCCCAGTTCCGCGGCGCCCCCGTCCAGCGCCAGGCCATCGCCCTGACCCTGCTCGCGGCGTTCGGCTTCGGCGCGGTGATGGCCCTGATCGCCGAGGCGTCCACGACGCTGACCGGTCTGTTCCTCGCCCTGTTCGTCCAGCGGGTGACCAACGTCGCCGCGGGCGGACTGGCCCTCTGCGTCTCCGTGCGGCGCGGGTCGCCCGCGCTCCCGGCAGGCGGCTTCCCCTGGCGTTCGCTGGCCGCCCTCGCCTTCGTCGGACTCGCGGACGTCGCCGCGAACGGCACCTACTCGATCGCCGCGCAGCACGGTCCGGTGACGGTCGCCGCCGTGCTGGCCTCCCTGTACCCGGTGGTGACGGCCGTGGCCGCGCGGGGTGTCCTCCGGGAACGGCTGCGGGCGATCCAGGCCGCCGGAGCGGGGCTCGCCCTGGTGGGGACGGTCCTGCTGGCGTCGGGCTGAGCCCGGCGGTTCAGGAACCCGGCTCCAGCCGCGCGAGATCGGCCGCGGTCTCCTCGTCCAGCGCGGCCAGCCGGGCCGCCGTCTCCTCGTCCAGCTCCGACAGCGCCCGGAGCTGCTCGGGGGTGACGCCCTCCGGTATGGGCACCGGTGCCGGTGTGCGCAGGGGTGGCTGCCAGCCGTCGGCCGGGGTCCAGCGGCGTACGACGCGCGCCGGAGCGCCCGCCACCACGGCGTGGTCGGGCACCGTTCCGCGCACGACGGCGCCCGCGGCCACCACCACGTTCCGCCCGATCCGCGCGCCCGGCAGGATGACCGCTCCGGTGCCGATCCAGCAGCCGGGCCCGATCTCCACCGGCTCCATCCGCGGCCACTGCTTGCCGATCGGCTCGTGCGGATCGTCGTAGGAGTGGTTCGTGGACGTGACGTACACGTACGGGCCGAAGTAGCAGTCGCTGCCGATGGTGACCGTCGTGTCCGCGATGACGTGGCTGCCGCGGCCCAGGACGACCCCGTCGCCGATGCGCAGGATCGGCTCCGGGCCGAGGTCGAGGTCGGGCATCAGACCCGCGGTGAGGGTGACCTGTTCGCCGATGATGCAGTGGGAGCCGACGTGGATCCACGGTTCACCGAAGACCGTGCCGAGCGGGAAGGCCAGTCTGGTACCTGTTCCCATGGCGCCGAAGCGGTAGCGGCCGGGGTGTTCGGCGGTGACCGAGCCCGTGCGCTGCACCCAGGCCCAGCCCGCGTGGACGGCCCGCTGGGTGAGGTCCCGCCGCCAGGATGAGAACGTGTTCTTGCGCTTCGGCACGAGCTCACGGTACTCAGCGGTAGCCCCGGCCGTGGCCCCGGAGGCCTGTGATCTTCACCCCACCGTGTGGCGTACGGTGTGCGCGTTGTCTACGACGTTCCTGGAGGCGGACATGGCGCAGCGGGCGATGATCACGGGGATCGGCGGCAGGGAGCCGGAGATCGACGCGTCGGCGTTCGTGGCGCCGACGGCGTCGGTGATCGGGGGCGTGACGCTGGGCCCGGGCGCGAGCGTCTGGTACGGGGCCGTGGTGCGCGGCGACGTCGAGGCGATCTCCGTCGGGGCGAGCAGCAACGTCCAGGACAACTGCACGCTCCATGCCGACCCCGGGTTCCCCGTGAGTGTCGGTGAGCGGGTGAGCATCGGGCACAACGCGGTGGTGCACGGGGCGACGGTCGAGGACGACTGTCTGATCGGTATGGGGGCGACGGTCCTGAACGGGGCTGTGATCGGGGCCGGTTCGCTGGTCGCCGCGCAGGCGCTGGTGCCGCAGGGCATGGTCGTGCCGCCCGGGTCACTGGTGGCGGGGGTTCCCGCGAAGGTCCGGCGGGAGCTGTCGGAGGAGGAGCGGCAGGGCGTCACCCTCAACGGCACGATGTACGCCGAGTTGGCGAAGGCGCATCGCGAGGTGCATGCGTAGGCGGTTCGGCGGGTGCGGGTGGATGGTGGCTGGTCGCGCAGGTCCCCGCGCCCCTTCGGGGTGAGGGGATGGTGGCTGGTCGCGCAGTCCCCGCGCCCCTTCGGGGCGAGCTACTCCGCCGCCGCCGCAGGTACTGCCTTCTTCGCCTTGCGCTTGATCACCAGCATGGACGTGAGGCCCACCAGGACCGCCGCCACCAGGCCCAGCCACGAGAAGCGCTTCAGCCAGGACTCCGCGACGATGCCGACGTAGTAGATGACCGCGGTCGTGCCGCCCGCCCAGACGATGCCGCCGAGGACGTTGGCGATGAGGAACTTCCAGTAGGGCATGCGCAGCACACCGGCGAGCGGGCCCGCGAAGATGCGGAGCAGGGCGACGAAGCGGCCGAAGAAGACGGCCCACATGCCCCACTTCTCGAAGGAGCGCTCGGCGGTGGCGATGTGGCCCTCGCTGAAGTGCTTGGGGAACTTGCCGCCCAGCCAGGCCAGCAGGGGCCGTCCGCCCTTGCGGCCGATGGCGTAGCCGATCGAGTCGCCGATGATCGCACCGGCCGTGGCGCTGGCGCCGAGGACGACGGGGTCGATCTCGCCGTGCTGGGAGGCGAGCAGCGCCGAGGAGACGAGGATGATCTCTCCCGGCAGCGGGATGCCCAGGCTTTCCAGGCCGATGACCAGCCCGACCAGCCCGTAGACGGCGACCGCGGGTACGGTTTCGAGCCACTCCTGGACGTGCAACGCCGGTTCCTTTCGCTGAGCTTCCCTGCGACCCCGGGAAGCCTACCGGCTTCTAGGACGCCCCCCGGGGCTCAGGCGTTCCAGCTCCATTCGGCGACCTCGGGCAGATCGGTGCCGTGCTCGCGGATCCAGGCGTGGTGGCGGGTGCGGGCGTCGGCCATCCGCTGGCGTACGGCGGTGGCGCGCACGGCGAGGCCGGGGACGCGGTCGATGACGTCCATGACCAGGCGGTAGCGGTCGAGGTCGTTGCGGACGACCATGTCGAAGGGCGTGGTGGTGGTGCCGGCCTCCTTGTAGCCGCGCACGTGCAGATTGCCGTGGCCGGTGCGGCGGTAGGCCAGGCGGTGGATCAGCCAGGGGTAGCCGTGGTAGGCGAAGATCACCGGCTTGTCGGTGGTGAAGAGGCCGTCGTACTCGAAGTCGCTCATGCCGTGCGGGTGTTCCCCCTGAGGCAGCAGCCGGGCCAGGTCGACGACGTTGACGACCCGGACGGACAGCTCGGGCAGGTACCGGCGGAGCAGATGGGCGGCGGCCAGGGTCTCCTGGGTGGGGACGTCGCCGGCGCAGGCCAGCACGACGTCGGGCTCGGTGCCCTCCTCGGTGCCCGCCCACTCCCAGATGCCGGCGCCGCGCGCGCAGTGCACCCGGGCCTCGTCCATCGACAGCCAGTCGAAGCAGGGCTGCTTGCCGGCCACGATCACATTGACGTAGTCGCGGCTGCGCAGGGCGTGGTCCGCGACCGACAGGAGGGTGTTCGCGTCCGGCGGGAGGTAGACCCGGACGACCTCCGGGCTCTTGTTGAGGACGTGGTCGACGAAGCCGGGGTCCTGGTGGGAGAAGCCGTTGTGGTCCTGCCGCCACACGTGCGAGGTCAGCAGGTAGTTGAGGGAGGCGATGGGGGCCCGCCAGGGCAGCCTGCGCGAGGTGCGCAGCCACTTGATGTGCTGGTTGACCATCGAGTCGACGATGTGCACGAACGCCTCGTAGCAGGAGAACAGCCCGTGCCGCCCGGTGAGGAGGTAGCCCTCCAGCCAGCCCTGGCAGAGGTGTTCGGAGAGGACCTCCATCACCCGGCCGTGCCGCTCCAGGTGCTCGTCCACGGGCAAGGTCTCGGCCTGCCAGGCCTTGCCGCTGGCGGTGTAGACGGCCTGGAGCCGGTTGGAGGCGGTCTCGTCCGGGCCGACCAGGCGGAAGTCGCGCCGGTCGGCGGTGTCGCGCATGACCCGGGCGAGGAGGTCGCCGAGGACCCGGGTCGGCTCGTGCAGCGTCGCGCCGGGTTTGTCGACGGGCACGGCGAAGTCGTCCAGGGACGGCACGGGCAGGTCGCGGAGGAGCAGACCGCCGTTGGCGTGCGGGGTGGCGCCCAGGCGCCTGGTCCCCTCGGGCACGCAGGCGAGGACGTCCGCGACCGGGCGGCCCGCCGCGTCGAACAGCTCCTCGGGCCGGTACGAGCGCAGCCAGGACTCCAGCTGCTTCAGGTGCTCGGGGTTGTCGCGGACGCCGGACAGCGGCACCTGGTGGGCGCGCCACGTGCCCTCGACGGGTTCGCCGTCGACCTCGGCCGGGCCGGTCCAGCCCTTGGGGGTGCGCAGCACGATCACCGGCCAGCGCGGGCGCTCGGTCACGCCCTCCTCGCGTGCGGCGTGCTGTGCGGCGGCGATGCGGTCCAGCGCCGTGTCCATGGCGTCGGCCATGGCGCGGTGGACGGTGGCCGGGTCGTCACCGGCGACGTGGAGCGGCTCGTGGCCGTAGCCGCGCAGCAGCGCGTCGAGTTCCTCCCGGGGAAGGCGGGACAGCACGGTCGGGTTGGCGATCTTGTAGCCGTTGAGGTGCAGGATCGGCAGGACGGCGCCGTCGTGGACGGGGTCGAGGAACTTGTCGGCGTGCCAGGACCCGGCGAGCGGGCCGGTCTCCGCCTCGCCGTCGCCGATCACGCAGGCCACCAGCAGGCCCGGGTTGTCCAGGGCGGCGCCGTAGGCGTGGGCGAGGGAGTAGCCGAGTTCTCCGCCCTCGTGGATCGAGCCGGGCACCTCCGGGGCGACGTGGCTGGGCACGCCGCCGGGGAAGGAGAACTGCCGCATCAGCAGCTCCATGCCCCGAGCGTCCCGGGACGCGTCGGGGTACTTCTCGCTGTAGCTGCCCTCCAGCCAGGAGTTGGCGAGGACCGAGGGGCCTCCGTGGCCCGGGCCCCAGACGCACAGGGCATCCAGCCCACGGTTCTTGATCACCCGGTTGAGGTGGGTGTGGACGAGGTTCAGCCCGGGTGAGGTGCCCCAGTGGCCCAGCAGCCGCGGCTTGATGTGCTCGGGCTGCAACGGCTCGGTCAGCAGGGGGTTCGCCATGAGGTAGATCTGACCGGCCGCGAGGTAGTTGGCGGCCCGCCAGTGGGCGTCCAGCGTGCGCAGTTCCTCGTCGGACGGTGCGGTCCTGCTGTCCCGGCGCGGGGCCTCGGGCATGGGTGACTCCCTGGGTTTGCGGGCGGACTCAGGAGGAGTACCAGTCTGTTCCGGTTCGATGCCAGGCGCCTGTCGGCCACGCCTCGCCCCCGGACGGCCCTTGCGGTGCGCGGGGCTCCGTGCGTGCGGTGGCCTCCCGGGCGCGCGGCCCGGACCCGTGCACGCGGGACCTCCCGGGCGGGCGGCCCGGACCCATGCACGCGGGACCTCCTGGGCGGGCGGCCCGGATCTGTGCGTGCGGGACCTCCTGCGGCGCGCGCGGGGATCCGTGCGTGCGGGGCCTGCTGGACGGGCGGACCCGATCCGTGCGTGCGGAGCCTCCTGGACGGGCGGCCCCGATCCGCGCGTGCGGGACCTCCCTCGTGGGCGGCCCCGCAGCGCTCCTACGGCACCCGCACGGTGGAGTGCAGCGTCGCCACGGTGCCGGCCACGGCGTCATTCGTGTGAGCGAGGGCGCCCGTGTGAGCGAGGGCGCCGGGGCCCCACCGCGGGACGGTCCCACCGCCCCCGGGGGCTGCCTCGGCCCCGCCCCGTGGTGCGGTCTCCTCGCAGCAGCCCACCTGGGCGAACCGCGTCTCGTACCGCTGGTGCGGCAGTTGCCCGGGCTCGATGCGGGGCGGCCGGGGCCGCTGGGAGGGGGCGTCGTCGTACGGCCGCCGCTCCGGCTCCCGGTACGGTCGCTGCTCCGGCTCCCTTCGGCTCTCCCGCGGCGTGTCCTCGGCCTGCCCCTCCCGGGGCTTCGCGGGCGTTCCCGGGGCGACGTCCGGTTCCAGGGCCCAGCGCTGGGCCCTGGAACCGTCGCGGTCGGTGACGATCACGGTCCGGCTCTTTCCGGGGGCGAGGGCCAGTCCCTTGCCGCCGCGCGGCAGGAGCTCGCCGCGCACGGTCAGGTCGTAGCGGACGACCCCCGCGTGCACCAGGCAGTCGGCTGCCGTGACGGAGCCCTCGGCGGGGTCGGAGCCGAGGCACAGGGACGGGTCGGCGGCGCTGCGCAGGGCCCCGTCGTCCCGGTACGACCACTGCTGGGACTCGCCCGCGGAACAGGCGGTCAGCACGATGCGGGCGTCGGTCCGGGTCCGGCCGCCCAGGACGTCCAGGCACAGGCTCTCGTCGAGGTTGCGCAGCCGCCCCCGGGCCACTTCGGCGGCGCCGCCGGCGGAGGCGGCCGTGGGGGCGCCGGCGGCCGGGGACGCGGCGGAGTCGGGACTGAGGGACGAGGGGCCCGCGCGGTCCGGGTCGACGGAGTGGCCGCTGACCTCGCCCCAGGTGGCCGACTGCGCGTCGGCGCCACCCTCCTCCGTCCAGCCCCGGGCGGCGAACAGGGTCGCGAGCAGGACGAGGGAGGTCACCCCGACGGCGGCGGCCAGTGCCTTCGTGTGCCTTCTCGGCGCCCCGGCCCGACCGGGCGACGGCAGGGCACGGGGCCGGAGGCGATGGCGTCCGCCGGCGGACACGGTGCCCCGCGCCTCGACGCGGCCCGGCCGCGATTCCAGGTAACGGCGGGCGCCCCAGCCGAGCACCGTCTCGGCGAGCAGATCCTCCAGACCGCCCTCGAAATGGCTGAGTTGTTCGGCGGCGTGCCGGCAGTACCGGCACGCCAGGAGATGCCGCTGCACATCCGGCAGCAGCGCCCCACCGCGGCGCATGGGAACGTCCAGCAGACGGTTGTAGTAACGGCATTCCCGCGTCGGGGCGAGTTCCCGGTGGGCGCGTACGCATCCGGCCCTGAATTGCTCGCGCGCCTGATCCAGGGCGGCCGACGCGGTCGCGGCGTCCACGCCCAGCAGACCGGCCGGCACGGATAGGGGCTCGGCTTCGACAGCGCTGTGCCAGAGCAGGCATTGGGAGGCTCCCGGAAGGCCACGGAAAGCGCGCTCCGCGAGGCGCCGCCTTTCCGGAGTGCCGGACCGGGCGGCGCGCAGGCCGCGGGCTCCGACGGTTTTGCGGAGTTCCGGCAGGACCGCGCTGATGCCGTCGTCGGCGGCCCATTCCCCGACCGTTTCCCGGACGGCCGTGAGCAGCCGCGGACGCAGGGCGCCGCCTCCCGGCCAGGCGAGTTCCCTGCGGAAGGCGGCGGCCGCGGCCATCGACGCGGAATCCTCGGAGGACGCCAGGCAGATCACGGCGTATTCGTGGACCGCGCGCCAGTGCCGGGCCAGCAACAGTGCGACGGCGCGCGGCCCTTCGGCGGGTTCGCCCACCCGGGCGAGGAGATTGCGGTCGGACTCCGCGGGTCCGGCTCCGGGCCGTGGCGCGTACGGCGGGCGTGGGGGTGTGGGGGATTGCACGGAACCATTTCCTTCCACCGCAGAACGGCATACGAATGGCGCGTCCGTCGGAAAGCAGGTGCGTGATTGGTGCATACCGGAGCCACGTCAGCTGTGGACTCGGCTGTGAGGCGGCTCACTTTCGCACACGCGACTCACGGGTAACAAGGCGTGCGGATGCCGCAACTTCAAAAGGCCGGGAATACGGATATGTTACCGACGGTATCCGTACCGGCTTTCGAAAAGGGGGCCTCCGGCGGCGGCAAGTTGTGCGCCGGGAAAGGAGGTTGTTCCACACAATCTCCCACTCCACGGCCATCACGCCGTCGAACGGGAGGGGGCCCTCACGGCCGAGGGCGACGCGGCGCGGGTGGACGCCGTGCGTGATCCCGCGCGGCCGGCGGGCATCCACCCCGTCCGCCGGGCCCGGATACGGCCGCCGGCATGCGAAAACCCCGGCACCCGGCCGGGGTTCGCAGGTCTGGCCCCTTGGTCAGCCGTTGGGCCGCAGGGTCCAGGTGACGGTCATCTCACCGGTGACGGCACCGTCGGCCCGCTGGATGGCGATGGCGACCGGGAACTCGGGGCGCTCCCCGGCGTCCAGCTGCGCGACGACCTCGGCGGCCGGGCGGCCCAGCGTCGCCGTGGCGGTGACGGCGCCCATCGCCAGCTTCTTGTAGGAGATCTCGGCACTGACGGCGAGCGGTACGGCGCGCGAGAGCTGGTCCCCGAACGCGGCCAGCACGATCGCCCCGCTCGCGGACTCCCCGAGCGTGAACATCGCGCCGGCGTGCGGACCGCCCACGTGGTTGTGGTACTCGCCCTGGTCCGGCAACGACACCACCGCCCGCTCCGGCGAGGTCTCCAGGAACTCGAGGTTCAGGGTCCGGGCCATGGGCACCGTGGCGGCGAGCATCTCGCCGATGGACATCTGGTCTGCGCTCATGCCCGAATGTTACTCACGAGTAGAGACGGCTGACCAGGCCGGTGTGACGACCGCCGCATCGGTGCGCCCCCAGACCGTCGGCAGCGCGCCCCCACACCGTCGGCAGCGCGCCGTCTCCGGGTTGCTACGTCTCCGTCCACGGGCGGTGACCGAATCGTGTCCGGGGCGCGGCTAGGGTGACTGCCCATGTGGCCAGGACAGCAGCAGCCCGGGGGCGAGCAGAACCCGCAGGCGAACAACCCGTACCAGCAGCCGGGGTACCAGCAGCCGAATCCCTACCAGCAGCCGGGATACCAGCAGCAGCCCAACCCCTATGCACAGCAACCGCAGTGGGGAGCCCCGGGGCCGGCCGGTGCGCCGCAACCCCCGCAGGGCGGTGGCGGTGGCAACCGGACCAAGCTGGTCGCGATCATCGCCGCCACGGCGGTGGTCGTGGCGGCCGGTGTCACCGGCTTCCTGGTGCTGGGCGGCGACAAGGACGACACGGCCGACGGTGGCAAGGGCGGCAAGAACGACAAGCCGGCGTCGAGCGCGCCGGCCGAGGAGCCGAGCGCCCCCGCCACCGGCGACAACCCGCGCGGCGGCGAGGAGGCCAAGCCGACGGTCAAGGGCTGGAAGGTCGTCATCAACCCCAAGTGGGGCACGGCCTTCGACGTCCCCGCCGACTGGGAAGTGGCCTCCCCGGGCACGTCCGTCTTCTTCGAGGACGAGAAGTCCGACGACGGCAAGCCGCTCATCACCATGTCGGCACCGGCGTTCTACAAGTCGAAGTGGTGCACGAGCGACGAGGACAAGGACGGCAGGTCGGAGACCGAGTCCCTGGCCGGGGCGGGCACCAAGGGAGCCGACGGCGCCAAGGACACGGACGAGGTCGCCGTGAACCAGGTGGCCTGGTGGGTGTACGGCGGTTACACGCAGCCGGACAAGAAGAGCGTCAAGACCGACGACAAGGCCGAGCCCTACACCACCGCCTCGGGCGTGAAGGGCAGCATCGCCCGGGCCCACTCGGAGAACACACCCGACAAGGGCAAGTGCGCGAGCGACGGCAAGGCGATCACGTTCGGCTTCAAGAACTCCGCCGGTGACTTCGTCGCGTGGAGCCTCTACGGCGCCAAGGGCGTCAAGGGCGAGGTGCCCGAGAAGACCATCATGAAGATCCTCAGCACGGTCCGCCTCCACGGCGAGCCGACGGGCGGCTGACCCCCCGCCGACCCGGCCAACGGAACGGGCCCGCCCCTGCGACAGGTGCGGGCCCGACTCACCGGAGCATCGCGTCACGGGAGCTCGGTCACCGGTGCTGCCAGGGATGCTTCGCAGGCATCAAGTGCCGCGTCATCGGCTGTTGTTCGCGGAGGGCGGCGAGCACGCGGCCCGCGTCAGCCGATGCCGAACGCCCCGTCGGGCGGCTCGGGTGACGGGACGGCGTCCTCGTCGCGCACCGCCCGGGCGCCGCCGATGAACCTCCGCAGGGCGGGCCCGTGTTCGACCCGGGCGGGGAAGGCGTCGGCGGCGGTGAGGCGGGTCAGGGCGGCGACGTCGACCGGCCGGTGCCCGGCGACGAGCACCGCGTTCCCGAACCGGCGCCCCCGCAGCACCCCCGGTTCGGCGATCAGCACCAGTTCCTCGAAAGCGGTGGCCAGGGTGGCGAGTTGCGACCGCAGGAAGGCGAAGGGCGCGGCGTCGGGGAGGTTGGCGAGGTAGAAGCCGCTCCCCCGCAGCACCCGCGCGACCTCACGGACGTACGCGACGGAGGTGAGGTGGGCCGGCACCCGCGACCCGCTGAAGACGTCCGCGAGGAGAACGTCCGCCGAGTCCGCCGGGGCCCTCTCCAGCCAGGCCCGGGCGTCCGCCGTGTGGAGGGCGACGGCCGCGCCCTCCGGCAACGGCAGATGCTCCGCCACCAGTTCCAGCAGCCCCCCGTCGGCCTCGACGACGTCCTGCCGCGAGCCCGGCCGGGTCACGGCGAGGTACCGCGGCAGGGTGAGCGCCCCTCCCCCGAGATGCACCACGTCCAGCGCCCGCCCCGGCTCGGCCACGACATCCAGGACGTGCCCGAGCCGCCGGGTGTACTCGAACTCCAGATGCCCGGGTTCGTCCAGGTCGACGTAGGACTGCGGCGCCCCGTCCACGGTCAGCAACCAGGCCCGGGCCCGGTCGACGTCGGGCATCAGCTTGGCAAACCCGTGGTCGACGGACCGGGCGACGGGTACAGGCTCGTTCACCTTCTCATTGTGCCCGCGCCGCGATGCCCCTCCGGGACACGGGGGACTGCGCGACCAGCCACAACGGCCCCGCAGTCCCCCACGGCCTCAACCGACCGCGGTCACCGTCCCCGCACCGACGGTCCGCCCGCCTTCGCGGATGGCGAATCCCAGCCCCGCCTCCAGCGGCACGTCCCGCCCCAGCTCCACGGTCATCACGACCGTGTCACCGGGCCGAGCCACAGCCACGTCACCCAGGTCGACGTCCCCCACCACATCCGCCGTACGGAGGTAGAACTGCGGCCGGTACCCGCTGGAGACGGCCGTCGTACGCCCGCCTTCACGCGCGGACAGCACATACACCCGGGCCGTGAAGCGCCGGCTCGGCACCACACTCCCCGGCGCCGCGACCACGTGTCCCCGCCGCACGGCGTCCCGGGGAACCCCCCGCAGCAGCAACGCCACGTTGTCCCCGGCCTGCGCCTCCTCCATCGGCTTGCCGAAGGTCTCCAGCCCCGTGACCACCGTCTCGACACCGGCCCCGAGCACCTCGACGCGGTCGCCGACGCGCACCACGCCCCGCTCGACCGCCCCGGTCACGACGGTCCCGCGCCCGGTGATGGTCAGCACGTTCTCCACCGGCAGCAGGAACGGCGCGTCCAGGTACCGCTCCGGCATCGGCACATACGTGTCCACCGCGTCGAGCAGCGCCTCGACGGAGGCGGTCCAGCGCGGGTCCCCCTCCAGGGCCTTCAGGCCGGAGACCCGTACGACCGGCACGGAGTCACCGCCGTAGCCGTGGGCCGTGAGCAGGTCGCGGACCTCCAGCTCGACCAGGTCGGTCAGTTCCTCGTCCCCGGCGTCGGCCTTGTTGAGGGCGACGACGATGTGGTCGACACCCACCTGGCGGGCGAGCAGGACGTGTTCGGCCGTCTGCGGCATGATCCCGTCGAGCGCGGAGACGACCAGGATCGCCCCGTCGAGCTGCGCGGCGCCGGTGACCATGTTCTTGACGTAGTCGGCGTGGCCCGGCATGTCGACGTGCGCGTAGTGCCGGGTGTCGGTCTCGTACTCCACGTGCGCGATGTTGATGGTGATGCCGCGCGCCGCCTCCTCGGGCGCCCGGTCGATCCGGTCGAACGGCACGAAGGCGCCGCTGCCGCGGTCGGCGAGGACCTTGGTGATGGCGGCCGTCAACGTGGTCTTGCCGTGGTCGACATGACCCATCGTGCCGATGTTGAGATGCGGTTTCGTGCGGACATAAGCCGTTTTGGACATGGACGTACCTCGAAGCGTCTGATGGGCGAAGAAGAGAGTGGGACCCCGAGGACCTGCCCGACCCTCCCCTTGCGGGGTCCGCCGGACGAACCGGAGAGGGTCAGCTTCGGGCGCCGTCCATGACGGCCGTGAGATCGACGACGGCAGCCTTCGGGGCATCCGTGACCACGGATGCTGCGAGGGCGAAGGCGTGCCGGAACATGCCCTCGATCATTGCCGACGCTTCACCGCACGTCGAACGGTTTTCATCGGCCCGGCGCACAGGCGCGCGGGCCGCGTCCTGTGACGCCGGTGAGACGAACCATACGGCGATCACACACATTTGTCGGTTAGTGTCACCGGATGCTCGATGCCACCACCCGCTCTGGGGGCACCGCCACGGCCTCTCCCCGGGCCACCGCCGCGGAGCTCGCCGTCGCCGTTCCCCCGGCAACGACCGTCCCGCCCGCCGTACCGACCCGTTTCGCCGCTCGCTGCACCAGAGTTCTGCTCTCCCCCTGGTCCCGCCTGTCCCTGCTCGTCGTCCTGCTGGCCGCGGGCGCGTGCGGGGTGCTCCTGTTCGAGCCGCAGCGGCTGCTGACGGAGGGCTGGCCACCACAGCTCGGCGGTGCGGCGGCGGCCTTGGTGTTCACGGCCGCGTACGGCGTGTGCACCGTGGCGTTCGTGCCGAGGCCGCTGCTGAACCTCGCTGCGGGCGCCCTGTTCGGTTCGCAGCTCGGCCTCGGCGTGGCACTGACGGGCACGGTGCTCGGCGCCGGGATCGCCTTCTGCCTGGGCCGGGCGCTGGGCCAGGACGCCCTGCGGCCGCTGCTGCGGGGGCGCTGGCTGAAGGCCGCGGACGGCCAGCTCAGCCGGCACGGCTTCCGCTCGATGCTGATGGTGCGCTTGTTCCCGGGCGTGCCCTTCTGGGCCGCGAACTACTGCGCCTCGGTCTCCCGCATGGGCCTGCTGCCGTTCCTGCTGGCCACGGGCCTCGGCTCGATCCCGAACACCGCCGCCTACGCCGTCGCGGGCGCCCGCGCCTCCACCCCGACCTCACCGGCGTTCCTGATCGCGATGGCGTGCATCGCCCTGCCCGCCCTGGGGGGCGTGGTGGTGGCCTGGCGCAAGCGGCACCAGCTGCGCAGCCTCTGACGCCTTGTCACACCCGGCTCACACCCGCTCCAGCACCATGGCGTTGGCGAGTCCGCCCGCCTCGCACATGGTCTGGAGCGCGTAGCGGGCACCTCGTTGCCGCATCGCGTGCACCAGTGTCGTCGTCAGCCGGGTGCCGCTCGCACCGAGGGGGTGCCCGAGCGCGATGGCCCCGCCGTGCACGTTGACCCGGGCGAGGTCGGCGCCGGTCTCCTGCTGCCAGGCCAGTACGACACTGGAGAACGCCTCGTTGACCTCGAACAGGTCGATGTCGTCGAGGGTGAGTGAGGCCCGGCGCAGCACCTTCTCGGTCGCCGGGATGACGCCCGTGAGCATCAGCAGCGGGTCGGAGCCGGTGACGGCGAAGCTGTGCAGCCGGGCGAGCGGACGCAGGCCGAGCCGGGCCGCCGTCTCGCTCGACGTGATGAGGACCGCCGAGGCCCCGTCGTTGATCGGGCTGGCGTTGCCCGCCGTGACGTTCCACTCGATCTGCGGGAAGCGCTCGGCGAAGCCGGGGTCGTGGTAGGCGGGCTTGAGGCCGGCGAGGATCCCGGGGGTGCTGCCCGGGCGTACGCACTCGTCGCGCGCGACGCCCTCCAGGGGCGCGACCTCGGCGTCGAAGAGGCCGTTCTCCCAGGCCTCGGCGGCCTTGTGGTGCGAGGAGACGGCGAAGGCGTCCATCCGCTCACGGCCGATCGACCACTTGGCGGCGATCAGTTCGGCGCTGATCCCCTGCGGGACGAGCCCCTCCGGGTAGCGCCGGGCGACCCCGGGGCCGAAGGGGTCCGCTCCCTCGGGGACGTTCGACCACATCGGCACCCGGCTCATCGACTCCACACCGCAGGCCACGACCATGTCGTACGCGCCCGAGAGCACGCCCTGCGCCGCGAAGTGCACGGCCTGCTGGGAGGAGCCGCACTGGCGGTCCACGGTGGTCGCGGGCACCGACTCGGGGAACCCGGCGGACAGCACGGCGTAGCGGGTGGTGTTCATGGCCTGCTCGCCGACCTGGTCGACGGTGCCCCCGATGACGTCGTCGATCAGCGCCGGGTCGACCCCGGACCGTTCGACGAGGGCGCGCAGGGTGTGGGCGAGGAGCTCCACGGGATGCACGTGTGCCAGGGCGCCGTTCGGCTTGCCCTTGCCGATCGGGGTGCGTACGGCTTCGACGATCACTGCGTCACGCATGTGCGGGCCTCCACGGGCTACCAGTGAGTAGGAAATCCGAACTCACCGTAGCCCCACGAGTTGGAAATTCCAACCCTCTCCTACACTGGGCCTCATGGCCGCCCCCAAGGACCCGCGCCCCTGCTCCATCGCCGACACCCTCGCGCTCGTCGGCGAGAAGTACTCCCTGCTCGTGCTGCGGGAGGTGTGCCTGGGCAACGGACGGTTCGACCAGCTGGTGCGCAACATCGGCGCGCCACGCGACGTCCTGGCCACCCGGCTGCGCCGGCTCGTCGACGCCGGGATCCTGGCCAAGCACCTCTACAGCGAGCGCCCGCAGCGCTTCGAGTACCGGCCGACGCCGGCGGGACTGGAGCTGGAGCCGGTGCTGATGACCCTCATGGCGTGGGGCGACCGCCATCTGCGGCCCGACGGCGACCGCCCGATGGTCCTGGAGCACTCCTGCGGCCGGCCCCTCGCCCCGGCCGTCACCTGCCGCGCCTGTGGCGACGAGGTGCGGCACGAGGACCTCACGGCTCGCCCCCAGGCGCCCGGCTGGACGGTGACCGGACCGGCCACGGCCTGATCCCCGCAGGTGGCGAGCGCTTCCAAGCCCCTGTGTCCGGGCGGCCTTCCGGGGACGCTACGCTTCCCCCTCGGCACACATGATCCCCCGTTCATCGCAACGGCGGCCCGGTGTGCCCGTCGTCCGTCCCACGATCGGCACTTGGACTCCGCTACCTCATGTCTTGGTTCGAATCACTCATCCTCGGACTCGTCCAGGGGCTGACCGAGTTCCTCCCCGTCTCCTCCAGCGCCCACCTGCGGCTGACGGCGGCCTTCGCGGACTGGAAGGACCCGGGCGCCGCCTTCACGGCGATCACGCAGATCGGCACCGAGGCGGCCGTGCTGATCTACTTCCGCAAGGACATCGGGCGGATCATCTCGGCCTGGGCGCGCTCCCTCACCGACAAGTCGCTGCGCAGCGACCCCGACGCCCGGATGGGCTGGCTGGTGATCGTCGGCTCGATCCCGATCGGTGTGCTCGGCGTGACGCTGAAGGACCAGATCGAGGGGCCGTTCCGCGATCTGCGGATCACCGCGACGATGCTGATCGTCATGGGCATCGTCCTGGGTGTCGCCGACCGGCTCGCGGCCCGCGACGAGAGCGGCGGCAAGCATCGCGCGCCCAAGCAGCGCAAGGCCCTTGAGGACCTGGGTGTGCGGGACGGCCTGATCTACGGCGCCTGCCAGGCCATGGCGCT
This sequence comes from Streptomyces sp. NPDC059696, assembly GCF_042733745.1. NCBI lineage: Bacteria > Bacillati > Actinomycetota > Actinomycetes > Kitasatosporales > Streptomycetaceae > Streptomyces > Streptomyces sp. NPDC059696. The sequence goes on from NZ_JBHWFG010000016.1 coordinate 69,063, forward strand.
CGTCCCGGGCGTCTCCCGCTCCGGCGCCACCATCAGCGGTGGTCTGTTCATGGGCTACAAGCGCGAGGCCGCGGCCCGCTACTCGTTCCTGCTCGCCATCCCCGCGGTGCTCGCCTCGGGCCTGTTCGAGCTGAAGGACGCGACGGAGGGCGGCCACGTCTCCTGGGGCCCGACGATCTTCGCGACGATCATCGCCTTCGTCGTCGGGTACGCGGTGATCGCCTGGTTCATGAAGTTCATCTCGACCAAGAGCTTCATGCCGTTCGTCTACTACCGCATCGCGCTCGGCATCCTCATCATCGCCCTGGTCAGCATGGGTGCCCTGAGCCCGCACGCGGCCGAGTCGGCGGGCTGATCCCGGGGGCTGAGATCCATTTCTCGCTAGATGCACTTAGAGGGAACTAGATGAGACTAGTGGGGATTCGATCGCTCTCGACGTGATCATCTCCCAGTCGTCTCCCACTCTCCCAGTCCGAGTACGACGAAGGCCCCCGCAGATGAATCCGCGGGGGCCGTCTTCTCGATCCCTTTGAGACCAGGGCGGGGGGTCCACCTGGGGGGTGGGACCATCCCCCGCCCTGGCTGTCCTGTTGTAACGCGTGCAGCGTACAAAGGTCACGAGGCAATCGTTCACTCGTTCGAGTGAGTTTGCTTTTTCTTGACCTGGGGACCGCCCACCCATCGCCGAGGGGGTGCTCGCGACGGGTGGACGGCCCATCCGGCACGGGCCGCGCCGGCGCGCCCATGCCGGGTCTGTGGGGTGACGCTGCCTCGGTAAGCGCATTCTGTTACGCGCGTGTTACAGGATGTTCACTTGTCAACTAACGCATCGCGCTGACCTGCCACTCAGCTACCCGCCCGAGATCGAAAAATGTACGGTCCGCGATACTGACTCAAGATCACTTAGGGGCAAGCGTGGGCGAGTGCCATCCGCCCCACCCCCCGACTGGATCCTCCAACGCCGCCGTCAAGTCGGCGACCGGATCCGCGACGCCCGCTTACACGCCAACCTCACCCAGGAGAAGCTCGCCGAACTCGCGGGCATGGACCGGCAGACCATCAACCGCATCGAGCAGGCCCACGCATCCCCGATGCTGGACAACCTCTTCCGCATCGCCGACGCCCTCGGCGTGCCGCTCGCCGACCTCGTGCGGTGAAGCCCCGACCGGGTTCGGCCGGGGCTCCTGGAGCATCAGCCCTTGGGCGGGATGACGAACCCCCGCACCGGCCGCTCCTGCGGGTCACGCGATTCGGGCTGCTGAGTGCGCCTCCACGCCGCGACCATCTCCGCGTACCGCGGATCGATCCACTCGGACATCGGGCCTCCCTTCCCGGGCAGGCTAACCCGGCTTCGGCTTGGGCTTTGGCTGGACGACGATTGTGCAGTCCGGGGCGTGCTGGCATTTCGCGGCTACCGAGACGAGGGTGTCGTCGGACGGCGGGCCCCACAGCTCCGGGTCCGCTACCCAGCCGAGCGCGGCGATGGTCTCGCGGGTCCGGTCCAGGATGGGCGGGTCGTAGTTGGTGGGGTCGTAGCCCGGGTAGTGGTGAACGAAGCCGCCCAGGGCCTGGCACAGGTCGGCGTACATGGCGGTGTGGAGGATGAGAGCGTGCCAGCCCTCATCCACGACCCGCGACGGAGCCAGACCTAAGCCGGGGCTGGTTGCGCAGGCAGCCACGAACTTCAGGCCCTCGTCGACGATCCGGCCGGCCATCTCCTCGCTCATGTCCGGGTTGGCGTCCATCACGGTGCTGCGGACGCTGGCGAACTGCTCGTCGGTGATGAGCATTCGCGCGAGAGCGGGCACGGCCGGGTTGTCGGGCGGGTCCATGGGGCCCGGAGGTATCGTCACGGTCATCTCCTTCGGTTGTGCCGGATGGGGATGGCCCGCCCGGGCCGGGGCGCCTTGCCAGGTCAACTCGGCTCGGGCGGGAGTCTGGGGCCGATCAGGTGCTGCGGCGCGCCTGCCGATACTCCGCAGTGAGGCGGACGGCGGTCTCGCAGGGGAGGTTGAGGTTCACGCCCTGGGCGTCGATAGCCCGGCAAGTCGGGCACGCCAGGCAGTGGTCCCACAGGGCGGCCTGCTCGGGCGTCTCGGCGAGGATCATCCGTGCACCTCCAGCGCGAGACGGCGCAGAGCGCGACGCGTGTCGCACACGATGGGGTTGTCGACGCACTGCTCGCAGGCGCCGGAGTGCACGCCATACGTGCGGAGCGCCGCAGCGCGTACGCAGTCAGGGCAGCCGCGGGGGAAGAGAGTCACCCCGCCCGGCGCGGGCCGCTCGCCGAGGTCGACAGCGGTCTCGATCGTGAGGAGGGTTTGGCACCAGACGCAGGCCGCGCCGCGGGCCTGTAACGCGGTCAGCGTGGACGTTCGGGGGATCGGTAGCAGGGCCAGGGCGCCAACGTCAGCGCTGCTGCTGGTGCGTGTCTCCCCTGCCACGAAGGCCTCCACGGTCGTGGTGATCCGTCTCACACCAACGACCGTAGAGGCCCCTCAGACGTATCGCCGACCGGAATCCGGTCGGTACCTCACGCTGTCAAAATGCCCACCTTCACCGCCAGTTCGGACGCACGCCGCCGGCGCGGCGCCTGGGTCGACTCCACCTGCTCCAGCAGGATGGCCCGCGCGTAGCCGTTGTAGCGGATCGTCTCCGGCGCGGACTCGTACGCCTTCTCCAGCGACGCGATAGCGACGTCCGGTTGGTTGTCGAGCTGGTAGCCGCGGGCTTCCTCGATGCGGTGGCGGGCGCGGCGGGGGCGGGACTGGATGGTGCTCTCGTCGGCCTGCGCGGCCTGCCGGACGGACTCGCCGCCCTGGTGCAGCTCCACCGCCACCGTCACGGCGTGGGCGCCCATGATGGCCCTGCCGAAGCTGGTGACAGGGTGGAAGTAGTCGGCGGGCAGCCGCTTCGCCATCTTGCGGGCCTTGTCCCAGTGTCTCCACGCGGTGCCGGTGTCGCGGCGCCGGGCCGCCGTGTAGCCGAGCTCGAATTCCAAGGCGCCCGCGATGGCCAGGACGTCGTCGGAGGCGTCCGGGAGCAGGGGGGCGAGGTAGCCCACGGCTTCACTGTTGATGGCGTCGGCGGCGTCGAAGTGCCGTGCGCCGGAGTCCCGGTGTGCTTGAGCGAGGAGCCAAGCGGCGACGCCGATGGCGTGGGGGTCTCCGGAGTCTTGGGCGGCGACCATGCCTCGCTCGGCGACCCGCCACAGCAGACTGCTGTCGGGCTGGTAGGCGATGAAGAACTGGCTGAGGCTGTAGGTCTGGGCGAGGAGCGACTGGGCTGCGCGCCGGTCCGCTGCGGAGTCTGCGTGCCGGACGAGGGCTTGAGCGTCGCGGAGCAGGTCGGGCAGCAGCCGGCCAATGACCTCGCGGTGGTTCGGCGCCTCGTGCCTGGCTTTCCATGCCGCATGGAGCCGGGCCTCTAGGTGCGCCACGGGCGGCGGCTCCGTGTCTGCCGTAAGAGAGAAGTTGTCGATGGCGGCTTTGACTGCGGCGAGGCGGGGGTGTCCGGGGCCGATGAAGAGGTCCACGTGGGTCTCCGGGTGACCGGTGAGGTCGGCGAGGTCGCGTACCCGGAGGGCTTCGGCGATGCGCATCACCATGTCGAGGGCGGGGGCTTTCTGCTGCCCGTTCTCGATCTTGCGGAGGGTGTGCGGTGACAGGCCGACGAGGTCGGCGAGTTGCGCTTGGGTCATGCCTCGGCGCTCGCGGAGGATCTGCACCCGCTGGCCGAACTTCAGCGGGTCGGCGTAGGGGTCCGGGGTAGCATCGGATGGCATGGTCTCGCCCTTCTCCTGGTACGGGTCGCACTGTCCAGGGTAGGGGCGGGGCCGTTCTCGTGTGGGGGGTCTGTGACGGAAGGGGCCGCGTACGCTGGTGGCATGTCCCCCGATCTTGTGACCGCTGATGGCGTGCGTTCGGCTGCCGAGTTGAACCAGGCGATCCGCGAATTGTGGCTCGGGCCAGGTGGACACCCGGCGGTGCAGCTGGACGACGAGCAGCGGGCCACGTACTGGCGGCTCCTCGCCGAGCTGCAGCAGGTCGAGCGCAGGGACGTCGTCGAAGCTGCGTAGCGGCTACTGCGGATCGCCGAGCTCGAAGGCGAAGCGCAGACCAGCAGCGCGCAGGTCCTCGGGGAGCAGCGCTTCGGTCAGTTCAGCAGCCACCTCGTCGGCGCTGGCGAGGATGCGCTGCTTGGCATCCTCGAACGCGAGGTTCTTGGCGATCACAGCGTCTGCGAAGTCCATGCCCTCAGCATGGCAGAGGGCCCCGCCCGCAGTAGCGGACGAGGCCCCGAGCGGCCGGTCAGCCGACTATGTGATCAAGGAACCACACGCTGAACCCGACCCACCCGACGACGAACAACACCTTGCCCGCCTTCGTGTGGACCCGGAACCAGCGGCGGGTCGACTCGCTGAGCGTGTCGCCCTCCCTGGCGTTGCGCAGCGCGTACACCTCGAACGCCGCGCCGGCCAGGATCAGGCCGCCCCAGACCGCGTCGCCCGGATTCACCGGCCGACCGCCGTCCAGATACCCAGCCCGATCGCAGTCACGGACGCCAGACCGGCGATCGATTGAAGCGGCCACTGGCGGCCCTTCACCGCGTCCAGGTCGGCCTTCAGCGGCTTCAGCTCGTCCTCGCGGAGTCTCTTGACCTCGTCCTCCAACTCGCGCCGGAGGTCACGCACGTCCTGCTCTGTGCGGGCAGAACGTTCGACGAGGACAGCGCAGGACGTCTTGATCTCGCCGAGGTCTCGGCCGAAGCTGCCGATATCGCTCCTCAGGTTGGCCAGCTCGACGGCGACAGAAGTCGTCTCAGGCGGCGTCACTCCCTCACCGCCGCGCCAGTCGGTGGCGCGTACGCCGGCGGCCGGGCCCAGCCCAGCAGCAGCCCCGCCGCGACCCGCACGGGCTCCCACTCCAGACGCGCCGCGACCTGCTCCAGCGCCCGAAACACCAGGTAGTAGACGCCGGTCACCAGCACGGTGACCCCGGAAGCGACGGCCACCGAGTCGGCCTCGATACCCAGTGCGCCCGTGACCGACAGGACCCAGCCGACCAGCAGCGGCACCACGGTGCGCATCACGGACGGGAAGAGACTGTTCATGGTCGATCTCCTGTTCTGTGAGGACTAGTTGGCGAGGCGGGCTGCGAGCTTGACGGCGACCTTCTCCGCGATTCGATCCGCCAGTGCCGAGTCGGCGGCGATCGCAGCAGCCAGTGCTGTCACCTGTGCGTCCGACACCGTCGGAGCGCCCAGGCCGATGACCTTGGCCTCAACCCGGCGCACGATGGTCTCGATGTTGCGCGCCGAGCTGGCGAGAGCGATGTGCGTGTTGTTCGGATCGTTGACCGCATTGACGATGACGCCGTCCAGCGTCAGCACCTTCCGGGCGATCTTCTCGATGTCCGCGTCCGTGAGAGCCACGTCGTCCTCCTCACCCGGGTTCCAGCCCGGCTCGTGTGCCAGCCGCTCGGCAACCGCCGCGCGGAAGTCCTTCATGGCGAAGCCGCGCGGGTCGGGCTTCCAGTCCGACCACTCCAGATGGCCGATACCGGACTTGGGGCCCCAGCCGTGCGCGCGGCAGATCGCCGCGGTCGCCCGGACAATGGCGTCGTACTGGACGCGGGGCCACGGGTCCCGGCCGTCGCCCTCGTTCTCGCACTCCCAGCCGTAGAAGCGGGCGTTGCCGTCGACCGCGCCTGGAGAGCCGTCGTGCTTCTGCGGCGCTGGCGGGCGGTCACCGTAGGACTCGTCGATCACCGCCTGGAGCACGGCCCCGTCGCCGCCACCGGCGTGGTTGGCGCGGCCGTTGGCGGTGAGGTGGACGACGCCGTCCTTGGTGATGCAGCCGGTCGCGAGCGGGCCAGGCAGCACGCTGTGCCCGTTGTAGATCAGGCCGACGACGTCCGTGCCGGGTCCGGTGACGGTGTGGTGGACCATCACGCCGTGCACTGGCCCCCAGGCGCCGCGGTGGTTGCGGTTGTGGTCGCGCCATCCGGGAACCTCGTGGACGGTGCAACCCTCCGCGCGGAGCGCCGAGACCAGCCGGTCCGCACTCAGTGGTATGGCCACCTCAGCCGCCCCCAACAGCGGTCCACTGGACGGCGTATGCGGCGGCCGTGCCGTACCAGACCAGTTCGTGTGACGCGTCCCGCACCATCCAGCCCCCCGCCGGGATGACCTTCCGCGAACCCTCCGAGCTGAGCAGCATCAACTGGACGCCCGTGTCGCTAGAGATGGTGTAGGCGCCGTCCAGCCACTCCGCAACCGCGGTGCCGTTCGTGCCGTCGTACTGCATCGACTCATACCTGCGAGTCACAACAGTGGCCATGGGTGCCTCCTTAGGCGATGCGCTGCATACGCAGCCACGAGTCGGTGTAAAGGACCACGGCGATAGCCGACGATGCGGCCTGCGCCCAGTCCAGAGAGAACGTGCCGGCCGTGGAGCCGACGCGGAGAGTGCCGTGGAGGATGGCGCCCATGTCCGCGTCCGTCGTGCCGTAGGCGTTGCGGGACTGGGAGACGTCGTTGGACTCCATGCGGAGGCTGTAGCCCGTCGTACCGGACGCCGCGGTGCCGGAGCCCGGGGCGGCCATGTGCCACTCGCCGAGCGACCCAGACGGCACAGTGAAGTCGATCAGCAGGTCCGCGGCGGGGTCAGCGAAATATTTGACCCACCCGTCCCACACGTAGACCGCGTTCGCCTCCACCTCGAACGTGAGGTGCGGATCCGCCGTAGCAGTGGTCGTCGCAGACCGCGACGTGTCCGCCGTCTTCCGCGCCACCTGCGGCAGCATGCTCCGCAGCAGGGCGGCAGTCGCGCGCTGTCCAGCCGCCGGCTGGGGGTAGTACTCGGCCATGCTGCCTCTCCTTACAGGGCGAGGATGGTGGGGTTGGCGAGACGCACGTCAGCGCCCGCGCTGTGCGCCTTGACGACGCCGTTGACGCTGCGGGTCACGGTGAACGTCTGGGGGCTGATCACGCGGAAGTTGTCGTACTGGATCGCCACGCTCGCCGCGTTGGTGCTGCCGGTGGTGCGGATCGAGCGGGTGCCGATCGAGTACGCCGCGCTGAACGAAGAGTCCGTCGCCGCGACGTGCCACTCCGGCGGCTCCAACCCAGTCGCCAGCCACGCCTTACCCTTCACCGCGCTGCCGATCACCCGGAACCGGACCCGGACGAACTGGCCGGCGGCGTGCGTGACCGGGACCGTGTATGAGCCCAGGGAGGTCTGCACGTCGGCGACGATGCGCCGCACGTCCAGCAGGACCGCGTTGCCCGTGGTGAACTCCAGGCGGGCGGTGTACATGTTCCCGGAGTCCTGCATGCGGCCCGTGACCGCGCCGTACAGGCTGCTGCCCGTCGCCAGCGCCGAGGTGGTGATGTCGCAGTACAGGTCAAAGTCCGGACTGACAGCGGTCACCGCGGTGCGTCGGGACGTGTCGAGCGTCGCCAGCGTGTGCACGCCAACCGAGCCGTTGACGGAGTAGTCCGACGCCGAGCCGCCGCCGACCGTGCTCCAGGTACTGCCGGTGTCCGGGGTGCCCCAGCTGCCGGAGACGGAACGGGTGAACGTGTCCGAGAGCCAGTCGGATACGCCGGTCACGCGCATCACCTCGCCGCCCACCCGCACATCGAACGGCCAGTCCGCGCTGCTCGTCGTCCACAGCGTCACCTCGCCCGCCGACGGCACCACCGTCAGCGACGTAGCCGCCGACGACACCGCGGCCACCAGCTCCGAGCCGTCCGTGTCGATCCGCGTCTCCGCCGCGTCGAGGACACCGATCGACGAGTACGGCGATGCCGGCGCGCAGGCGAAGGTGAGCCGGTGCTCGAAGTGGGTGATGGTCTCCTCGATGCCGAGGACGAGTTGGTCGATGGTGTCCGGGGCGAGCCACGAGGGTGGGCTGGTCACCTGGATGCGGTCGCCGAGACGCAGGGCGAGGATCGCCCGCTTCATCGCGGGTGTGATGCTGCTGTGGGCGAGGTTGACGCTGATGCGGGGGAAGCGCTCCTCGTCGACGGTGCCAAGGTGGACGCGCCATGCGGCGTGATCACGGATGGTGGCCCGGTCGGTGGTGGCGAGGTTGAGGGTGAGCCCGGACGTCTCGCCGTACTTGCCGACAGTCTCGGTGCCGAGCGCGCCGTCCGTCTCCTCATACGTGGCGCTGACGCCGCCCACGGTGACCGTGAGGACGTTCTGAACGTACCGGTCGTCCTCCACCGGGACCGGCACCTGGGCGAGGTTGTAGCCCGTGTACGACAGCGTCAGCGCCGGGTCCTGGTTGTACAGCGAGGCGCGGGTGCGGTAGCCGAGACCGAGCACAGAGCGCGTCTCGTACAGCAGCCCGCCGTCGGCCAGACACGCCTCCTGCATCAGCGACAGCGGGTTCTGCCGCGGCTGCCCGCCCAGCGCAACCGTGTCATCGAGGTCGCCGACCCACTCGAAGGGGATGCCCTCCTCGCCACACAGCCGCTCAATGCGGCGGCCCGCGGTCTCACCGATGGTGTTCAGCCTGGTGCCCAGGTCATCGATCGCAGTCACTTCGTTCTGGACGGTGATGTGCCCGATGACGCCGCCGGTCAGGCCGGTGGAGTTGTTCGGGCCGACAACAGAGATCGACGGCACGAACGGCGAGATCTTGGTGACGCGGGTGAGACCCTCGCTGGTCCTGGTGCCCGTCCCGCTGCTCTGCGCACCCGACACCAGGTCCAGGAGCCGCAGCGTGTAGTTCGTGTTCGAGCCGACCTCTTGCGCCTCGATCGACACCCGCAGGAGCCGGCCGGGGACGGGCAGCGTGTCGGCGATGTCGTTGAAGTTTGCGCCGTCGCCGTCCATGAGCTGGAGGCTGAGGTTGCGGCCCGTCGTGTTGTAGACGAGTTCCCACTCCATCGCCTGTGTGACGGTGATGTCGTCGAAGTTGGAGACGCGGAGGATGACCTTGCGGTCGCTGGTTCCCTCGGGCGGGATGTACAGCAGGAAGCGGACCTGGGTGGCGGTGGTGTTGCTGTACTTGGCGACGCCGCCGGACATCGCCGCGCCGGTGAACACGGGCAGCGGATCGCTGGCCTCGAAGCGCGTCGATGCGGCGAGCTGCGGAGCGACGGTGAACGTCATCGGGCTGCCGTTGGCGAGCGCCGATGCGATCTGAACTGCGTCGCTTGCGTCCTCACACGGCCAGTACGCCACCAGGTTCGACGGCGTCGGGTCCGTGACCGCGTAGTAGATCACCGACCGCTCCGGCCCGGGCCCCTGCGCCAGGCGCTGCATGATGCCCTTGTCGGTGACGTCGACCCACACGTCGTTGCCGGTGGGGTCCCAGTTGGGGGCCCACTCTGTGACCTCGCCCCACATCCGGTAGGACTTGCCGCCGTTGCCGTCGGGCACGCTGATCCGGAGCGGGGTGTTCCGGCCGATCAGGCCGTAGTAGGGGCCGGAGGGGTTGCGCGGGGAGAAGCGGCCGTCGCCGTTCTTCAACTGGAGGGTTGCCTGCGCTGAGTCCGTTTGCGAACCCTCGCCGCCTTGGATCCCGTAGGTGATGCGGATCTGGCCGCTGTCGTCGCGGACCATGACGTATCCGCCGTTGGTGATGTCGACCCACTCGCCCGCGATGAACAGCTCGACCTGTACCGGCTCGTCGTTCGACGCCTCCCCGCTGCCCCTGAGCGGGCCGGGGAGGTTGGTGAGGCGGCGCCGGACTGCGGCGACGAGCGGGGCGATCGGCATCGGTCAGCCCACCTCCTGGAAGATCACCCAGCAGCGCATGTCGGTGGCGGTGGTTGGGGTGGTCGCGCGGACCCGGAGGAACCGGCTCACGGCGATGATGGGCCGGGTGTCGGGCATCCACTGCCGCACGTACTGCAGGCCCGATTCGCCGGACACCGACGACAGCGACACGGTGTCGAAGACGCGGGACGCCGTGGTGGTGCCCTCCGCGGTCGCCGTGTAGCCGGTCGCCGAAGTGCCCAGCGTGAGCAGCGTGTTCGCGCCGTTGGGGTCGAGGTTCTGCACGCCGGCGTTGACGTGCGCGGTCACGGTGGCCGCCACGTCTGTCTGCAGCAGCTCGATGACACCGTCCGCGCCGGGCGGGTCGTCCAGGGAGAAGCCCCACTCCAGCAGCTGAATCTGCCTCGTCGACGGCGTGGCGAGTTGGAGCATCGTCTTGATGCTCGTCCCCGTCGTGACGCTCGCCTGGGCCGCCGTAGTCGGCGCCGCCCCATTCCACACGATGTACGGCACTCTTTGTCCTCTCCTAGTTACCTGCCGCGCGGCGGCTTGAGCGTGGCCTCGATCGACCCCCGGGCACGCACGGCCTTACGGCCGGCATCCACCCAGATCTCGCCGAAGTCGCGGTCTGCGATCCGTACCTGGATCACCAGTGGCTGACCGTCGGCTGCCGCAGCTGGAGTCGGCGCGTACCGGGCGCCGCCGCCGCGAGGGGTGTTGAGCATCGACGCCCATGCCTGCTGCTGCATGCGGCGGGTGTCCGGCCCGGAGTACACGCGCGACCCGAAGGGGAGCCTCACGAGCTCGGGCTCGTGTTCGCCGACCATCGTCCACGAGCCGCGGGCCCCGCCGGACGCGGCGCCGATGATGCCGCCGCTGGCCTTCTTCCCGAAGGCCTTCTCGATCTGCTTCTCCATCGCGCGGGCCAGCTTGTCCATCGACCGGGCCAGCTTCTCCTGCGAGTCGGTCAGCTTCTTCACCTGCAACTGCTGCGCCTTGATCGCCGCCCCGAACACCGCATCCGCCGTGGTCTTCCCCGCCGAGCCAGCCGCCGAGTTGATCTGCGACTGCAACGAATTGAGAGAGCCGATCTCCGACGAAGACGCCTGCAGCAGAGCACCCGCCGTGTCCAGCCCGCTGTCAGGGCCAGCCTCCGCGATCTGCTGCAGCAGGCTGCTGGACAGGCCCTTGCTCTTGAGGTCCTTCAACGCCTTCGCGAACGCGGTCGCCTTGTCTCGGCTGGCGGTGAGACCGCCCATGATGGACGCCACGGTGACCGGGGCGTCGCCGGAACCGCCACGGGTGATACTCGCCGAGTTCAGCACCCCAGACTTCACCGAGTCCGACAGGGACGCGGCGGCCTGCTTCAAGCTGTCGAGCTTCGCCTTGGCCTTCTCCAGCGACGCGGACACCTTGCCGAGTTGCTTCTCCCAGCTGAGGAGCTTCTTCCCGGTGGAGTCGAGCGCGCGCAGCAGGGAGCGCTCCTGCCCGCCGTGAGTGGCCTTCATGATGATCCCGCGCCACTGGTTCAAGGCGTTCACGAGACTGCTGACCGAGGCCGGGTTGGCGAGCGCCGAGCCAAACTCGCTACGCCGGTAGCCGGCCATCTGCCCGAAGTGGCTGATGGTCAGATCCCCGCGCGCGTCCCGGCGGGCCTCGGCTTCGGCCTTCGCCTGCTTTGAGACCTTGCCGCCCTTCGCGAACGCGGCGACCTTGAGCGTGCCGCGGTTGACGGCGTCCATGAATCCCTCGCCGTACCGGCGCACGCTCGCTGCACGGATCACGTACTCGCCGGCCGAGAGCATTGCCGGGATCGAGTCGGACGTCTCGCTGCCGGGGCCGACCACGCGGCCGCCGTCGGGTGAGCCGCCGCCCGCGAGGCGGATGGGGCCGCCCATTGCCCGGAACCTGGGCTGGTTCTGTGACTCGACGCGGCGTTGGTAGACGTTGATGTAGGCGGTGCCGACGACGCTGCCGCTGATCGCGCGGACCGCGGCGTTGAAGAAGCCGGTGTTGGCGCCGACCGGCACCTTCTTGCCCGGGAAGCGTGTGCCGTTGACCCTCGATGCGGTGCCGAAGAAGGACCGCGCGTCGGCCGTGATGCTGGCCTCGGCCTTCTTCCGGTCGTAGGCGTCGAGCTTGCCACGGGCGTCCCGCAGCGCGGCCTCCGCCTGGCTCTTGTCGGCGGACAGCTTCGCCTTCCGCTCGGCGGTAAGCGACTTGTCCTGCAGCTTCTCCTTGATGCTGTTGAGATTCGCCTCGGCCTGCTTCACGTCCAACTTCAGCTTCGCCCGGCCGAGCTTCTCGTTGGCGGTCGTGGCGAACTCGCCGATCTTGCCGTTGACCCCGTCCAGGGTCTCCTTCGCCCCCGTGGCCCACTCGTCGAACCGCTCGTTCGACGCTTTCAGCGCCTCGCCGATACCCGGGATGTTCCCGAACGCCATCGCCAGACCACTGATCACCAGGTCGGCGGAGTCGATCGCGGTCTTCGCCATCAGGGTGAAGCCCGCGCTGAGCAGCGGCAGCCACTGGATGCCAGTGTTGACCATGTCGATGATCACTTGGCCGACCTGGACGAACGCGCCTCGGATGGCCGTCTCGTTCTCCTTCACCCAGTTCGACAGGCCACGGAATCCCTCGCCGAGGGTGGACACGTCAACGCCCGCGACTTCGAGCAGGGACTCGACCAGCGCGCCACCGAGGACACTCGCGAGATCCCCCGCCACAGAGAACGCGATCTGCCCGATCTCATTGAATGCCCGGAAGACGTCGGCGGCCACGTGCATGGCGGGCTCGATGCCCTCCAACACGCCCTCGAAGACCGCCGCGAAGCCCTCGATGCTCAGACCTAGGCCGCGGAACATCTCGCCCATCAGCGGGCCGAAAGTCTCAGCGAACGCGCCGGAGATCTTCCCCAGCGACGGCAGCAGCGAGTCGTTCAGGAGCGACGCGAAACCGCCGAGCATCTCCGACGAACCAGAGATCCCCTGCTCCAGGCCCTCGAACATCCCCGGCAGGCCCGTGTCCAACAGGCCGCCGAGCAAGCTGTCCCAGGCGTCGAGCGCCGGCTGCGACTTGGAGCCGAAGTCGAGGAAGCTCTGGGTGAAGGTGCCGACGCTCCCGGCGAACTCCTCGACCCACTTCGAGCCCATCTCGGCGTTCTTCGCCAGTGCCCCCTTGAACGCGGGGCTGTCCGCGAACTTCGCGGCCTTCTCCGTGATCCGGCCGAAGGTGTCCGCCCCGGTCTCGATGACCGGAGTGAGGTCCGCCATCGCGCCCTTCAGGGACTTGACGGCCTTCTCCGTGTGCGGGGCGACGGTCTTCTCCGCCGCCTTCTTCCAGTCCTCGAACGCCGGCTTGAGCTCCTTCGCCTTCTTCTTCAGGTCGTCCATCGCCAGCGCCGCGCCACCACCCACCGCGGCGACACCCGTCAGCATCGGCGCCAACGCCCCCAGCGTCGGGAGCAACGACGCCCCCACCGCAGCAGCGACCCCGATCAACTGGCCCTTCAGCCCAGCCCCGCCGCCCATCGAGGAGCCGGCGTTCGAGGCTGCGCTGGCGACGTCGTCGAGCTGGCCACCGACGATCCGCAGCGAGCCGCCCATGCTGTTGGCCTGGCGCTGCAGCTGGTTGAGGTTGCGGTTGACGGAGTTGAAGCCAGGCCCGGTGAGGTCCCGGACGTGCACGGTGATCGTTACGTCGTCAGCCATCGAGGTCCCCTCCCTCCGGGGTATCGGGCGAGCCGAGCTCCTCGATCATGAGGAGGCGCAGCAACTCGGCCGGCTCGTCGAGGAGCTGGCTGGGCAGGCAGTGGAAGCGGTCGCAGAGGCGGAGGATCAGGCGGGCACGGCGGAGCTCTCCGGGTTCGGTGACCTTGGTTCCATCGGGATGGACGCCGCCGGGGACGGCTCGCCAGAGGGCGAGCTCTGCGGCAAAGGGTCAGGGACCCCGCTGTTCACCTGTCGCAGCGCGTTGAGGATGGCGAGGACCATGCCGCCGTCCTGCGTGCACACGCCCTCGTACGAGGTCGGTACCGGCTGCCCCTGCTCGTCCTCGACGTTCCACGAGACGAGGCGCTGCACGAGCGCCTTGACCACCTGGTCGGGGGTGAACTCCATCTCGTTGAGTTCGAGTTCCTCTCCGACGGTGAGAGCGCGCACGCTGGCCTCAAGGCCCTCGTACTCGGTGCTGGTGAAGTCGAGCGTGTAGATCTTCCGCTTCGGTCGGTATCCCATGCGTGCCTCCCCTCAGGCCCAGGTCGGGACGGTGCCGTCGCTGAGGACGCCGGGCGCGGAGAAGGTGAGCGCGCCGTCGTCGCCGCGGGTCAGCGGGTAGTCGGTGAAGAGGCACTCGTTCGCGAGGGTCTGGCCCGACACGGTGAGGGTGACGGTGCGCGCCACGCTCGTGCTGGGCACGGTCTTGAACACGTCGTGCGCCTGGCCCGTTGCGTCGTTGAAGACGCCGTTCAGCGTGATCGAGAAGTCGGCGAGCAGCAGGAGCCGCTCGTACGCGCTCTTGTCGATGCCCGTCACGTCCTGCACGCCGCGCGGGGTGGCGAACTGGAGGTTGGTGATGTCGTTCTTGATGGCTCGGGCGGTGCCGCTCGCGTCGTCGACGGAGCAGGTCGTCCATCCGAGGCCGGACTCTTTGGCCATGGCCGTGTTCCCTTCTGTTCGGAGCTACGCCTGCGCGAGCTGCGGTTCGTCGACCCACTGGGCGTCACGGTCGCGGTCCCAGGCGAGGGAGCCGAAGACCTTGCGTGTGCCGTCCGTCGTGGTCCATTCCTTGTGGAATCGCGTGCGGTGCGTGATGGAGTGGCCCGCCGCCGTGATCTTCACGGTGCGCGTGGTGCGCCCGTCGTCCACCAGGGCGCGCGCCCGGTCAGTCGGGTTGATCAGGGTGAGCTGGAAGCCAGCGGGGCCCACGAAGAGCACGCGGTTGCAACCGTCGTTCTCCTCGTAGACGACCCGCGGGGTGCCGAACTCGACCTCCTCGCACTCAGACGAGAAGTCCTCGCCGTCGATCGTCAGGCGAACGTGATGGCGGATGTCGCGCATCGCTCATCCCTTCCGCTGGTTCTCGACGAGCCGGAGCTGGTTCTCCGCCATGTCCTCAACCCAGTCCGCGGCCCGGGTGTGCTGCCGCTTCCGGCCGGTCGGGTTGCCGCGCCAGTCGCCGTCGCGGACGAGGTAGATCTCGGGCCGCGTCCGGTGTTCCGCGAAGCAGCGCTGCCCGGACTCGAAGCGGAACACCGTGAGGCCGGCCTCGGTCTTCAGCTCGCGGAACGTGCGCCGTGCCTGGGTCCGGATGTACTGGGCCTGCGTGGCGCCGAGTTCCGTGCGCTCGTCGATGACGGAGTCCCAGCCGTGCCGCCACTGCGGGCAGCCGACCTGCTCGCACGCCGCCACGACGCTCGTGTCGCGCGGGCTGGTGATCTGGTACGTCTGGTACGCCTGCACCGGCAGGGCCGGGTCGATGCGGTTCACGGGTCGCTGCATCAGAACGTCACCGCCACGTCGTTACGGATCACCGACACGGCGAACACCGCGTTGGTGAAGGTGCCGGTGGTGACCACCCGGAGGTAGCGCTCGACGGTCTGGCCGCGCGCGGTCTCGATGCGCTGCGACGTCACACCGGTGGCCGCGGTGAAGGCGCCGCCCGTGACGTCCGCCCACGCGTCCCCTGCCCCGTTGTCCGAGGACTCCTGGAGCTTCACCGTGACGCTGGTGCCGGTAAACGCGAACACGTGCAGGTACGCCTGAAGCCCGAACGTCGTCGGCCCGGTGCCGAAGTCGACGCTGCTGCCGTTGGTGGCCGTGGTGTCCGTGCGCTTGCCCGCGGTCAGCGACCGGCCCCACTCCAGCGTGTAGCTGTTCGACTGGGCCTCGACAGAGAACGTGAACTGCCCGTCGTCCCCGCGGCTGCCGTCGTAGCCGATCTGCTTCGCGACGATGTTCGCCGACGGGCCGCCCAGCGTCGTGCCCCGGAAGTACGAGGCGATCACGTCCGTGCGCGGCAGAGCCTTCAAGATCCCGTGCGCCGCGTCCGCCTCCACGCCCGGGTTGAAGTAGGTCGTCATCTGCAGCCGGCCGTCGAGACGCCCGCCCTTGCGTTCGTGGGCGGACTTGTTGATGCCGGTGAACTCCAAGGCGGCGGGGCCGCCGCCGATGTTGCCGACGGCTTGGATATCGCCGGAGAGGTCATAGCCGGACAGGTAGAGGTTGTCACCAAGCCCGCTTTGCTTTGCCACTACGGGGCCTCCGTCCAGAGATCGTTCACGATGAGCGGGAGGGTGATCGTCATAACCCGGTACTCCGCACCGCCCTCGGCGAGGTAGCCGGCGCGCGCCGACAGCGGGTCGCCATGCTGGCCGCGAACGTCGACGTTGCGGACCAGGCCGCCGAGGGTGAAGTCGTTCGTGTAGGCGCCCATGAGGGCGTCCAGGGCTGTCATCAGGTCCGGGTCGATAGCGTCGACCGGCTGTTGCACCAGCGCGGAGTACAGGCGCACGTACAGCGCGAGCCTGGCGGTGGTGGAGTCGAGGCCCGACGCGCCGCGGGCGGGTCCGATGTGCTCCACCCACACGGCGCAGGTGATGCCGCTGGTGGGCGGAGACTTCGGCTCGTGGCCATTGATCGCTGAGAAGTAGCCGCTGCGGGAGGCGTGGTCTTCGACTGCGTCGAGGATGGTCTGGATGTCGAGGGCCATGTCAGATCAGCCCCCTAGACCGGTAGCGGGCTAGCAGTTCACGGGCGATCTGCGGGGCCTTGCGGTCCAGCAGCGGCTTCGTCCGGCGGAACGTGAAGTAGCCCGGGAAGCGCGTGACGGGGCTGTTCCTGCTCCCCGTTCCTTCCAACCACGGCCCGTAGACGATGCGCTGGTCGTGCACCATGTACCGGCCGCCGCTGGTGCGGTCCACGCTGATCTTCGACTGGTAGTAGCCCGTCGGGTGCCGCAGCACCTGCCGCAGCCGCTGATGCACCAACCGCTCGCCCTCACGCGCCACCTGGTACTCGACGTCGTCTGCGTAGTCGTGCAGCGCACGGCCCGCCCTACCGGACGCCCAGGGCCCGGAGGCGTGGGAGTTGACGCGCACATCGAAGCCAGGCATCGCTCACACTCCCCGATGGCGGGCCTTACGGCCGTGCGCGTTGTAGACCTGCTCCCGTAGCGCGGGAAGGTCGCGGGCGGTGAGGGCCTGGTCGGTGCTGGCCCCGCCGCCGCTGGTGCGGCGGGTGCGGGCGTATCCGGCCTGCTCGTTGGTGACCCGGTTGAGGGCCTCGGCGATGGTGAGATCGCGGACGAGACCGGGCGGGTTCCAACGGCGCACGGACGCCGCACTGTCGTGGGTGGTGGCGGTAGTGCCGAGGGCGCCCCGGACGACGGTAAGCGCGCGGGGTGCGTAGATCGCGGAGTCCGTGTGCGCGGCGAGGACGCTGCCGTCCCACGCGCGCTCCACGGTGAGGGTGTTGCCGGCGATGTCGACGATGAGCATCCGCTCCGAGTCGCGGAGGATGACCTCGTCGACGGCGTAGGCGGTGCCGTCGGCGGCGCCGATGGAGACGTCGTTCTTGGCTGCGGTCATGGAGTCACCGAAGCCCTGGCCGGTGTCGACCATGCTGCGCCCGGTGACGATCATCCGCTCGTCGTCGATGCGGAGAATGCTGCCGACGCCGAGTTCGGCGGAGGCCGGGCCGTTCACGGTGATCGTGGTGGCGGTGGTCGAGGCGACGTCTGCGGCGAGCGCGCCGACCGTGGTTTCGTCGAGGCGGTAGCCCCACAGGCCGGTGATGGTGACGTCGGCCTGGTGGGTGTCGCCGCCGCCCCACGCGGCCGAGGTGCCGAGGTTGGTCTCGACACGGCTGTAGGGCGCCCCCGACAGCGGGTACAGGACCACGTCGTCGGGGCTGATGGCCGTGCCGCCGGACGTGATGGAGGTGAGGGAGATGAGTTCCTGGTCGTCGAGCCACAGCCGCCATGACGGCCGGTACTGCGACCCGGGCCAGTCGAAGCTGCGCGTCGCCGTCTCGGGGTAGAAGCGGCGGTGACACAGGCTGTCGATGTCGCGGCTCGCGGACTGCAGCGCCCGGTCGATCTGCCGCGTGCTGCGCGCCGTGAGCTTCACGTCTAGGGCGCGCATCACGTCCTCACGCGTCGCGTACCAGGGCTCGGTCATCTCTCCTCACCTCCTCTCGTGGTGTTGGTGCGGGTTGGTCAGGCGTCAGCAGAGTCGTCGGTCGCCGACTCGTCGTCCGCCTGGCCGCCATCCGTCGAACGGGCAGTAGAGCCCGCCGTCCGGGCCTGCGCGGAGCGGCTCCCCGTCTTCCGGGCACGCTTCCGGGGGCCGGTCTCGCTCGTCTCGGGCGGAGTCGACGGCTTCTCGAACGATGTCTCGCCACTGCTCCCAGCTGATGGCTCCTCACCGCCTTCCACCGGCACGGGCTCCTCGCCCGCGACGCTCGCCCCGCCCAGGCGGGTGATCTTCGGCATGTGGTTCTCCTCCTCGATGGGCCTGCCAGCGTGGATGCCGAGCGCCGCCGCCGACCCTTCGTCGGCGCCGCGCTCTGACCCGCAGTGGGGGCACCGGGGCGCCCCCACCGCGTATGCGGCCGTGCAGTCCAGGCAGACCCTCGTCACAGCGACGCCGCCAGCGAGGCCGGGGCCCGCTCGACCAGCAGGTCACGACGGAGGTAGAGGATCGCGCCGAGCTGCGCGTTCGTCCCCACGTCCGCCACGTCGAGCGACACGTGCGTGTAGCCGTCCGACAGCTGCGCCGCATCGACCTCGATGACGATGACCTGCTGCGACTCCGCCGACGTACCGGCCCCGCCCGGGTCCGCGATCGTCGCCGCCGCGGACTGCGTCACCTTCGACCATGCCTCCGTACCGGCCAGCGTGGTGGCCGACTTGAGGTAGTAGTGGTCGATCACCGCGAGGTTCGACGTGGTGCCGCCGGTGTTCGCGGTGTGCTGCTTCAGCGTCAGCGTCGGGTCGTCACCGGCGGTGCCGGCGCCCTTGAAGACGACGATCGTCAGACCGCCGCAGCCCTTCAGGGCGACGCGCTTGCCGGTGACGGCGGCGCTGGACATGTCGACGGGGACCGCGCCGACGCAGACGTCGACGAGCCGCCCGAGTGCTTCCATGGCCATGGCTGTGATTCCTTTCCGGCGCCCGGGTCAGGCGGCGAGCTTGACGATCGGGGACAGGGTGGATCCGCCGTTGGCGGGGGTGATCGCGGACTGCAGCCAGGGGCGGCCGTCGACGCGCTCGATGATGCGGAACGCGATCTCGTCGGTCTCGAAGTACCTGTCCTCGGACTGGCGGGCCTGCATGGCCTGCCGGTCACCGATCAGGTAGAACCCGAAGTCCACGAGGGACAGGTCGCCCGCGGAGCCGAGCGCCGGGACCTTCTCGGTGATCACGACCGGGCGGCCGAGGATGCTCATGGGCAGGTTGTCGATGGCCTGGCCGCCGGACAGCCACAGGGGCGGGGCGGAGATGCCGTCGGTGCCGCGGGTCATGGCGAGCTGCGCGAGCTGCGGGATCGCCGACGGCGAGGCCAGCCACACGGCGCGGGACAGGGACTGCGGGAGCATCCGCGCGTACATGCCGACGACGTCGGCGAACTGGATCTGCGAGGACGTGGTGCGGGTGACGGAGATGGCGGCGTTGCCGTTGAGGACGCCGAGGGGCTTGCCGACGCCGTCGCCGGTGAGGAACGCGGTGTCCTCGAAGAACGACAGCGCCTCGGGGAACATCTGCCCGATGAACGCGTCGAAGGAGACGAGGCTGTCCTGCATCAGCTCGGACGGCACCTTCGCGAAGCCGGTGAGCTTGCGGGCCTCCAGGACGATGCGGGAGAACTTCGCCTGCGACTCGGTGAGCTGCCCGGACTCCTCGGTCCAGTAGCCGACGATGCCGCCGTACACCGAGTTGACGTTGGTGGTGGAGTCGATCGCCGGGAACGGGACCCGCAGCGTCTCCATGGGGATGACGCGGGCACGGGGCCGGACCACGGAGGTCTCCAGCGAGACCCGCAGCAGCTCGGAGCGCAGCGTCTCCGGGATGAGGTAGCCGCCGTCCGAGGGGATGTCGCTGCTGTAGTTCTTCAGCGAGGCGAGCTTGCCCGCGTCCTCGGCGTTCAGCTCGTTGCGGCGGGCGATGTTGCGGAACAGCTCACCGGTGCTCGCGTACAGGCCGTCGAGCTTCGAGCCCTCCGCTGCCTTGTTGAACAGGCCGCGGCCCTGGAGCGTGGCGTCGACGGCCGCGTAGGGGTCGGCCGTCTTGGCGCTCATGTCGGGGCGCTTGATGTCCTGGCCGTTCTCCCGGAGGAAGTCGGCCATGCCCTTCTGGACCTGCTCGTCGACGATGCGCTTCAGGTCGGTGCCGTCGCCCTGCTGGCCCTGCGCGTAGGAGTCGATGAACTCGGTGAGGGAGTCCTGCGACGCGAGGACTTCCTTGCGCTTGGCCGGGTCGGCGAGCATCTCCGCCAGTTCGGCGCTGTTGCGCGGGACGGTCGTAGTGGGTGCCACTGTGCCTCCTTAGGCGTCCGCCGCCGCGCGGGACGACGTGTCGGGCTCGAACAGGTTGGAGACGAGCGCCGACCAGGTGTCTGCGTCGTCCTGGGTGAGGTGAGCGGTGAGTGCCGCCCACTCGTCTACGGGTTCGGCGGCGGGCGCCTCCGGCTCCGGCACGGCGGCCGGCTCCTCGGGGGCGGGTTCAACGGGCGTGGTCTCGGCGACCGGCTCGGCGACGGGCGCGGCCTCGACGGGCGGGGCCGTGTCGCGGAGCTCGGCGTCCTTGCGGAGAGCGGCGAGGAGCTGCTCGCCGACGGCGTCGCCGACGTTGAACGTCAGCGTCACCGACGTGGGCTGCTCCGTCTCGTCCTTCGGCTCGTGGCGGCGCGGGCCCTGGTAGCCGTAGGCGGCGAGGTCCCAGGCGCGGGCCATGTCCGGCTCGGGCTCCTCGGCGGGCTCGGTCGGCGTGCCGGCCTTCGGGGCCTGGACGGCTTCGTCGGCGAGGCCGTTGTCGACCGCGTCCTCGGGGAGGTACCAGGTCTCGGCGCGCATGCGCTCGCGCCACTGCTCGCGGGTGCCGCCCGCCCTGCTGGCGTAGGCGTCGGCGATGTTGTCGCTGATGAGGTCGAGGAGTTCACCCATCTCCTCCATGTCGGAGGCGTTGCCGTAGCAGAGGCCGGACGCGTCGTGGATCATCATCATCGAGTTGGGGGCCATCTCGATGCGGTCTCCGGCCATGGCGATGACGGAGGCGATCGACGCGGCGACGCTGTCCACCTGGACCGTCACCGATGCGGGGTGTGCCCTCAACGCGTTGGCGATGGCGATGCCCTCGAACACCGACCCGCCCGGCGAGTTGATCCGGACCCGCATGCGGGGCGCGGTGATCTGCTTCAGCTCGGCGATCATGTCGTCGGCGGTGCAGCCGAACCAGCCACCGACCTCGTCATAGATCATGACCTCGGCCTCGTCCGGGTCGGCCGCGTTGCTGATGCGGTACCAGGAGCGGGCCTCCAGGCCGAGCTTGGCGCGCTGCTTCTCCGCCTGCTCGCGCTGGCTGGCCATGAGGGTGGCCGCCTTGCCGGGCAGCGTGATGTTCATGAGCCCTCTCCCTTGCGTCCCCGCTTCACCACGCGGCAGCGGCATTCGTTGCCGTGCTCAGCGCCCACGCACTTCACGTAGCCCGAGCCGCCCGGGTAGTCCTTGTAGGCCTGGGCGCGGTTCTTGTACGTCCGGCCGTCCTGTTCGGCGCACGGCCCACACCGGTCGTCGTCGTCTTCCGTGACCACAACCCACCGCTGCGCGTTCTCGAAGTCGTCGCCCAGCAGCCCGGCGACCGTCTCGCCCCACGACGTCGGCGCGGCAGCCGGAGCACCGGTGTACGGGATCTCGGGCAGGCCGACCGCGGAGAGGATCCCGGCCGGCTCCCAGCCCGCGGTGCGCAGTGCGGCTGCGGCCTCGGCGCGGGCGGTGAGCGTCTGCGCTTCGGTCTCCGGGTCCGGGGGGACGGGGTCGCAGTAGTCGAACTCCAGGCCCTGCGCGGTCGCGCCGAACATCGGCAGGAGCTCGTGGTTGAGCGCGGCCTTGATGCGCTCCAGGCGCGGGATGGTCTGCTGCTCCGCGAACCACGACTTCGCCGCGAGGGCGCTCGCGCGGTTGATGTCTTCGAAGTCACCGATCGCCGACTTGGAAATGCCGTACGCCTCGCGCACCCGGTCGGCGGTCGCGCCGCGCAGCTCGACGAACTGCATGTCCCTCTGCGAGATCGTCCGGTCGACCCACTTCGCGCCGTGCTCGACGATGGCGACCTTGTGCGCGTTGTTGACGCCCTTGTGCTGCTCCGCCCACCGCTCCCGCATCTCGTCCCACTCGGTGTCACCGAGGTGCACGGGCACCTCGATGATCCCGCCCGGCTGGGCGCTGTTGATGAAGAACGCCCGCGACCACTCGGCCGCGTACCGGCTCGTGTCCAGGTCCGGGAGGATCGACAGCACCGGCGACAGCCCGCGGTACGGGTCGAGCGGGTTCGGCCGGCGCAGCTGGATGACCTCGTCGAGCTCCAGCGGGATCTGCTCCCCGTCGGGCGACGTGTAGACGTAGCCCTTGAGGAACGTCTCGGGGTCGGGGACGGGGGTGATGCGGTCGGGGCGGACGGGCCACATCTCCAGCGGCAGGTTGAAGCCTGGGGCGCGGGCGATGACCCACCAGGTCTCGCCGGTGAGGTCGTAGTGCTGCGTGGAGGACTCGACGAACTCCTGCCGCGGCATGAAGGGGTTGGGCTTGTTCCACAGGTCGAGGGCGGCGTGGGAGGTGACCTCGACACGGTCCTCGACCTTGCCGCTCTTGGACTTCCGGTACAGCTTCCAGTCCACCAGGGCGGTGGCGTTCGACGTGCGGTCGACGATCGCGAAGAGCGTGGAGACGGCGGACATGGCGCGCATCTGGCCCTCGGCAGACCGGTTGCTGCCGAAGAAGCGGCCGTGGGACTGGGCGCGGGAGGCGAAGGGGACGGGCGGGGTGGCCGTGCGCGCCGCGTTCGACAGTGCGCCGAGGAGGGTTCTGGCCAACACCCCTCCTCATGTCAGTCGCCGAAGTGCACCCGGTTGATCGCCAGTACGCCGAAGCCAAGGACCCATCCGCCGACGACGACACTCCACGCCGCTACGGCCTGGGCCATGGTGAACCCCGACAGGAGAATGATCCCAGTCATGTCAAGCAGGATCGGCATACTCCTATTCAGGCTCTGCATCCACCTGCGCACACTGGCCCTGATCTGGCCCTTCACGTTCTTCACGGCAACCTTGTCCCCTCGGTGGCGGCTTGTAGGGTCACGACAGTCTCACAGCCAGCCACGCACCCGCGGGCGGCCACCGAGGTCCCGCGCGGCGACCATGTAGCGCAGGGCGTCACAGCCGTGGTCGTCCTTTTTCACCGGCTCCTCCTTGAGACCGCCGGCGTTGCCGGGCTTCACGGCCCAGACGTAGCCGCCGATCTCGTCCGTCGTGGACATCGGGAGCGACGCTTCTTCGAGGAGCGGGTCTCGTTCAACCAGCGCGCCGCGCACGACGAACAGCCTGGGCTTGCCGTCCCCCTGCACCTTGAGGCGGGACTGCACGGCTTGGATGCCGTCCGACACGGTCTTCGTTGCGGCCGCCGTCCCCATGCCGAGGTGCTTCTCCAGGGTGGCCCGGTCTTCGGCGTCGTGGTCGCAGATCACCGAGCGCGGCCGGGGCTCGGTCCACTCCAGGGTGCAGTGTTTGCAGTCGTGGCAGTCGTGGTCGCTGCCCTTGGAGTCGCAGCACTCAACGCAGCGGCGCAGCAGGCGCAGGATGTGCTTCGCGTGGTCCTCGACGAGCCGCTTGGTGCGGTAGATCTCCCGGTACAGGTAGAGCCGGCCGTCGTCGTCCTCGGCCCAGCACTGGAGGACGAACGGGTTGGTGAAGCCGAAGTCCACCGTCCACCAGCGTGTCCAACTGTCGGGGATGGTGAACGGATCGATGAGGTGTACAGCGTCGTCCCACGTCTCGTAGATCTGCCCTTCGGCTGCGGCCCACTGGCCTTGCAGCAGGCGCGACTTGCGGACGCCGGTGAGCTTGTTGAGCTTCGCGAAGTAGTCCCGGCCCTTGGGCGTGTAGGTGCCGTCGGCGTTCACGTAGGCGGGGTTGTCGCGGTGGCGGGAGGTGAGCATCGTGGCTTCGCCCTGGTCGCAGCGCTGCTTAAGCCAGTGCGCGGGGTGGGCGGGGTTGCAGGCGGCGATCTGCTGCTGCCACGAGAGGACGCCGTTGCGGAGGCGGGTGGCGATGGCTTCCCAGTCGTCGATGGTGAGCTCAGTGGCCTCGTCCGCGAACACGAGGTCGTACTCGGCAGACATGATCTTCTCGGGCTTGTCCATGCCGCCGACGACGATCACGCTGCCGTTGGAGTAGCGGTAGCACGCGGCTTCGCGGGAGCTGCCACCGAACCAGGTGACGATGCCACGAGCGAGCGCGTCCGCCGCGACCTTCTTCTCGAACGTGACCAGCGTTGTAGAGGTGAGCGACACTGCGGTCTTGCGGACGACGAGACAGCGGATGTTCGGGTTGTGTAGCGCCGCCAAATGCACACGGAACAGCGAAGCTAGGCTCTTCCCGGTCCCGGCCGGCCCGGCCATCACGACCTCGGAGTCCCGAGTCTTGAAGAGCTGCCGGGCTGCGCCGCGGGGCTCGTAGCGGACGATGACGTCGTCGTCGACCGCGGTGGTCATGTGAGGTCTTCGGCGTCGACTCCGACGACTTCGTACCGCACGCCACCTGAGTGCTCGACCTTGGCGGGCTGCTTGAGGCCGTGCAGGTTCTGGTACTGGTCGCGGATGCGGAGCGCGGTCTGGATGGCCTGGAGGCGCGGGCCGTCGTCCGGGAGCGGCTGGCCGTCGTCGCCGCAGACGACTCGCCCGTGGGAGACCATGACGTGGTTCCGCTCGATGATCTCCATGGCCATGAGGTAGAGGGCGTCGAGCTGTTCGGACTCGGTCTGCCGCAGCTTGGTCACGGCCGGCAGGGCGACGTCGCGCTTGGCGGATTGGATGCCGCGCCACGCCTGGGAGCGGTCGTAGTAGCCGAACATGTCGGCGATCTGCTGGTAGGTGGTGCCGGGGTTGTCGGCCCAGTATTCGGCGGCTGCGGCGTCGCGGCGGACGCTGTCCATGGACCGGGCGAACTTGCCGTTCCCGTCGCGGGGGCGTTCGAGGTACTCGTGGGAGCTTCCTGGTTCGGGCTGTTCGTCGGCGGCCACGGCGCTCCCCCTTCTGCTGGTCGTCTGGCGGCGTTGGCTGGCGTTGGTTACTGGTTGGCGTGGTTTGATGGTAACGATGCGTGCAACCGGGGTGGCGGCTCTGCGGTGGGCGCGCATGACGGAGGCCCGTCTCCCCGCTGGCGTAGCGGGTTGAGACGGGCCTTCGTGTTGTCCAGATCGGGCGCGGTCAGAACTGCTCGGTGCGGAAGGTGTAGCCCGCGTGCGTAACCGTCTCGCCGAGTGCGGCGTCTCGGAGCTGACGCCCGAAGACCAGTCCGGCCCGGCCGAAGGCGATGTCCTGAGCGGCGAGCACCTTCAGCGCCGACAGGGCGACGGCGTGACGGGTCGGCAGTGGCTCAGTGCTGGAGTGGGCCTGCGTGCCGTTGGGGCGGGTGACGATCAGGCGGTACGCCATGAGGGCGGGTTCCTTTCGGTGGCGGTGGGTTGAGGGTACGGCGGGGGTCAGTAGTCGGTGCCGGGGATCGCCTCGTCCGGCCGCTCATCCACGGCGGTGCACACCGGGCACTCGTGGTCGAACTCCGTCGCCTCGTGGCACAGGCGGATCTCTTCGGCGGTGAACTCAGCGGTCATCGGTCTCTCCTCCAACCTCGGGGCAGTCGGGCAGGTGGTACTCGGCGTCGTCGGGACAGGTGCACTGCGGGGTGTCGGGCTTCGAGCAGCCGGGCTCGTGGGGTGCGGCCGCACAGCAGCGGGAGCAGTCGCAGTCCCGGGTACGCGCGAGGAACGGCGGTCGGCACGGACCGGGGTGGTCGATGGGCGCCCAGACGGGGGACGGGTTGGCGGCCTCTTGGGCGGCGAGAGCGTCGAGGCGGGCGCGGATCTGGTCGGCTTCGGGCATGGGTTCTCCTAGGCGGCGAGGGCGTCAGCCAGCAGCTGAACTCGGGCGACGGCGGGGCAGTCGACGGGGTACAGCACTGTGACGGTGGCGAGGCCGTGCGCGGGGCGGGCCGGCTTGTCGTCGGCGGCCGGGCGGGCGACGGTGTACTCGCTGCGGTGGACGGTGTAGGCGACGAGCCGGTCCAGGCGGAAGGAGCGGGACTCCCCGGTCTCGCGGTCCATGGCCTTGAGGACGATGTCGCCGGCGGCACTGACCACCACGTCGTACACCTCGATCGTGCGGACCGTGGTGCTGCCGTCGGCCTTGACGTAGGTGATGGTGACGGGGTGCTTGGCGTCGAGGGCCTTGATGAGGCGGGTGAGGGTGGTGGTGCTGGTCTCGCGGTTGGTGTGCCTCATCGGGTCCCCCTCGGTTGCGGTGTAGCCACACCCTAGCCGGAGGTGTAGCCACACCGCAAGGGGTTGGGGGTGTCCGAGTGTGGCTACACCCGATAGGCTGACGGCATGCCCAACCAGCCGAAGACACCCATCAGCCGCTTCCGCATCGACGCCGACGAGTGGCAGGCGTTCGGAGAGGCTGTGCCGCAGGACACCGACCGCTCCGCCGTGCTGCGGGACTTCGTGGCCTGGTACCTACGACGTCCCGGGGCGCGGATGCCCAAGCGGCCCGACACGAGCGAGCGCGCGGCGAGCAGCGAGGAGAAGACCGCATGAGCGCGGCGGGCCCGCTCGGCCCGGCTGGGAACAACGTGCGGCGCAACGTCCGCCGCCTCCGCGAGGAACGCCGCTGGGGGTACCGGCACGTCGAGGAGCGCCTCGCGCAGCTCGGCCGGCCCATCCCTGCGCTCGGGCTGAGTGCGATCGACGCCGGGGAGCGGCACGTCGATGTCGACGACCTCGTCGCCCTGGCAGCCGTCTTCGGCCTGGGCGTGGAGGAGTTGCTCCAGCCACCCGCCGACTGCCGCACCTGCCACGGCGCGCCGCCGGCCGGCTTCATGTGCCTGGAGTGCGAGACGAGCAGCCTGCCCGCGCGCACTGCGATGGCGCGGCGCAACGCCTGAGCCGCGGCATGACGAAGGCCCCGCCCGGAACTCCGGTGCGGGGCCTCTCGCTGTACGGGCGCGGCGGTTGCACGGATCGAAGCTCGCAGCTCACTCCCCGCACAACCGCCGCTCCCCGCGACGCTACGCCCCACCGGGCGCGCATGTCACTACCCCCGAACGGGTGACGTCACGGCGAGGCCGCGGCGCTCTCCATCGCCCGGCGCATCGCATCCTCGACCGCCTTGTCCGCCTCCGGACTCTTCCAGTAGTCGGCGATCACCTCACCCGTGATCCGCTCCAGAGTCACCTGGTCCACCCCCACACACTCCGGCGGCGCGGGGAGGGTTGGCCCGCCCGGGCCGGCCTCGGTGGCTGTGCGGAGGTTCTCGGTGAGCGCGGCCTTGCATGAGCTGGGGTTCGCGGTGGTGGTGTCGTCGTCGAGCCACACGCCGAGGGCGCCGCCGATCGCGAACGCAGCCACGACGGCCGCGCCAGTCCATGCGGCGAAGCGGCCCCAGCGCGGCGGGCCAGGCGGCGGAGGCGGTGGGTACGGCTGTTGGTGCATCGGTCCCCCAGGTGGTGTGTGTGCTGGGGTGCATGATGCGCTCGTGTGGAGGTGGCGTGGAGGCGCTGTCGCCGTTCTGTGACCCGAATCCACCCGAACCGGTAGCCGGGCCCAGCGGGTAACGGCGACACTGCGGGCATGGACGAC
Source organism: Streptomyces sp. NPDC059696 (assembly GCF_042733745.1). NCBI lineage: Bacteria > Bacillati > Actinomycetota > Actinomycetes > Kitasatosporales > Streptomycetaceae > Streptomyces > Streptomyces sp. NPDC059696. The sequence goes on from NZ_JBHWFG010000016.1 coordinate 96,699, forward strand.
GTGGTGTACATGGTGCGCGGCGGCACGCGAGAGGCCTGCCAGCGGGAGCTCGACCGGCTCTGCGAACTCCTCGGCGCCCGCCCGACGATGCGCCCCTCCGACAGCACCGGCCGCGGCTGGGTCGCCCGCGCCGTACCCGCAGCCCGCACTCCGGAGCCGGCGGACCGGTAGCCCGGGCATGCGCCGGCCCCACCGCCCTGGGGGGAATGCGGTGGGGCCGGGTGCGCGGTGCCTGACGCGATTCTCAGTGTCGCAGCGCTGTCAACTCGCCTTCTGGGGGCGTGGCAGCGGGTCCCCTGGCCGGTCCCCTACCGCCTGGACCCCTCTCCCCCAGGGGGCGCCGTGAGGCCACGTAAGGGAACGGGGCAGGGGACCCATCGAGACGCGCTCTGACCTGCTGATTCCCTCGGTTCAGGGGACGGATACCGCCTGCGCTTCCCACGCCTCCGCGGGCACCAGACGCCACGTGCCAGCGTCCGTCCGCTCGACCTCCGGCTTGAGCCCTTCGATGGCCTTCAGCACCTGCCGCTCCTCCAGGTCCGTCGCCTGCTCCAGCTCGCGGCGGGTGGCGTTGCCGTACTTCGCGAGCGCGGCCTTCACCTTCTCCTGGTTGGACGCCCCGCCCACCGGCAGGATCAGCCGCTTCCCCACCGGCGCCCGCACCGTCGTCGCCCCGATCCGCGCCACCTCCGCCTTGAACTCATCCCCCGTCAGCCACATGCCCTTGTACGGGGCCGCCACCTGGTGGACCGGGGACTGGAGCAAAAACTTGCCGGGCTGGTCCAGCTTGCCGGGCTCCCAACCTGGGGTGTTGCCGAAAATGAACCTCCTGTGGTCCGCGTCGTTCATGCGGGTGGACAGCCGGTTCGCGTAGTTGCCGCGGGCGTCCGTGGTGCCGCCGAAGACCTTCCGGGACGGCTGCTGGGTCGCGGAGAGGAAGTGCATGCCGGCGAACCGCATCAGCGCGAGCAGGCCTTCCTGCTTCTTCGACGCGGGGTCCTTCTTCCACGGGCCGACGTCGCCTTGGCGGACCAACTCGGCGAGCTCGTCCTCGATGACCCAGATCGCGGGGCGGCCGTGCTTGGCGGGGTCCCACTCCTGGTCACCGGCGGCGGCGAGGATCTCGCCGCGTTCGTCGAGTTCCTGCCGCAGCCAGTCGAGGAGAGCGTGCGCCTGCTCCGGTGTGGCGGCGAGGTCCTGGAGGAGCGGCAGCATGGGGGTGAGCTCGGGTGCGCCGGGCTTGAGGTCGATGCCGTAGAGGACGGTGTCGGGCCGGTCGGCGAGCTGGACCGCGATGGACCGGACCAGGGTGGACTTGCCGAACTTGCTGGACCCGGCGACCAGCGTGTGGTTGTAGGCCAGGTCCAGCCAGACCGGGTTCAGGAACCGGTCCACGCCCAACAGGACTGGGTCGGTGAACCGGGCGCCTGTGGTCCGCTCGTAGGGGATCACGGCGGAGAGGGGGTCGCCGTCGATGAACCGGGCGATGAGCTGGTTCGTGAGCGCCCCGTCTTCCAGCATGAACTCCCCGGCCACGCCCATGCCGGAGGCGACGCGGTCCCACGCGGAACGGAGCTTGGCCCGGTCCAGGTTCACGGGTAGGTCGAGGACGGCGGTCCATCCGGTCTTGGTCCGTTCCACGGTGCAGCCCGGCAGTTCGGTCTGGAACAGTTCGTGGACCACGGTCCGCAGCCTGGTCTCTTCCACGGTCCGCCCGGTGAGGTTCGGTCCGGCCTGGATCGGTTCGGGGGTGGTCCGCTGGACGAGGGCGTGGTGGGCCATCTGCTGCCGGATCAGCGCGGTGTTGAGCCGGGTCTGGTCCATGTTCAGCTTCATGTCGTCGTGCCGGGTGTGGTGCTTGTACACCAGCCGGGCGGCGACCGCGGCCGCGCTGGCGACGAGCCACGCATAGGCGGTGGGGCCTATCCCGCCGACGGTGGTGACGCCAGCCTGAGTGAACGCCCCGGTCATGGCGAGGGCGCCCCAGGACAGGGCGGGTGACCACTTCTTCGCGAACGACGTCCAGGCGAGATTGCCGGTGGCGACCGCGGTAGCGAACTCGACGACGGCCGCATCGGTGCCGTACTGCAGCTCGGCGATGAGGGCGGCGCCGGTGACGATGCTCGGCGCGGTCAGGCTGGCGGCGATGTCGGCGCGGCTGATCTTCACTGGTGCTCCGTGGCGAGACGAGGCGGCCCCCGTGGTGGCGGGGGCCGGCGGCGGGGCGGTCAGTTGTACTGGCGGAGCTGGTCCTTCGCGGCGGTCAGTCGCCGGTATGCGGTGGACGGGGGTACGCCGAGGATGTCGGCGGCGTCCTGCTTGGTGATGGTGTCGCCGCGGCGCAGCTTGGCGAGGAGCGTGGCGACCTGGTCCTCGGGCTGGACCGGCCGGTCCACGGCGCGGCCCGGAGCTTGGGCCACGGCCGGGGCGGGGGTGGGTTCGAGCTGCTCAACGGGCTGGTCCACGGTCTGGACCGGGCGCGGTTCGGGCCGGTCGGCGGGCCGGTTCACCGGTTCGACGACGGGCGGGGCGGTGGGGCGGCGGGCCTCCAGCGCGAGCCGGACACCGACGGTGCGTTCCTCGGACAGGAGCCGGTCCCGCTCCCCCAGGGCGAGGGCCATCTCGGTGCCGGCCTGCTGCTGCAGGGCGCGGAGGTAGGCCTCGTACTTGGGGTCGAGCTTGATGCGGATGGTATGCATGCCGATCGCCCACACGCCTTTCGCGGCGACGGAGACGAGGGCGCCGACGATGCCGACGAGGAGCGCGTCGTCGCGGTGGCCGTGAAGGATGATCGCGGCGACGGACACGGCGAGCATGGCGAGTCCGGCGTTGCGCGGGAGTGCGGCGCGCTTGGTGTCGTAGCGGAGGAGCCATTCGGCGACGAGGCAGGCGGCCCATCCGGCGTCGAACACTCCGGCGACGAGGTAGGCGGCCCAGCTCGGGGCGAGGATGCCGAGCATGCTGCCGATGGCGACGGTGCCCCAGACGATGGCGCCGATGGTCATGAGGATGGCGGCGGTGAACAGGGCCTTGCGGAGGAGGCTGTCGAGGTTGAACGGCAGCCGGGGCGCGGGCGGGGTGGTGTCGGGGATGTCGTAGTCGACGGGGATGCCGTTGACGGTTTCGGTGATGGTGCGGGTCGGGTGGCGGCGGAACAGGCTGGGCATCGGGGGTCTCCGGGTCAGGCGTAGGGCTGGTCGGGGGTGGGTTCGCCGCGGGCGATGCGCGCGGCGTCGAGGAACCGCTGCGCCTCCTCGTGGTCGAGTTCGATGCGGTACTGGCCGAAGGTGTAGGCGGCCAGGTGCGCGGCGGTGACGTGGGCGGGTTCGCGGTTGGCGCTGATGAAGGCCTCGCGGAGGAGGTGGTGGGCGGCGCGCATGAGCTTGTTGTGGCGCTGGCGGGCCTTGAATGCGGCGAACATGGGATCGAATTCCTTCCGGTCAGGCGTGCGCGCGGGCTCGGGCGGGGCGGTGGGTGCGGATCTGATAGGCGATGTAGAGGGCGCCGGCGGTGAGGAGCGCGGCTTCGGGCTGCTGCTGGGCGGCTTGGGCGATGCCGGTGACGATGCCGAGGAGCAGCGCGGTACCGAGCTGCGCCAGGTGGGCGGTGGCCTCGGGGTGCATGCCGGCGAGGATGATCAGGCTGGCGATGAACAGGTTGCGGATCAGGTGGTCGGGGCGGCGTCGCATGGCTGCTCCTGGGTGGCGGTCGGGGCGGGCTGGCCGGTTCTCCTTGCCGCCCGGCGCGGGTCCGGGCGACGCGGGCAGCCGGTCAGTCTTCGTAGAGCACGCGGGCGCGGCGCCACACAGGCTGCTCGCGGAGCTTGCGGTCGAGCTCGGCGTTGACGGCGCGGGATTCCTGCGAGTCGCAGTCGTTCCTGCCGTTCGGGTCGGGACGCGCAGCCATCAGCCGCTTGATCTCGGCGCGGTCCTGCTTCCAGCCCATCTCGGGCTCCTCTCACGTTGGGGTGGCTGGTGCCGGGCGCGGGACGGGGGACGGCCGCGCCCGGTGGTCTGGGGTGTCAGCGGTGGTGCCGGTCCTGCTGGTCCATGCGGTCGCGGATGTCGGCGCCTTGGGCGTAGTCGGCGGCGCAGTTCTCCGGCGTGGCGGGCTCGGCGAGGATCCGGTTCGGCTGCGGCGTGAGGTCCTGCTGCTCGCTGCTCATCGGCCGGTCCCCTGCTGCGGGAAGGGGTGCTCGGCGAGATGGGCGGTGAGGGCCCGGCCTTGGGCGGCTTGCGCGGGGTGGCGGAGGCTGGAGCACAGGTTGCAGCCGCGTGCCGTGTGGGGGGTGGGCTGGCCTTGGGGTTGATCGGTACGCTCGGGCATGCCTGCCTCTTCGTGGTGTTGTAGGTGGGCGCCCCCGGCCCATATGGCGTTCGCAGCGCCGGGCCGGGGGCTTTGTGCATCAGCAGCGTTGGGCTGCTTCCGCCACTGTATGGCATGCCATACGCTGAGGGGAAGCAACCCGCCCGAACGAGATGAGGCCGGGTGTGATCGAGGAGGTTCAGAGGGTGGTCGACGCCATGAACGCAGTGCGCGCTATCGAGGACCCAGTGCGGAGGGCGCGGGCCATCAGCGAGCTTCTGAAGGCGCAGACGGAGAAGGAGCCTGAGCTCCGGGAGGAGCGGCGGGAGATCGTGCTCAAGATGCGCGAGGAGAACGTATCGTTCCGGAAGATCGCTGCTGCGTTGGACGTCTCACTCGGAACGGTGCAGGACATCGTGCGTGGGCACTCCGGACCGTGGGGAACGCGGTCGAAGAAGGGGCAGGAGGAGGCGCAGGATGGATGAGTTGGTGCGGTGGCTGGGCGAGCAACTCGACGAGGACGAGCGGATCGCACGCGCGGCCACGCCCGGCCCGTGGCGTCAGCACGACACCCACCTCGGGCAGTACGGGCACACCGCGACCGTTCTGTCCGGGGAGCGCAACGACACCGAACTTCGGGCGTGGCTGCCGTCCATGAGTCAGGAGTCGTGGGACGAGACGCGGAACGTGTGGAACGACGCCGTGCACATCGCCACCCATGATCCGGCGCGGGTGTTGCGCGAGATCGACGCCAAGCGGCAGGTGCTCACGGGGTACACCAAGACCGTCGAGAGGGTGGAGGAACTCGAAGCCCTCCGTGAGCGGTTGAAGGCCCGCGGCCAAGACGTGTTCATGACCGAGATGGACCGGGCGTCCGCCATTCATAAGCGCGACGTACTGCACGGCGTGCTTCAGATCCTCGCCCTGCCCTACGTGGACCGGCCCGGCTACTGCGAGGAGTGGCGGCCGTAGCCTCACCGCGTAGCTGCGCCCCCGGCCGTCGTGACTCGGTCCGGGGGCGCTGTGCTGAGTAGCACCGCCCGGTCGGCAGAGCAGGACGACCCGGGCGGCAGGATCAGCGTCGCACGCCCGTCAAGCCGCTCCCGGGATGCCGTGTGGCTGGTGCTGGGTGAGGCTGGCCTCATGCCCACGGTGATCGTGTACCCGCCCGACGAGCAGGGCGGCCGCAGGGTGCGTGTCGACGAGTTGGATGTGGCGCGGGCGGAGTGGATCGAGTGGCGGGGCGGCGGGCCGGACGTGTGGGAGCACTGAGCCTTACGGCTGCTCGTCGATGGGGTAGAAGGGCGAGTCGGGGCATTCGCGGTTCGTGCAGATGACCTTCTCGTTGTCCGGGTCGGTGGGTTCGGCGTAGCGGCGGAGGCCCCAGCAGCGACACGTAGGGCATGGTTCTTGCGGGCCGGGCTTGGTCTGGTGCAGGAACGTGTTGAACGAGAGGTCCATGCGTCACTGCCCGTCGTCGGCGGCCGGGCGCTGCTTGCGCTGCCACTCGTCGAAGCGAGCCACGATCTCGGCGTCGGTCTTCTGTTCGTTGTCCGGGGTGCGTTCGATGATGGCGGTGACGCGGCGGTCTTCGTCCTCGTGGGTGACCATGCGGTACTTGGGGTCGAGCACGGGTGCCTCCCTGGTGCGTGGGTGTCCAGGCTGCGCGTGCGACGGTTTCAGGTCAATGGTGCCGACATCTTTCGGTCAGGCGTGTCCGGGCGTATGGTCGTGGTCCCCGCGAAGGGGGCGCCCTCGGAGGCGCATCGGCCCGCTGTCCCGGGGGTACGGGGCGGCGGGCCGCCTTGCTGTCTGAACGCGCGAACGCCCCGCCTCGGGGTGGGGCGGGGCGCTCGGTGCGCGTGCCCCGAGAGACCTTGGCCGACTTGCGGCTCCGGCGTTCGCGTCATGCCGTGTGGCCCGCTCGGCTGTGCCGGCCTCGTCTCCGGTGCCCGGGTTTCCCACGGGCAGACGAGCGTTGCCGGGGTCCAGGATGCCACGCCGGTCAAGCTGGGGCGGGCTGCTCACCACATGCGGCAGGCGCGCCACAGCAGTTCGGCTGCGAGGGGGCAGCGGTGTCCGGCGAGCCAGCAACCAGCCGCGTCGATCTGCTGGGTGATCCAGCCGTGCAGGTCAGGCACCGGGGGTCTCCTCAGCCGCGGTCGGCTGGGGCTGGGTGAGGCGTCGGACGAGTTGCCACACGCCGACCGCGGCGAGGCTGAGGGGCCACACGACGGCGGCGCAGGCGCCCATCATCACGCCGCTGATGAGCTGCTCCTTGTTCGGCGGGGGCGGGGGTCCGTCGCCGCGGTGCTCGTCGGCTGCCTCGTACCGGGCGACGGCGACGGCGGCGATGATCCAGGCGATGAGGGCGAGGGTGATGTAGGCGATGACGTATTCGGTGGGTACGTCGCTGCTGCCGTGGCTGCGGCTGCGGACGGGGTGGACGGCCATGGGCTACTGCTCCTTGCTCGTGGCGGGCATGAGCGCCCGCATGTACTCGGTGATCTCCTCGACGCTCAGCGGCGGGGGCGCTCCGGGGGTGGGGCGGCAGTGGACGACGCCGGGCTCGATGGTGTGGTCGGAGACGAGGGGCCAGCCGGTGAGGCGGGCGGCTGCGAGCAGCTCGGGGTCAGCGCGGGGCTCGTGGTCCTTGGGCCGGAGGATGTCGCGGAGCAGGTCGAGAGTGCCGGGCTCGGCGGCGATCTCCTGGACGGGGTCGACGCGGACGAAGTACAGCTTCACCACTGCTCCTTGATCCAGTTGGCGGGGGTGAGGGTGAGGCGGCCGTCGGGGAGTCGGTCCCACCAGTAGGGGCGGCCGAACAGCCAGACGACGCGGAGGGCGTCGGGGTCGCGGATCACTTCCGAGCCTCGGTCGCTCGGGTCGCTGCCGTGGCCGGCGCGGGCTCGTCGAGGGCGCGGATGGTGGGGCAGGGCCAGGGCGCGGACAGGCGGCCGAAGTCCGTGGTGCAGATCGCGCAGTAGTCGCCGTCCTGGTAGTGCAGGGCGCGCACCCGGGCGACGGCGGCCTCGGCGAGTTCGGCGCGCCGTGTGAGGTCGATGGCGCGCTCGTTCATGTCGCCTTGGAGTTCCTCGTACCGGTCGAGGTCGGCGCACAGTTCGTCGTACTGGTCGCTGGTGAGGTGGTCCAGCGGGATGCGGTCGGTCACTGCTGCTCCTGGTCGGGGGTGTCGAGGTCGAGGCCGGCGACCATCTCGTCGAAGCGGCGGCGGGTGTGGGCGATGAACGCCTGGTGCGCGGCGTCGACGGCGGCGGCGTCTTGCTGCTCGGTGCCGCCGATGAACACGATGCGGACGCGGGCGGTGCGGTGGCCGGCGCACCATCCGGCGGAGGCGGCGAGGACCGCGGTGAGGACGTACGGGATCACGGTCTGCTCCTGCGGGTGAGTCGGGTGTGGAGGGCGCGCCATGCCCAGCCGAGTAGGAGCAGGGCGGCGGAGATGAACGGGGCACAGATGATGCCGAGGCCGAGGCCGCCCATCACGTGGTGCTGCCGTTGAGGGCGCGGGCCACGGCGAGGGCGTGGTTCGCGGCGGTGATGGCGGGGAGGGCTTCGACGAGATCGGCGGTCTGGTCGAGCCACTTCGCGAGCGGCGAGCGGACCTCCTCCTCGATGCAGACGGCAGGGCCGCCTCGGTGGAGTGGGTTGCGGAGAGCGAAGGCCGCGGCGCGGAGTTCGTCGGCGGGGTTCATGCGGTCTCCTCGTAGGTGAGTGGTTGGCTGCGCGTCCACAGGGGCGCGTGTGGCGCCCGTTGACGGGCGGGGTGGACGCGAGGGGCCCGGCGGGCGCGTGAGGCTGCGAGACGGCCACACAGCCACCGTGCTGCGCCTACGACGGCCAGAGCGGCGAGGCCGGCCCCGGCCGCCACCCATGCGGTGGCGGCCAGGACGACGGTGAACGCGGTGTCGACGAGGTCGGCGATCACGACCCGGCCCCGTCCTGCCGCGCCCCGTCGCCGGGAGCGAGGAGCGGCCGGGTGAGGATCGCGCGCGCCTCCTCCTGCGCCGCCCGATACCCCCGCCCGAAGTCACCGTTGCCGATGTCGGCGTGGGACCAGATGAGGACGCGGCCGATGCGCGCTCCGTCCGTCGTCCATGGCGCCTCGGTGCCGGGCTGCGCCCCGTCGGCCATGCGGCGCAGCTCGCCCCGGTTCACCCCAGTGCGGAATGTGCCGTCACCGAGCGGGTAGACGGCGACGGTGTCGGACCAGTGGAACCCGCGCTCGTCGACGTGATCCCCACGGTGCTGCGCCGCTCGGATGCACAAGCGCGGCCCGGCCTCGTAGTTGCGGTTCTGGGCGCTGCACTCGGCAGCCGGGGCCTCTGCGGAGTCGGCCCGGGACACGGGCGACGGCAGCACGGCCAGCAGCGCGCCCAGTGCAGCCACGGCGATGTTCCGCGGGTCGTCCTCGACGCACATTCCGCTGTCGCTGCGCCCGCACTTCTCCCACACGGCGGCGGCGATGGCCTCCAGTTGCGGGTGGCCGTCGATCCATGCGGCAGGCGCGGCCCGGTCGACGGCAGGCGCGGCGGCGGGCGGGGGCTGTCGGCGCTGCTGCTCGCGGCGCAGTTCCCTGTCCCAGACTGCGCGCAGGTCGTCGATGGCCCGGTGCACGGGCCTGGCGAGGGTGCCGCCCGCGTCGGTGATGGCGTGCTGGAGGGCGTACAACTCTCGGATGTCGTTGACGCTGCCGTCAGCGAACGTCTCGGTCTGGTCGGTCATCGGGTTCTCCGGTGTGGGGTGGGGGCCGCCGGGAGCAGCCCCCACAAGCGGGCGGGTCAGGCGGTGGTGCGGGCGCGCTCGTAGCGCTGGCGGGCGGCGATGAACTCGGCGTCGCCGCCACGCTCGGACGGGTCGAGCATCGCCAGGCAGCCCAGCCATTCGGCGAGAGCGAGACCGACGGTCGGGCCCATGGCGGCGAGGTATGCGGCGAGTTCGGGTGTCTCCGTTTGGGCAACGTCGTACAGGCCGTCCTCCCCCTGGGTCACGAAGGTGTCATCGGCGTGGAAGGGCAGGTGCGCGAGGTTGGGCGGGCTGATTGATGAGACGAGGGTTCGGACCCTCTCGGCGGCGGCGGCCAGTTCGTCGGCGGGTGTGGTCATGGTCTGCTGCTCCTGGTGGTGGTTGTGCGGGCGGGGGTGGGTGGTGTGGGACGCTGAGCGGAGGCCCGGCCGGCTTGCCTCCGGCCGGGCCGTCTGCGTGGTCATGCGGCGTTCTTGGCGCGGTGGGCGCGGAGGCGGCAGGCGGGTGAGCAGAAGCGGCAGCACCCCACGGCTCGGCGGCGGGGACGATCCAGCGGCGGATCGTGCGGGTGACCGTCTCGGACGTGTAGTCAGCCACGGCTCGCCCCCTCAGCAAGGGCCTGGGCGACGCCATAGCCGCGGTACTCCAGGCGTTTGGCGGCTTCCTTCGCCAGTGAGAGAGCGGTGTCGTGGTCGAAACGGTGCGCGGCGATCCATTCGCCCTGGGCCTTCTCGTACTCGTCGCACTCGTCGTCGGTGGTGGGCTCGGCTCCGTCGCGCCAGTGGAAGCCGAAGGACCACGTGCCGTCGTAGCCGAGGAGCCGCGTCCGGTTGACCACGGCCCACTTCCCGTCGCCCCGGTACTCGACCTGGACGGTGAACAGGAACCGCTCGTCGTGGCCTTCGGGCAGGCAGGAGACGACGTACCCGGTCGCCTGAACGATCGGTTCGGGCTGGCCGGGCTTGACGTGGCCGAGGCCTTCGCGGATCTCCCGCATCGTCATCGCACGTTTCGGCTGGTCGGTCATCGGGTCTCCTCGGTGGCGAGGGTGAGGCGGGCGGGGCAGAAGCGGGCGGCCTTCTCGCCGGCGAGGCTCAGCCACATGAACTGGCCCACGGTCAGGGCCCGGTCGGTCTGGAAGAAGCAGTCGGCGAGCTCCGGCTGGCCGAGCTCGGTGAGCTTCGGCTTCAGGTGCGGGATGGCGTGGGCGGCGACCTGGCGGGCCGCGGCAGCGCGGTCGGCGAAGTCCACGGTGATCGGCGGGACAGGCCACGCGGGGCCGAACTCGATGCGGTAGGTGGTGGGCTGGTCGGTCATGGGGTCCTCCAGGTGAGGTGGGTAGGGTTCGGGCCAGGCCCGGGACGCGATAGGCGCGCGTCCCGGGCTGCTGGCGTTCACGGGGTGGGCACGGCGGCGGGCTTGTGCTTGCAGTCCGCCCAGGCGACGACCGGCGGATACGGGTCGGCATCCCCCACGGGCGCCTCGGAGCAGGCCTCGCAGATCTCCGCCGGGGATCTCGTCACCGTCGTCGGTGAAGAACTCCTCGCACTCGCGCTCCAGGCACTCCAGCCCGGCGGCCTGGACGGTGACCGCACGGTGCTGCGGCACAGCGGCCGTCGCCAGGGGTCGGGCGTGGTCGCGGTTCTCACAGCGGGCCCACGGCACCATGTAGCCCAGCTCGGAGGAACAGGCCTGGCAGCCGAGGAACCCGACGGGCGCGGCCAGGCAGAGAATGCCGTCGTCGTAGGGCTGGTGGCCCAGCGTCATCCACTCGTCCCAGGCGTCGGTGTTCCGCTCGGGGATGGGCTTGTGCGGGCAGTGCTCGGTCTCGGCGTCCCAGTAGAACTGGGCGGGCTCGTGGTCGTGGTCGGTCATCGGTTCTCCTGGGTGTCGTGGTGCCGGTCGGGGTGGTGCGGGCGGTGGGGCATGTTGGTGCCGCTACGCCGTTGCGGCCGGTTGTCGGGCGGGGGTTCCGCTGCCGGGGCAGGGGTGTCCGTGGGGTCCGTGTCGGCGGATGCGGCCCTGCTGGGTGACGAGGGGCCGGGCGGTGCAGGCGGGGCAGGCGGCGCGCTCGCGGGGCTGTGTGCTGCGGGGGACGTACAGGCCCCAGCCGCCCGACAGCAGGTATTCGGCTGCGCGTTCGGCTGCGCCGCGGGGGGTTTGCCGGTGCTGGGGGGTGGTGAGGCGGTAGTCGTCGAGGGCGGCGGCGATGACGGCTATCGCAGCGTCGGGGATCGCGGTCACCGGGAGGCCTCCTCGGGCGCCTCGTCCTCGAAGGGCTCCAGCAGGGCGTAGGCGGCCTCCCGGTCGCCGGTCAGGTATTCGACTGCGTAGTCCCCGAGCCGCTCCCGCTTCAGCCAGCCGCGCTGCTCGGCGACGAACCCCTTGTCGTCCCACGCCCCGTCACCGATCCGGGACGAGGAGCCGGTCTCGTCGGCACGGTCCAGGCGGGAGGGCGGGAAGCCGTACTCGATCGCGGTCTCCCGGGACCAGACGCCGGCGGGCATGTCGCAGACGTTGGACCAGCCGACGTACTGGTCTTTGTCGCGGTGGGGCTTGACGATCAGGCAGCGGAGGCGCGGGTCGTTGGCGGCCTTCAGCTCGGCGAGCTCGTCGCGCTGGCGGCGGATCTCAGCGATGAGTGTGGGTACTGCGGTGGCCATGTCGCAGGCCGGGCCGCAGAGCACGGTCAGGTGTGTGTGGCCCTTGGCGTAGGCGGCGGCGCGCGCCTCGTACTCGTTGAGCTGCTGCTGGGTGAGCGGCTTGCTGGTCATGGGTTGGCTCCGGAGTCGTGTTGGCGGACGGTTCAGACGGCGGTGGCAGCCCACTTGGCGAGGGCTTCGAGGTCGGCGTCGAGAAGGCCGAGCCGCGGGCTGACCCAATGGAGGAGCGCGGGCCCGTCGTGCTCACGGGCGACGTACTCGCGGTCGATGTCGTCGAAGTCGTCGTCGATCCAGGCGAACGGCCGGCCCTGCGCCCACTCGACGACGTGCCGGGTCTTCCAGAACGTCCCGCCGACGCAGCCGGAGCGCGGGCCCTGCGCTCCCTCGGGCCACTCGATGACGGGCAGCTCGGGCAGGCCGATGTGCGGGCCGATCCACTCGTTGGCCTCGTGGGCCCAGGTGGTGCACCAGACGAGGTCGAACGGCAGGGCCTGAAGCGCGGCACCGTGCGTCGGGTTCAGCCAGACACGCAGCGGCTTCTGCCACGGCTGCTCCCAGCCGGTGGGGCGCATGCGGTGGGTCTGGTAGCCCTCGGGGCGGCGGTGCGGCGGGGCCGCGTACGGGTTGAGGGGGCCGTCGACGTCGATGAGGAGGAGCGGGCGGCTGGTCACGGATTCGTCTCCTGTGCGTCATGTGCGTCGAGTCGTGCGGGGTGCGGCTGCTGGAGTCGTCGGCCGGTTCTGGTGGTGCAGGGGGCTCGTTCGGGGGCCCGGCAGTGGGGGCAGGGAATCGAGCGGGCGGGGTGGGCGCCGGTGCGGTTGCGGAGTTCGTCGGGCATGGGGGCACCCGGCCGGCGGGCGGTCACCGGGCTGTCTCCGCGGCGAAGAGGTCGAGCTGGTTACCGAGACGGCAGTTGGACCACAGCACCTCGGTGCGCGCCTTGTCGGTCTTGGCGTTGCCGGTCATGGACGCCTGCGCGTAGCGGTGCCAGCCGTCGTACAGTTCGAGGTAGAGGTCGCTGTCGTAGCCGGACAGGACGACCGATGCCCGGCATTCGGCGAGTGCGGCCGCGAGCGCCCGGTGATCGGCCTCGCCCTTCATCTCGCAGCGGTAGTTGTTGCCCCACCCGCGGGTGCTGCCGAGGTACGGCGGGTCGACGTACAGCAGGACGTTCGGCCGGGACCCGTAGCGGGCGATCAGCTCCAGCGCGGGCAGGGCCTCGAGGGACACGCCGTGCAGGCGTTCGGCAGCGGCGGCGAGCCGGTCGGCGTAGGCCTCGAGGTAGCCGGGCATCGACGTGGACGAGCCGGCGGGGTCGATGTAGTGCCGCCACCCGGTGTTGCGGAGGGTGCCGGAGCGGCCCTGGGCGAGGCGGGACCAGATGCGGCGGGCCAGCTCCAGCTCGTCGGTGGCGGGGTCCCAGGTGGCGGCGAGCTCGGCGCGGCCGTGCGGGGTGAGCATGCACGCCCGCAGCAGTTCGGCGGGCCGGTCGCGGAGCACGCGCCAGAACGTCATCAGCTCGCCGTCGAGGTCGTTGACGGTCTCCATCCGCGAGGGCTGCTTGGCGAGGAGGACGGACAGGCCGCCGGCGAACGGCTCGACGTAGTGCTCGTGGTCGGGCAGCAGCGAGACGATCCAGTCGGCGATGCGCTGCTTGCTGCCGAAGTACGGGACCGGGCTCTTCACGCGTTGGTCTCCTCGGTGAGGTGGCGGGAGGCGTTCTTGCGGCGCTGCTCTTCGGCGGCGGGGTCGTGCTCGCGGCCGTGGACGGCGTGTTCGCGGGCTTCGTGGGGGGCGCGTTCGCGGCCGCCGGCCATGCGGCAGGGGCGGCCGATCGCGGCGCGGCAGGCGGGGCATTCGACGCCGAGCGGGCCCGGGCGGCGGACGGTCGACACGTCGGCGGCCGGGACCTGGCGGCCGACGGCGCCGAGGAGTTCAGCGACGGGCCGCTTGGGGAGTTCCTTGGCGATGACCGGGGGCCGGGCACCGTCACCGGTGGCGGCGAGCTGCTGCCTGTACCGCTCCAGGTAGTTCGGGTCGCGGTCGCCGGTGGGGGGTTCGTACACGAAGTCGTGGGTGCGTTCGCTGCGGATCTTGCTGATCTCGGCGGCGATTTCGGAGGGGGCGACGAAGGGCTGCCGGTGGGCGATGCGGGCTGCGGCCTGGCGGGCGTCGTCGAAGTTGTAGGGGGCGAGGATGTCGTACCAGGCGTCGGCGGTGTACTCGTCGAACTTCTGCTGGGGGCAGGCGGCTCGGACGTAACGGCAGAGAACCGCGGCTTCCTTGCTGTTCATGCGGTGCCTCCTTGGGCTTCTGTGGCGGCGTCGCGGGCGGCGGCGCGGGCCATGGCGCGCTCGAACCAGCCGTCGACGTCGGCCTGCTGGGCTTGCTGGCGGGAGGTGAAGGGGATGACGTCACCTCCGGTGGCCTTGCGGAGTTCGGCGAGGGCGAACTGGAGGGTGCCGCCGGTGACGGGCTTGGAGAGGTCGCCGATGCGGACGAGTGCGGCCCGGAGCTCGGTGGGATCGATGCCGTTGGTGAGGGCGTCGGCGATGGCCCGGCGGATGGTGCTCTTCGCCTGGGCGGTGCGTTGGCCGTATCGCTCCCACCACTCGTCGAAGAGTTCGTCAGCGGGGGTGCGCTCGGTGCGGCGCGCAGGGGGGTTCTTCTGACGGTTCTCTGTTGGTTCTCTGAAGGGTTCGGGTGAACTTTGGACGGGGTTTCCGGTCTCAAAGTTCGGGGTTTCTGCTTCAAAGTTCGGGGTTTCGGGCGCAGAGTTCGGGGTTTCTTCGGCCGATACCCCGTCGTTCTGACGGGGTTCCTCGCCAGTAACCCCGTCAGATGTGCGGGGTTTCGGGACGATGCGGTACCGATTCGAGCGGTGCCGGCCGCCGCCGTTCTCGACGTCCAGCTCGCCGAGTTCGGCGAGCGTGGCGATGGCCTTCTGGACCGCGCGGGGGCTGAGCTTCGTGCGCTCGGCAAGGTCATCGATGGACGGCCAGCAGTAGCCGTTGTCGTCGGCCCGGTCAGCCAGCGCGAGCATGACGAGCCGGGCCCCGTTGCGGGACTCGGACCGGGCCCACACCCAGTTGGTGACCTTGAAGCTCACGGGTTCTCATTTCGTGTTTGTGCTGGTCAGGGCATGTCGAAGAAAGCCCCTGTTCAGGGCGGTCTCACGGGTGCCTTGCCTGACTCTGATTCTACCCCAGGGTGTATAGTCACCCGCAATACGTTCGACGTACAGGCAGGTCGGTGGGGGTGTGTTGCCGGTGAACGGTCAGCTACCCTGTCGACATGACGACGAAGGGCACCCCCGGCCGCATGGTCCGCATCGAGGACGAGGTGTGGACGGCTTACGGGCAACTCTGCGCGGAGGAAGGCACCTCCCGCGCCGATGACATCCGTCGTCACGTCCACTCGCGCGTCGCCGCCTGGCGCAAGGAGCAGCAGAAGCGGCAGCGCGACGTGAACGCCGCGCGGAACATCGCCGAGTCCTGACACCGTCCCCTCCTCCCTCTCCGGGCCCCGCCGTGTGCGGGGCCTTCGTCGTGTGCGGTCAGGTGGCGCGGTTGAGGAGCCGTAGCCACCGTTCGAACGGCCGGCTCCGCGCCAGGACAGCCGGGTCAACCACCGCAGTGATCCGGGCGGCCTCGCACTGCCAGGACAGGTCCGGTGTCGAGCAGTCCGGGTCGGGTTCAAGGGCGCCTTCGGGCTCGACGAGGTACAGGGCGCCGTCGGGGTAGAGGGCGGCGTAGGCGCGGGCCACGTCGCGGGCGACGGTGACGTACACGACGTCGGTGCGGGTGGCGTGTGCTGGGGCCCCTATCTCGCTGGCGATAGCGGACAGGCGGTGTTCGGTGCGGGTTTGGTCGGGCGGGAGGATGAGCTGGCCAGGCTTGAGGCCGGGGTATCCGCCGTGGAAGTAGCGGCTGGTCATGTGGCCCTCCCGGCTTGGGCGGCGCGGGTGCCGCGCCAGACGGCGACTCGGGATCGCTCGCTCGTGGGGCGGGCGCTGCGGTCGGTGCCGGCGTCTTCGATGAGCCGGTCTCTGACGAGGGACTGCGTGAAGTTGCCCCAGTCCGCGCGAGGGTTCGGCGGCTCCGGCAGGTCGTGTTCGAGAGCCACCTCGTAGGTGGTGAAGCGGCGGCCGGTGCGCGCCGCGGCGACGAACGCGGGCCGCACCATGGCGACCCACGTGTGGTAGTCGGCGGCCACCGCGGGTTGGGTGCCGTCGAGGGTGGGTTGTATCGCGGGCATGAGTCCTCCAGGGGTGGCGGGCCCGCCCCGGTGGGTGGGGCGAGCCCGAGGTGAGTCAGCGGCCGTTCGCGCGGCGCTTGAGAGTCCGCGCGTAGTCCTGGAAGCGGGCCTTCGCGATCACCGACCGGTCGACGGTGCGCAGCACGATTCCCTCCGCCTGGCCGCCCGCGGTGTCGTCGAGGGCAACGCGGGTGGCGGGCAGGTACGCCGTGAGCCAGTCGTGCGTCTCCTGGATGCCGGCGGGCAGCGCGTCCGCGTCGAGGGTGGCCAGCCGCGGTGTCACCTCGATGCCCTCCGCGGTCGCGGCCCGCTGGAGCGTGGCCTCGTTGCAGAAGCGCTGCCCGCCGTTGTCGCGCCACGTGGAGATTTGGGCCCGGTCCCAGTCGAGGACGTCGGGGAGGATGCACGCGATGTCGAACAGCCGGTAGTCGACGTTGCCGTTGCCGGTGTACTGCTTGGCCGCGCCGCCGATCTTGTGGCCGTAGACCTCCAGGAAGAACACGAGGATCTGCCGGTGTTCGTCGCGCGGCTGGAGCCGGGCGGCCAGGGGCTCCAGCGCTTCCACGATGCCGAGGGCCGGGTTGTGGACGCGGTCGCCGCGAGCGTGCAGCAGTTCCTCGCGGGAGCCGATGAAGAAGTCGCCGTCGGGGAAGAGGACGATGCGGCCGTTGGTGCCGTCGACCTTCTCGGTCAGGATGACGTCGCCGGTGAAGGTGGTGGTCTCGTCGAGGAGTCCGCCGTTCTTCGGGTTGAGGGGGTGGTAGGTGGGGATGCTGGGGTACTTCGTCGCGGTGTTGAGTGCGGCGAGGTAGGGGTTGGTCATCGTGTTCTCCTTGCGGGGCGTCGTGGTCAGTGGCCGATGGGGGCGCCGCACGCCCGGCAGAAACCGGCACCGGGCGGCACGGGCGCGTGGCAGCGCGGGCAGGTCATCGGTAGTTGTGGATCAGCAGCCAGCCGGGCGCCGAGAGGCCGACCAGGCCGAGACGGACGGCCATGTCGTGCAGTGCGGCGTCCCACGCGTCGAGTTCGGCGGGCGTAGCGAGGTCGGCCGTGAGGCGCAGGACCTGGTTCTCTCCGACCTGGGTGAAGCGGGTGCAGAGGATCGCCTTGTCCCGGTCGCCGACGACGGTGTAGCCGACGGCGTCGGGGTCGTCGTTGCGCTCTGTGCCGAGCGCGCGGTCGATGGCGTCGACGTCGGTGTCAGCGGGGATCTCGAAGCCGTAGGCGAGGGCGACGGAGTGGTAGAGGCCCATCGTGTTCTCCTTGGGGTTGGTGTCCCGCCCGGATTCCGCCCGGGCGGGGCGCTGTGGGTGGGCGGTCAGTCGCAGTCGAGGTCGACGTGGACGGGCTTCGGCTTGCCGGGCTTGACCGGCTTCGCGGCGGGCGCCTCCTGCTTCGGGTTGGCGGGCCGGGCGGGTGCCGGGCGCGGGGCGGGCGGCCGGGGCCGGGTGATCGAGGAGAGGGCGAGGTCGTCGCCGCACTCGTCTTCGTCCTCGGTGTCGGTGCACGCGGCGAGCGACAGTGCAAGGACGGCGGCCACGGCAGCAGCAGCGGCGCGGAGGCGGGTGGTCTTCACGGGGTGGGTTCCTTTCGGTTCACCGCGGCCTGCGCGGCGCGGTACGTCTGCTGGTTGGAGCGGCGTTTGCCGGAGGCGACCGCCCGGGCGTCGAAGACGCGGCTGTCGTTGAGCGGGCTGGGCGTGGACCAGGCGGCGGCCGGCATGCCGGGCCCGGGCGGGATCTCAGGCAGGCCCTTGAGGGCGTTCGGGGTGTGCGCCGGGCAGCGGTGGCCGGGCAGGAAGTGGCGGACCTGGTCGGCGGCATGGCAGTAGCGCCGCTCACCGCCGATCCAGTGCCCACACACCACCGGGACCCGGCTGGTCACACCGCGACCTTGCTGGTGCCGGTGCGGCGCAGCCGGTTGTCGGCGTCCGTGTTCGCCTGGCGGCAGGGCGCGCACGGCGTCTCGCCGTTCTTCAGGTGCTGCCGGTAGCCGGGCCGGGTGCCGCACTTGGCGGGCTCCCGCTTCGTGGTCTTCGCTCGCCGCTCAGCCGAGGCTTTCGCGTGCGCGTCCCGACATGCCTGATCGATCGGCTCGCCGTACTTCACGTGCCGGTCGTATGCAGACGCCGTGCCGCACGCGGCGCGCGGACGGCCTCCCTTGCGGGGCTTGTCCGTGCCATCCTTGATGCGGATGCGGAGGGTGGTGCGGCGTTCCTTCTCGGTCAAGCCGCCCCAGGTGCCGTAGGCCTCACGGTTGGTGAGGGCCCACTCGCGGCAGTCCTCCAGCACGGGGCAGCGGAGGCACACGGCTTTGGCGTCCGCCTCTGCGGCGGCGGTGCCGTCGAAGAACAGCTCAGCCTGCCCTGCGCATGCGCCCTGGTCACGCCAGTCCGCCTTACGCTTCGTGTCCGGGGTGGATCCGGTGTAGTTGCTCACTGTGTTGCTCCGAAGATCGCGTTGTACTGGTTACGCATGGCCCGGTCCTCGACGTGACGGGGGTGGACACACCCGGTGCGTCCGCAGCCGCTGGTGACGTGGCCGCGGGGTTCGCGGCCGTTACCGATGCGGAAGGCGACGCGGTGCACGGAGCGGCTCTTGCCGCCGTGCTTGATGACGGAGCCGTAGGTGGCGTCGTAGGCGGGCCAGAGGAGGTGCCCGTCATCGGTGGGCTGGGCGCGCCGCCAGAACCGGTCCTCGATGGTGTCGGTGGCCTTCGGGCCGGGCCGCCCGGCCGGCAGGTTCAGTGCGGCGCGGGCGTCGGTGACGCTGGGCTCGGTGACGTTGAGGCGGCGGGCGATGGTGCGGTCGCCGTATCCCGCGTGGAGCAGCTCGGCGACATCAGCGCGAACGTTCACAGGGCCACCGCCTTCCGGACGCGGTGAACCGTCCGACGCGAGCAGCGGACCCGGCGCGCGATGACCGCGGACGACATCTGCTGCCGGTCGAGGCGCACGATGGCCGCGCGCCTCTCGCGCGGCGTGAGCCGCTCCGGCGGGTCCCCAGCGACCGCCCGCTCGATGGCCGCCTCGTCGGGTTCGGCCGGCTGGTAGCGGCGTCGGCTCTGGTCGGCACTGTGCAGGCGCCTGCACTCGCGGCAGTTGATGTAGCCGCGCCCGTCGCGGGCCAGGTTCTCGGGGAACGGGTGGCCGTGGCGGCAGGCCGCGCTGTCCGCGGTCGTGAAGTATCCGGGCAGCCCGAGCTGTTCGCGGTAGCGGGCGACGGTGTGGCGGTTGACACCGGTCCGCCGTTGCACTTCTGTGTTGCTGTGGCCGTCGCGAAGCAGCTGCTCGACTTGCTGGCGGACGCTCTGGGGAACACCGATCACGATGCCACCTCCGCGAGCTCGGGCCAGGTGACCTTGCTGAGGCGGTCGCGCTGGGCCTGCGGCATGGTGAACTCGGCGTGCCCGTACCAGTCGAGGGCGGCGGCGCGGAGCCACCAGGCGTCGCACTGGTTGTCGTCCGCGAACTCGCGGCCGGTCCGCTTCAGGGCCGCGATGGCCATGGCGGTCTTGTCGGCGTTGCCCTTGCCGGTGGCGTAAGCCTTCAGCGTGGCCGGGGTGACGACCGCGTACGGAATGCCGTATCGCAGCAGGACGAGGCGTGCGACGCCGTGCACCATGCCGGTCACACCAGCCGACTTGGCGTGGGTCGGGAGGTCTTCGATGGCCGCGAAGTCCACATCGAAGGTGGCTTCGGTGATGGCGCGCTCGATCTCCTTCAGCCGTGCGTCGCCAGTCTTCTGCTGGGTGGCGATCGTGTGCGTGGTGCCGTCGGGGAGGCAGACCCCGGTGGCCGTGATGGACAGGTCGAGCGCGAGGACGCGGGGCGCGGTCATCGGTTCCCCCCGAGGATGGTGTGGCCCTCCGTGCACAGCAGCGCGGAGCCGTGGATGGTGGCGGCGGTCTCGACCTCGCAGGCCGGGCAGAACGCGAACCGCTGCGTCGTGAGCTGGCCCGGGACACGGGCCGCCCGATGGCGGCCCACGCCGCGGAGCAGATGGCGAACGGTGAGCTTCACGCCGCGCTCTCCTCAGCCGCCCGGAGCATCCGGGCCTGCGCCTCGTTCACCCGCTGCACCTCGAACAGCTGGTCCTCCAGCGCGCCCGCCGCCTTGTTCCGGCGGAACAGCTCGCCAACGAGCCGCGACTCCGCCGGCGTGTACGTGCGGGCCGCCGGGAGCGCGCCCGGGGACGGCTGCCGCTGCTCGATCTCGACGGTCAAGTCGACGCCCGCGGAGCCGAGCTGCTGCCGCAGCGCGAGCGCCTCGTCACCCCGACCGGCCGTCTCCAGCGCCACGACCTGTGCGGCGACGATCCCGCGCAGCGCAGTGGCCTCCCCGTGCAGCCGGTTGATCGTCTCCGCGGCCGACGCATCGGCAGCAGCCTCCCGGGCCGTCTTCTCCGCGAGGGCCTCCTCGGCGTCCAAGCGGCGCTTCCGCTCCCGGAGGAAGAGGGTGGTGGCCTCGTCGCTCTTCGCCTTCCAGTGCTTGGCATCACGTCGACGCATCACAGGGACTCCGATCGCTGGTGCGGGATGAGCGGCCAGTCGCCGCGGACGAACTTGGCCCGGTCCTCTTTGCCGGGCGTCCGACGGAAGTAGTCCGCGAGGGACTCCGCCTGCTCACGCGCCCACACGGTCTGCTGGGCGTGCAGGTCGTCGCCGACGGTCTCGGCGAGGGGCTGCACGCCGTGGCGGCGCGCCTCCCGGTCCAACATGGTCAGGTCGTAGGCGGCGTTCATCGCGACGACCGGGATCCCCGACAGGACCACCGCGGTCAGCGCGGTGACGACCTGCTCGACGACCTCCCCGGCCGGACGCCCCTCGGCGCGGGCCCGCTCCGTCGTGATGCCGTGCACCGCCGCGGCGGCCTCGGGGATGTCGAGGCCCGGGTCGGCCATCCACGTGGCGGAGGCAACCGCCTCGGTGCCGCCGCACTGAACGACGCATGCAGTGACGATCCGGTCCCGCTCCGGGCTGACGCCCGTCGACTCGATATCGAAGCCAGCAAGGCGGCCGAGGTACCAACTCACTCGGCACCCCCGGCAGTCAGCTCCGGCAGGGCCACCGTGGCCAGACGGCCCTCGCGCCAGGCCTGCATGACCTGGTCGCGGCCGTCCTTCTTGAAGCGCACCGCGTGCGTCCGGGCCCGGGCCGGGGCGATTGCCACGCCCGGCACGTCGTGGATCACGCCGGTCTCCGGGTCGGCGTACTCGGTACTGCCGGCCGCGGTCATCTCGGCGAGGAGCTTCTTCGTGAACGCGGGCTGCACCTCGGTGACGAACCGGCGGATGATCTCGCTGGCGTAGTTCTCCCGCACCCAGGCGGTGAACTTCTCCTCGTCGACGACCTTCGCCGCGGTCTCCCCCGAGGAGAGGCTGACGGTGGCGATGTCGGGCCCGTCGGGGATGGTCACCTTCACCTGCGTGGCACCGGTCTCCTCGGCGGCCGCGTCGAGGAGCGTCTGCGTCTCGGCGCGGGCCGCCTTGTAGGCGTCGTTCACGACGTCGACGAGGGTCTTGAGGTAGGCCTCGCGGGCTGCTGCCTCTTTCAGGCTCATGTGTGTTCTCCTTGAGCGGGGCCGCCCTGCCTGCTTCGGACGGGCAGGGCGGCCCTCTGCACGGGTGGGTCAGGCGGCGGAGCCGGTGAGGATCGCGGTCATCTCACGCAGCTGGCGCACGCCGGCCTGCGCGATGGGCAGGCCGTAGGACCGCTCGAAGTCGGCGTCGAGGGTGTCGAGGCCGACGGCCGCGGCGGCGGCGCGCAGTTCCCGCTCGGCGCCCTGCGCGTCGGCGTCGGCGGCGGACTCGTCGAGCATCTCGGCGACGACCACGGCGTCCGGGATGTCGTCGCCCTCGGCGGCGGGCCCGGGCTGGTCGCCGGCCGGGGCGGGCTCGGCGAGCTGCTGGCCCCGGGCGATCAGGTACGCCCCCAGCTCCAGCGTCCCCTCGCTCACCTTCACCGTGGCGCCGAGCAGCCCAGCGGCGTTCGCCTTGCGGTAGATCTCCTGCACCTTCGCCCGGTCGGTCTCCGTGGCGGCCGTGTCGGCGAACTCCTGCTCAGGCGGCGTGCCCTGCTGCGGTGCGGGCGTCGACCACTGGTCCGTCTGGCGCGGCTCCACGCGGCGTAGCTGCTGCACCTCCGCGTCGACCGGCAGGCCAGCGTCATCGACCCGCGCGCCCAACTCCTCGGCCGTGTAGATCGCGCCGTGCAGAACCTCCGGGCAGGCGATACGGACGCACTCGGCGATGGCCCGGGCCCGGAGCATGGCGCGGGGGTACTTGGCCCAGTTCGAGTCCTGCTTGCCGGGGAAGAGCCCAGCCGTGCGGGCGTCGGCCAGCGTCCACTCGACGACGTTCTCGTCCTCGGGGTCGTCGTGCCGGACGATGCTGACGACGCACCGCTCCCGCTCGGACTTGATCCGGACGCGGTGCCCGGCCTCGCGGGCCCGGGACAGCATCAGGTCGGCGGACTGGGTGGGCTTGCCCTTGATGACGTGGATGGTGGTGATCGTGGTGACCACGTCCAGGCCGAGGGCACGGCCGTACTCCATGGCCCACAGGACCGAGCCCGGGTTGTTCTGGTACTCCTGCGGGAGGAGCCGGGCGCCGGCCAGGGCCTCGGCGAACTTCCAGGCATCGTGCGGGGTCATCGCCCCGAGGGAGAGGGCGCCGCCGCGGTGGGCGATGGCGGGGGCCGGTTGGTGCTTGACGATCTCGGTGCTCATGAGCGCACGTCCTTTCGGTGGTTCAGGCTGTATTCACGGCGGCCGGTGTCGTCATGGGCGACGAGCCAGCCCCACGCAGCGAGGTCGCGGAGGTCGCCACGCGCGACGACGCGGATCTGGCCGAGCGGCATGCCGGCCAGCGCGGGCAGGTGCCGGTAGGTCTTGAAGGCGCGGTTCGTGGTCCAGCGCCCGCCCTGCGCGCGGATGGCGTTGATGAGGCGGGCGGGCCGACCAGTCGGCTCGGCGGCCGGAGCCGTGGTGGCTCCGGCGTCGGTCGTGACGGTCACTCGGTGCCGTCCTTGATCTCGTTGACGTGCACCAGGTGGCCGAGGCCCTGGACCTTGCCGTAGACGACCTCGTTGTCTGTCGGCAGCGCAGCCACCGCGGACCGCACCGCGTACATGAGGGAGGCCGGGTGGCCCTGCATGTGCATCCACGACTGGCCGAAGACGCGGTCGTTCCAGTCCTCGACGGTGAACTCGTGCTCGGCGGGCTGGTGGCCGTTGAGGGCGGCCGTCACGGTGACGGTGCGCCCGGCGAGCGGGTGCGGGCTGGTGTGGTTCATGCCTGGTCCTTGGTCTCGCAGTTGCAGGGGTCGGGGCAGTCGCAGGCGATCTGCGCGAAGGCGAGGTCGAACGCGGCCTCGGCGGGGTCCATCTGGTGGCGGGCTTCGGCGGCGATACCGGCGGCGAGGCGCTGCCGGGCGACGAGGGCCTTCACGTCGGACTGAAGACGGGTCAGCGGCACGTCCAGGTCGGAGATCGGGCGCGTCACCGGGACTCACCGCCCGGGGCCTCGGCGAGACCGACGAGGAGGTGAATCTCGTAGTCGTCCTCGCCGTAGGCGATGGCCTCCCACTCGCCTCGGAAGTGGCGCCAGCCGAGGGCCGTGCGCTCCCCGTCCTCCGGGTGGGTGGTCACCGTGTCGACGCGGAACTTCCAGTCCGTCCCGTCGTCGACGTGGGTGTAGGTGCGGCCGGGCTGGAAGAAGTCCGGCGCGGACTGCCGTGCCTTGTCGCGGGCGTTGGCGTCCTCGACTGCGTGGTCCAAGGCCAGCCGCTGCACTTCGACCATGACGGCCTTGCGTGCCGCGACCTGCATCGCGAGGGCGTGAGCACGGAGCCGCTGCAACTCGCCCGGGTAGGCCTCGTCGTCCGGCCCCTGGTACTCGGCGATCTCCTCCAGCACGGTGATCGCGCTGTTCCAGCCGTTGCCGTACCAGACCGGCCCAGTAAGAGCAGTGCAGTTGACGGGGATGGCACGGAGGCGGCCGATGGCCTTGCCGAGCACCTCAGTCCGGTAGGCGTCCAGCTTCCCCCGCAGTTCCGCGAGGGTGCCCAGGGGCTGCGAGTCGGCCCGGCCGTACTCGTCGAGCAGGTCATCGCGGGCGCTCATGCCGTCCTCCCTGCGGACTGCGCCGGGATGGCCGGGACCGGAGCCGCCGCGCGCAGCCGCTCAGCCAGCCGGGCCAGCGCCTTACCGCGCACCGGCACCTCGTAGCCCACGTGCAGGGCCAGACGCTCCATGCACAGCCGCTCCGGCTCCCACCCGTCGTGCTCCCGGGTCATCTGCCGGTCTTCGACGAGCTCCATGAACATCGCGAACGCGTCCTCGTCATCGGCGAGGGTGGTGACGACGTGCTCGAAGTACTCCTCCAGGTCGATCAGCACGCCGTCGGGGAGGCGCCGGGTGTAGAACGGCATCGGCTTGGTCGGGTTGGGGCGGCTGATGAGACGACGCCAGGCGAGACGAATGCGGGTCATCGGGAGACTCCTCGGCGGTGGCGGCCCGAAGGCCGGGAAGACGGGGGAAGGTGGCCGGTGCGCGCCCAGTGCGGGACACGCGGCGCCGGCGGCTTGCGGCGAGGCAGCGGCGTCCGATCCGTGGCGGCCATCCACACCAGCTGGGCGATCCAGAACGCGAGGATCAGCAGGCCCAGGTAGATGACGGCGTGGAGCGTGCACCAGCCGACCAGCACATGCATCACGGAGCGGCGTCCGGTTGCGGCAGGTCCCGGCCCAGCCGGTACTCGTGGTGCAGGTGGAACGGGTCGTCCTCACGGAGCGCCGCCACCGGCGCGATCCGCCGCGTGATGGCGTCCGGCGACTCCCGCGGGACCAGACCAGCCTCACCAGCCAGGCGGTAAGTGGCCTTCCGCCACCGCTCCTTCTCGGCCTCCAACTCGACGAGCCGGGCCCGCAGCGCCTCGTTCTCCGCCTTCAGCCGGTCGCCGTGCGCCTTCCGGCCATCGACCTCCGCGCGCAACCGACGGGCCTTCTCCTGCACAACGTGCAGCAACTCAGTCCGCTGCTCCAACTCCGCCAGCAACTCGACCTGCTCAGCCGCCACCTCCGGCGACTGCAACAAGCACGCCGACTCCAGATCAGCCGCCAGCCCCGTGGCCGTCTGCTTCCCCTTCACCTGCGACGCGTGGATCACCCCAGCCGCCGCGTTCACCCGCTTGGCGTTCACCGCTTCACCGCCGCGCGGATCCAGTCCATGACCAGCTCACCGGACGGGACCGGCACCGACACCAGCACCCGAGTGCTGCTGCCGTCCTCACGCGGCTCCGTCGACGCGTGCAGCGTCCACAACTCCACGCCCTCGAACTGCGGCGACACGTGCACCTCGCCGCCCAACTCCCGCAGCCACTCACCGAGGTCGTCGATGTCCGCGACCATCACGTGCACCGACTCCGGGCGCGGGATCCGTACCGGCGCCGGCAGGCCCGTGCTGTCGATCAGGCAGTCCACCGTCAGGGCGTTCTTCTGCTGGGCCAGCGCCCGCGCCATCTCGGCGTCCGGCAGCGGGGCCGTGGCGAGCGTCATCACGTGGACGCTCGGGCCGGGAAGGGCCGTAGGATTCGTCATCGATCCACTCCTGTTCTTGCATCAGTGGGTCTGGGGTCGTCACCGGGTCGCATCCGGGGCGGCCCCGAGGTCTGTCAGGGGTCAGCTGGTGGCGGTGGCCGGCTTCACGGCGGCCCGCTTCCGGCGGGGCCGGTAGCCCGAGGTGGTGCTGCGGCGGCCCGCCCGCTTGTCCTTGCGGTTCGCCAACTCGCCGGCGATGACGGCGAGGTCGGAGTCGCTGAAGATCAGGCGGTTGCCCATGCGGTGGCAGGGCCAGCCGAGCTTGTTCACGCCGTCGCGGAGGACCTTCTCGCCGGTGGTCGTCTCGTCGTCCTTGTCGCGGAAGCGGAGGCGGACGGCTGCCTCGGGGACGGTCCAGAAGTTCTCCAGGACCGGCTCAGCCGGGGTCTTCCGGGTGCGGGCGGGGGTCGCCTTCGTGGCGGGCATGGGTGTCCTTTCCGTGTTGCTCCTCGGGTGGGGCGAGGAGGCGGCGGTCGTTTCGCTGGATCTGCAGGACGGTGCGTAGGCGCCTGTAGGTGGGGGGCCGCAGGTTCCGTCGCGCGCCGGTTTCCAGCTGGCTGAGGTACGGGCCGCTGATGCCGGCGGCTTCGGCGCACTCGTCTCGGCTGAGTCCGAGCTCCTTGCGGCGGGTGCGGATCTCCGCCCCGTCCACCGGGATGGTGGGTTGGGGTCTCTCCATGCACTGAACCTAGCGCATGGATCTAGATGAAACTAGATGTACGCGTGAGTAACATACAGATGCGTATAGCTGGCCATAGCTTCGCGTGGGGAAACCGGCCCATCACCCTGCGCATCGGGCCATGCACACAGATGCGTATAGCGGTAGCTAGAGGTAGCTGCCATCATGTCGACATGGCGCCAACCAGCGATCAGACCGCCCGACACCTCCAGCGACTCGCTGCCCTGGTGTCGCAACGTCGCGCCCAGCTCAAGCTGAAGAAGCAGGAAGCGGCCGCGGTCTGCGACATCGCCTACATGACGTACTGGAAGATCGAAGACGGCCAAAGCGTCAGAGCGTCCACGTACTCCAAGCTCGAAGTCGGCTTCGGCCTGCGCGCCGGCTCGTGCAAGGCGGTCCTCGACGGCGCCGCTGACAGCGTTGTCCTTGAGGACGGCACCGAGTTGATCGAGGGCGGGCAGATCGCGCGCGTCGACACGGAGTCGCTGAGCGACGGCATCCCGGACGCGGTCACCAAGTCGGCGATGCTCGTGGCGCCGGAGTTGACCGGGCGTCAAATCCAGGACTTGAGTGAACAGGTGATGGAGGAATTGCGAAGGCGCGGAATTTTGCCCTCCGCGCCGTGAACTGCGGGCCTTCGCCGTACAACCTTTTCGCCGTTACCGAATCGTGACCGTATGGGGCTGATGAATCCTCAATCAACCCTTTGCGAGCGCCTGTTCGCCGTGTGACGCTTGCGGTCCACCTGGGGGGTTCCCAAAGCGACACTTAGGGGGACCTATGGCGACTGTGATCACCTTCGACAGACCCGGCTTCACCGCCGAGCTACTGGAGACAGGCGGACAGATCGTCTGCATCCTGGCGACAGCGGCAGCCACCGACACCGTGATTCAGGCACGCGTGCGGAGGATGATGCGCGGTCAGGGGATCGACTGCAGAACTTGCCTCGGCTGCCCCGTCGGCCAGGCAAAGTAGAGCAGTCAGTACGCGGAGGGCCGGCGGCAGGGGTGCTACGCCGGCACATCCGCGGTTCAACACGCGATTCGTCCTGGGGGGATGACGCATGCCCTACGCCGAGCAGCGCGGCAACAAGTGGAGAGTCCGGTGGAACACCGGCAAGAAGCACCCCACGACCGGGAAGTGGCTGTACGACAGCCAGGGCGGGTTCGACGATCGTGACGCGGCCATCGAGTACGGCCTGGACCGTGAGTCCGACATTCGCAACGACCGGTACATCAGCCGCCGCGACGGCGAAACCCTCATGAGCGAGTACTGCCGCACGTGGCAGCAGACCCTCGACGTCGGGCATCTGAGGCGCCGGAACATCGAGTCCTACATCCGGCTGTACGTCGAGCCCCGTTGGGGTGACATGGCTGTCGCCGACATCAAGCCGTCCGCCTACCGTGCCTGGGAACTGTGGCTGAAGGACCAGCCCAACATCGGCGAGCGGTACCGGCGCGAGATCCTGCTCGTCTTCTCGATGATGATGGACGACGCCGTCAACGACGGGATGCGGCAGTCGAGTCCGGTGCCGAAGCAGCGCAAACGCGGCCGCTACACGAAGCAGAAGCGCGAGCGGAAGCGGCCCATGCTCATGGCCGACGTGCACCAACTCGCCACCAACGCAATGGCGTTCTGGGGGTTCCCCGGGTACGTGTACGTCCTCACCATGGCCTTCACCGGCATGCGCCCGGCCGAGGCCTACGCGCTCCGACGCGAGTACTGCTACCCGAACTGGCCCGCCGCGGACCCGCGCATCGACCCGGCCGAGGAGATCCGCTACGAGGAGGACCTGGAGCGGTATGCCGGCGAGAAGCCCATGCCCGCGGTCCGGGTCGAGTGGCAACATCAGCGTGAGGAGGGGAAGCTGAAGCTGTTCCCTCCGAAGTACGAGTCCCGTCGGACGCTCGTCGTGCCGCCTTTCCTGGCTGAGCTGCTGGAGATGCTCCTCGCGTCGCACGAGTTCGAGTACGTGTTTCCTTCAATCAACGGCGGCGAACTGGCGAACGCGAACTTCACCTACCACTACTGGAGGCAGCTCGCCGACGGCCGCGAAGCATCGGTACCGCGGCAGAAGGGCGCCGGCCGGGGCGGTACGTGGCGGCCTCTCCCGGCGATCCCTGCGGTGCCGGGGTGGGCGGGGAAGCGGCAGTACTTGACGCGGCACGGTCATAAGGAGTGGCTCGACGAGGACGGGCACAGCCGGATTGCGGTCGAGTCGCGGATGGGCCACGAGCTGGCCGGCGTCGAGGGGCTCTACGCGAACGTCACGCCGCCGATGGAGCGGTCCATCATGGATTCTCTCCAGGCTCGGTGGCTGCGCTTCGTGGCGGGTCTCCCAGCGGGTTGGGAGCCCAGTTCTCCCACTCCTCTCCCTGTTGATCTTGTGGAGTGGATGAAAGTGCAGGTCAAAGCGGGTAAGGCTTTGAAGGAATGACGTTGTTCATGAAGTTCATCTCGACCAAGAGCTTCATGCCGTTCGTCTACTACCGCATCGCGCTCGGCATCCTCATCATCGCCCTGGTCAGCATGGGTGCTCTGAGCCCGCACGCGGCCGAGTCGGCGGGCTGATCCCGGGGGCTTGTGACCCCGGTCTCGTGACCAACCGCATAGCCGTGGGGTAGCCGTCCGGTAGCGGGCTGTCAGTGGCTGCCCCTACGCTTGTCCGCATGTCCCCCGATTTCGTGACCCCTGGTTCCGTGCGTTCCGCTGCCGAGGTCAACGAGGAGATCCGTGCGCTGTGGCAGCGCACGGGCGGCACTCTGTCGGCCGAGGAGCGTGCGGAGTACGAGATGCTCGTCGTCGAATGGGCCGCCGCGCTCCGCAGCGGTGTCGTCAGGGCGGCCTGAGCGGTTTCCCGCCGATCCCTCTTCCGCCCCGTAGCGCCGTCTCCCGGCACCGCCGCCCCGGAGTGCATCCCTAGGCGCGCAGCCGCGCCAGCACCTCGTCCTCGACGGCGAAGGGCCGCTCCTCGGGCAACAGCCGCGCGGCATCCTCCAGTTGCCCTGCCCGCACCAGCCCGTGGATCTCCGTGGCGAGCGGCGTGACGTCCTCGATCCCGACGATCCACTCGTCCGCGTAGCGCGCCGCGGCCTCCCCCGCGAGCCCGAGCTGGAGCGACCGGTGGGGCAGCGGGTCGAGGCGCAGATCCCGTTCCGGATCCCACTGCACCCGCGTCGGCGCCCGCCTCAACTGGCGCTTCCAGGCGGCCTGCTCGCCGTGCAGCGCGGGGACGTGGTGGGACAGGCAGGCGTGGCGCAGCGCCCAGAGAAAGCCTTCACGGTCGATCTCGATCGCGAGGACCGTCTCCTGGCCCTCCTTGGTGCCCCAGCCGCAGCGGTACATCATCCACAGGAACGAGGGCTTGATCCACGTCATGCGCTCCCGCTTCCAGGAGGACGGGAAGCGGCCGTGGCGGGCCGCGAGGCCGCCGATCTCCGGACGGTAGGCCTGGTAGACGGTGATCGTGGACTCCGTGTGGCGGGCCCTCACCTGGAACTTCGGTGTCGTTCGGTCATGCACGAGGACAGGCTGGGCCCCCGGGCCCCTCGGAGGCCACCGAATATCCCGCACGCACGGCTCTTGGCCCGGTCCTCGCCATGGCCAACACTGAGCCGATGACGCAGCGCGTGGAACTCGCCACCGTGAGAGACCGGCTGGCCGTCGACGGACTGATCACCGACTACGCGGTGGCGGTCGACGACGGTGACTGGGAGGCGTACCGGGGGTTGTTCGCTCCCCGGGGTCGGGCGGACTACCGCTCGGCCGGGGGCATCGAGGGAGAGGCCCGCACGGTCGCCGCCTGGCTGGCGGAGAGCCTGCGGCTGTTCCCGATGCGGCAGCACCTGATCGTCAACCGCCGGGTGCGCTTCGGGATCTGGGAGCAGGACACCGGCGACACAGCCGAGGTCCAGGCCGACTACGTCAACCCCATGGCCACCGCCGGCCCCGCCCCCGACATCGTGTGCGGCGGCCGGTACGCCTTCGCGGTGCTGCGCACGGACGCCGGCTGGCGGCTGAGCGCGGTGGTCGTCCGGGAGAAGTGGCGGCGCCTTCCCGAGCCGCGGACGGCACCTGTGGTCAACTGACCCGGCGTCCGGTGTCCTAGATCGTCCACGGGGCGCACACTGGAGGCACCCGCGGGGTAGGAGGCGCCTATGAAGACGCTCGGCCACTGGCTCGCCTCCCCGTGGCGCCGTTCGGCGGCCGCGGCCGTCGCGGGCGCCCTCCCCGTCCTCGCGTTCCCCGCGCCGGCGCTGTGGTGGTGCGCCTACGTCGCCCTGGTCCCCTGGATCCTGCTGCTGCGCACCGCGCCGACCGGCAAGCGCGCCGCCTACGACGGCTGGTGCGGTGGCTTCGGCTTCATGCTGGCCATGCACCACTGGCTGCTGCCGAGTCTGAACGTGTTCACGTTCGTCATCGCGGCCCTCCTGGGCGCCCTGTGGGCCCCCTGGGGCTGGCTGGTGCGCCGCCTGCTGGGCGGTTTCCCCTCCCCGCGTGACATCGCCGTGGCGCTGCTGGTGCTGCCGTCGGGCTGGCTGGCCGTCGAGCTGGTCCGTTCCTGGCAGGGGCTGGGCGGCCCCTGGGGCATGCTCGGCAGCAGCCAGTGGCAGGCCGAACCCGCGCTGCGGCTCGCCTCGGTCGGTGGGGTGTGGCTGCTCAGCTGTCTGCTCGTGGCCGTCAACGTGGCGGTCGCCGTCCTGGTCGCGCTGCGCAGGGCTCGGGTGCCCGCCGTGGCGGGCCTGGTCGCCACGGCCGCGGCCACCTCCGCCGCCTGGGCGTTCTCGCCGCGCCCCGCCGTCGACGGCCACATCAGGATCGCGGTCGTGCAGCCGGGTGTCATCGTCGGCCCCGACGCCCGGTTCGACCGCGAGGAGCAGCTCACCCGCCGGCTGGCCGGGCAGGACGTGGACCTGATCGTCTGGGGCGAGAGCAGCGTCGGCTTCGACCTCGGGGACCGGCCCGGCCTCGCCCGGCGGCTCGCGGACCTCTCCCGTGCGACGGGCGCGGACATCCTGGTCAACGTGGACGCCCGGCGCTCCGACAGGCCCGGCATCTACAAGAGTTCGGTCCTGGTCGGGCCCGACGGCCTGACCGGCGAACGCTACGACAAGATGCGGCTCGTGCCGTTCGGCGAGTACATCCCGGCACGCTCCCTGCTCGGCTGGGCCACCTCGGTCGGCAAGGCCGCGGGCGAGGACCGCAGGCGCGGCTCGCAGCCGGTCGTGATGAACGTCGGGGACGGGCTGCGCGCCGGCCCGCTGGTGTGCTTCGAGACCTCCTTCCCGGACATGACGCGCCACCTCACCCGGGAGGGCGTCGACGTGCTGATCGGCCAGTCGTCGACCTCCACCTTCCAGCACAGCTGGGCGCCTGGGCAGCACGCCTCGCTCGGCGCGCTCCGGGCCGCCGAGACCGGCCGCCCCATGGTGCACGCGACCCTGACGGGCGTGTCCGCCGTCTACGGCCCGGACGGACAGCGCGTCGGCTCATGGCTGGGAACGGACGCCTCCGCCGCGCGGGTCTACGACATCCCCCTCGCCCACGGCACCACGCTCTACGTCCGTTTCGGCGACTGGACGGTGCACGCGGCGATGCTGATCCTCGCCCTGTGGGCCGCCGGCGAGGGCATGCGGACCGTGCGGATCAGGCGGTCTGCTCCTGAACCGCACGTACCACCCGCTCGCACAGTTCGTGGGTCTCCAGCGCGTCCCGGGCGCTGAGCACCCGGCCCGCCCGGACCGCGTCGAGGAAGGCGAGCACCGCCTGCTCGATCCCGCGCTGGCGGGCCACCGGCACCCAGTCACCGCGCCGCCGCACGGTCGGCTGCCCCTTGTGGTCGACGACCTCGGCGAGGTTGACGACCTGCCGCTTGGTGTCCTGCCCGGACACCTCGAGGATCTCCTCGGCGGAGCCGCTGAGCCGGTTCATCACGCCGAGCGCCGTGAAGCCGTCCCCGGCGAGCTGGAGCACGAGGTGGTGCAGCAGCCCGTCCCGGACGCGGGCGCGCACCGTCACGTCGTCGATCTCGCCGGGCACGAGGAAGCGCAGGGTGTCGACGACGTGGATGAAGTCGTCGAGGATCATCGCGCGGGGCTCCTCCGGCAGCCCGATGCGGTTCTTCTGCA
Source organism: Streptomyces sp. NPDC059696 (assembly GCF_042733745.1). Classification (NCBI taxonomy): domain Bacteria; kingdom Bacillati; phylum Actinomycetota; class Actinomycetes; order Kitasatosporales; family Streptomycetaceae; genus Streptomyces; species Streptomyces sp. NPDC059696. Next base: position 129,093 of record NZ_JBHWFG010000016.1, read on the forward strand.
TGAGGATCAGCTCGCGCGGATGGTCGGCGCACTGGGTGTAGCCGGGGGCGTGGCGCCGGTTGAAGCCGACGGCGAGGCTCACGTCCCGCTCCTCGGCGAGCGCCACCAGCCGCGCGGAGTCTGCGAGTCCGTAGGCGAGCGGCTTGTCGACGTAGGTCGGGACGCCCGCCTCCAGCAGCCGGGTCACGATCTCCGGGTGGACGAGAGTGGGCGCGTGCACGAAGGCCGCGTCGAGGTCCGCCGCGAGCAGGGAGTCGAGGGTGGTGTGCCGTCGCTCCGGCGGGAGGTTCAGGCCCTCGGCGACCCGGTCGAGCGTGGCGGGCGTGCGGGTCTGCAGGTGCAGTTCGACGCCGGGCAGGAAGGCGAGGACCGGGAGGTAGGCCTTCTGTGCGATGTCACCGAGTCCGATGCAGCCGACCTTCACGGGGTGATCTCCTCCAACGGTTGCCTGCCGGGGTCTGCCCGGAAGCATACGGCCGCTGCGGTGGCGCCCAGTCGGCGATGCCGTCGAAGCTGCGCAGGAAGAGGGCGGGCCCGGTCTTCGACAGGGCGGCGACGGCCGTGTCGCGTACGGCGATGCCGGCCCGGCTGCGCAGGAGACTGAGCCGGGCCGCCCGCACGGCCTGGCGTGCGATCGCGGTCGTGCGCGGCAGCCGCGCGGCGGTGTAGGCGGCGAGGTCGTCGCAGTGGTGGGCGAGTACGACGGCGTCCTCGATCGCCTGGTTGCCGCCCTGGCCGAGGCTCGGGGGCATGGCGTGCGCGGCGTCGCCGAGCAGGGCCGTCCGGCCGTGGTGGTAGGCGGGCAGCGGTGCGGCGATGTGGTGGACGTCGTGCCGCAGGACGTCCTCGGGCCGGGTGGCGGCGAGCACGGCGGGAATGGGGTCGTGCCAGTCGCCGAAGCGGCGCAGCAGCTCGGACCTCTCGTCGTCGGGTGCCCGGCCGCCCGCGGGGGTGAGGGCGGCGCCGTAGGCGTAGACGCGTCCGTCCTTCAGCGGATGGGTGCCCCAGAGGCGGCCCGGGCCCCAGGTCTCGTGCGAGGCGAAGCGGGCGCCGGGGACGGGGATCATGACCCGCCAGGTGGTGAAGCCCGAGTAGACGGGCCCCGGGTGGCCGGGGAAGAGCACTGCGCGCACGGCGGAGCGGACGCCGTCCGCGCCGACCACGAGGTCCGCCTCGAGTTCGCCGTCCGGGGTCGTGACGCGGGCCGCCCGGCCGGGTCCTCCGGCATCGGCGAGAACCGCGGCCGCGGCCGTGCGGACGGCGTCCGCGGGGAGGAGTGCGGCGAGACGCTCGATCAGGGTGGCGCGGGGCAGCAGGACGAGCGGGCCGCCGAAGCGCCGGGCGGCGGCCTCGGCGGAGGAGCGGCAGAACCACCGCCCGCCCGGAGCGCGCAGGCCCCCGTCCCCCGACCAGGCGGCGAGGTCGCGGATCTCGTCGCCGAGGCCGATGAGGTCCAGCGCGCGCAGGGAGTTGGGCGCGAGGGAGATCGCGGCGCCGACCGGCTCCAGCGAGTGGGCCCGCTCCAGCACGGTGACCCGCAGGCCCCGCCGGTGCAGGGCGACCGCGGCCGTCAGGCCTCCTATCCCGCCGCCGATCACGACGGCGTGCCCGGGCTGTGCCATGGCTCCTCCTCGAAGGTGACTACACCTGTAGTGCCACCGTCGACGTTACTACAGGTGTAGTCGGACGGGTAGCGTGGGCCCATGTCCGTTCGCACCGCCGGCCCCGCCCGCTCCGACCTCGTCGCCGACACCGCCCTCGCCCTGCTCGCCGAGCGTGGGATGCGCGGCCTCACGCACCGGGCGGTCGACGAGGCGGCCGGGCTACCCCAGGGCTCCACCAGCAATCTCGCGCGGACCCGGCAGGCCCTGCTGGAGCTGACGGTGCGGCGCCTGGCCGACCGTGAGGCGCGGGTGCTGGCCCTGCACGAGATGCCGGACCCGGCGTCCGGGACCGGCGCGCTGGCGGACGCGCTGGCGCTCGCGGCCCACCGGGCGCTGACGCACCACCGCGCGCTCACCCTCGCCCGGTACGAACTGGCTCTGGAGGCGACGCGCCGCCCCGAGCTGCGGACCTTCTTCGACGCCACCGGCGCCCGCTTCCGGGACCAGCTGACCACCCTGGTCACCGGCATGGGCTCGACGGACCCGGACCGGCACACCCTGTCGCTGATCGCCTGGGCGGACGGGCTGATGTTCAGCTGCGTGGCGGGGTCGTTCGGTGCCCGGGTGCCGAGCCTGGAGGAGGTACGGGCCGGCCTGCGGGAACTCCTGGAGGGGATGATCGGGGGCTGAAAATCTTGTGGTGCGGCCGAGGCGGCTCGGAAAGGATGCGTCCATGACGAACGAACGCCGGGAACCCGCCCCCACCGCCGACGAGCGCACGATGCTGGAGGGCTGGCTGGACTACCACCGCCGGACCCTCGCCTGGAAGTGCGAGGGCCTCACCGACGCCCAGCTCCGCACCGCCGCGGTGGAACCGTCCGGGCTGAGCCTGATGGGGCTGGTGCGGCACATGGCGGAGGTGGAACGGGGCTGGTTCCGCAAGGTGCTCGCGGCCGAGGACGCCGGCCCGATCTACTACACCGAGGAGGATCCGGACGGAGAGTTCCATCTCTCCGAGTCCGACACCTGGGAGGAGGCGTACGCCACCTGGCAGGCCGAGATCGAGGCGGCCCGGCGCAACGCGGCCCGCTTCGGCCTCGACGACATCACCGAGGGCAAGCACCGGCGCACCGGTGAGCGGTTCAACCTGCGGTGGCTCTACACCCACATGATCGAGGAGTACGCGCGGCACAACGGCCACGCCGACCTGATCCGCGAGCGCATCGACGGCACGACCGGCGACTGACCCACGGCGGTCACGGACGGTACGGTCGCCGCGCGTCAGCCTCGTCACGTCGCTTCTCCACCGTCGCGCGTTGCACGGCAGTCACGCGCATGGCCGCACGTCACCCCCGTCGCACGAGGGCCCTTCGTACGGGGCGGGAGATCACCCGTGCGGGGCAACTCCCGCCTGTCCGCCGCCCCACCGGGAGCCCGACGCGCCAGAGTTGCGCGGGTGCATCGAACGACGACCACAGCGACGCTCCTGGTGACCGTGGCGGTCTCGGCCCTCTCCGGCTGTACGACGGTCCCGCAACCCCCCGCGCCGGGGCCCTCGTCGGCGCCGTCCCGGCCGTCGGCGCCGGAACCGGACGGCGCGGCGCGGACCCCGGTCGTGCAGGCACCGGCCCGGGAGGCCCTGCTGCTCATCGAGGAGGCGTCCCGCCGACCGGAGCCGGCCACGCAGACGCCCCGCCCGGCCGCTCCGCCGGCGGCCCCGCGGCAGCACGCGGCACAGCAGCCGGGGAACCGCGAGGTCCGTCCGCGCCCGGCCCGCCCGGAGCGCGCCGAGCCCGCACCGCGCGGCCCTCGGCGGTCGCACGCCGACGTCCCCGACGTGTCGGAGTCGGTGCGCCAGGACGTCGAGAAGCGCGTCCCGCACAGCAATGCGGACGTGTGCGCGCTGGGCAGGCGCTACGGGGGATGGCGGGCGGACAGCCCGGAGGCGACGATCTGCCGTGACACCTACGGGCGTTGACCTGCCGCGTCAGGGCCGCTGCCGGGGCGGCGGCGGCCACGTCCCGGGGCCGCCCTCCCCCAGGCGGGACTCCAGCCGTGCGATGGCCGCCCACACGCCCGTGCCGTAGCCGTCGTCGGCGAGGGCGAGAGCCGTTTCCCGGGCCCGCCGCAGGTGCGCGCGGGCCGCGTCGTCCCGGCCGAGCCTGACGTAGTCGTCGGCCAGGTTCAGGTGGAGGGAGGGGTAGAGCGCGGCGACCGCCGGGACGGCGAGGGTCTCCTCCCCCGCCTCCTGGGCGGCTGTCAGCGCCCGCAGGTCCCAGGCCAGTTCGTCCGCCGGATCGTCCTGGGTGTCGGCGAGGTAGTGGGCGAGGGTGCAGCGGTGCAGTGCGTCGCCGTGCTCGCCGATCTCCGCCCACAGGCCGAGGAGCCGGGCGCGGGCCTCCTCCCGGTCCCCGGCGTGGTGCAGCATGACCACCTGCCCGATCCGGGACAGCACGGCGTCGGGCGCCGCCTGCTCCTGTCGCTCCGCCACGACGCCCTCCGCGCACTCGCCGGCTGTTCCCGCCGACGCTAACCGCAGCCTGCGACGATCCGGCTCAGGCGGCTCCGAACACCCGCGGGCCGGTCACCGCCGCACCGGCCGCCACCGGGGAGGTCACCGCACGGTCCGGGGCTCCGGACGCCGCCGGGCCCGCCACCGCGCGGTCCGGGGCTCCGGCCGCCACCGGGGAGGTCACCGCACGGTCCGGGGCTCCGGACGCCGCCGGGCCCACCACCGCGCGGTCCGCGGCCGGCGGGACTCAGCCCAGGTTCGGGATCGTCCAGTCGATCGGCGTGTGGCCCTGCGCCGCCACGGCCTCGTTGATCTGCGTGAAGGGGCGCGAGCCGAAGAACTTCTTCGCCGACAGCGGCGAGGGGTGCGCGCCCTTGACGACGATGTGCCGGGACTCGTCGATCAGCGGGAGCTTCTTCTGCGCGTAATTGCCCCACAGCACGAAGACCGCCGGGTCGGGCCGCTCGGCCACGGCCCGGATCACCGCGTCGGTGAACTTCTCCCAGCCCCGGCCCTTGTGCGAGTTGGCCTCACCGCCGCGGACGGTGAGGACCGCGTTGAGCAGCAGCACGCCCTGCTCGGCCCACGGCATCAGATAGCCGTTGTCCGGGATCGGCGTGCCCAGCTCCTGGTGCATCTCCTTGTAGATGTTGCGCAGGGACGGCGGGATCCGCACTCCCGGCCGGACCGAGAAGCACAGCCCGTGCCCCTGCCCTTCGCCGTGGTACGGGTCCTGACCGAGGATCAGGACCTTCACCTTGTCGTACGGCGTGGCGTCCAGCGCCGCGAAGACCTCCTCGCGCGGCGGATGGACGGGACCCTTCGCCCGCTCCTCCTCGACGAACTCCGTCAGCTCCTTGAACCAGGGCTGCTGCAGTTCGTCGCCCAGAACCCCGCGCCAGGACTCGGGCAGCATGGCGATGTCGGTCACGTCAACGTCCTCACGATGTGCGGTCACTTCCAGGCCACAGAACCTACAGGCGACCACTGACAGCGCGCCCGGGAAGGCCCGGTGCCGGACCGCCTACCAGGCGGTCTTGCGGTGCAGCTCCCACATCATCATGATCGTCGACGGATCCAGGGCCCGCTCCGCGCCCGAGACGTCCCGGCTGGCCGCCACGTACTGCCGGCCCTGCCACAGCGGCAGCAGCCGCGCGTCGTCCACGAGGATCTGCTGGGCCTCCTCGAACTCCTTCACCACGTTCGCGCGGTCGCTCTCCCGGCGCGAGCGGGGCAGCAGATCACCGGTGATCTCGGGTGCCGGGTAGGGCGTGCCGAGGGCGTTCTGGTCGCCGACGAACGGCGCGATGAAGTTCTCGGCGTCCGGGAAGTCGGGGAACCAGCCACGCCCGAACACCGGGTACTCGCCCTTCTGGTAGCCCTCGACGTACGTCTTCCAGGGCCGGCTCTTCAGGCTGATCGTGAACAGGCCGGAGGCCTCGAGCTGGCGCTTCAGCTCCTTGAACTCGCCGGCGGTCTCGGAGCCGTAGCGGTCGCTGGTGTACCAGAGGGTGAGCGGGACGCGCTCGTTGATGCCCGCCTCGGTGAGGATCTTGCGGGCCTTGGCGACGTCGGGGTCGCCGTAGTCGTCGAAGAATCCCGTGGTGTGGCCCGTGAGTCCCTTGGGGACCATGGAGTACAGCGGGTCGACGGTGTCCTTGTAGACCTTGTGGGCGATCGCCGCCCGGTCGACGACCTGCGCGACGGCCTGACGCACGGCCTTCTTGTTCGCCCAGGCGTCCTTGGGGTTGAACACCAGGTAGTTGATGTCGGTGCCGGTGCCCTCGACGAGCTGGATCTCCTCGGCGTTGGAGGACTTGCCCTGCAGCTCGACCACGTCACCGGCCGCCAGGCCGCGGTAGGTCACGTCGATGTCCTGGTCCCGCAGGGCCTTCACCATGGTGGCGGAGTCCTGGAAGTAGCGCACGGTCACCGCGTCGTTCCGGCGCTCCGCGTAGCCCTTGTAGGCGTCGTTGCGGACGAGGACCGCCTCCTTGCCCTCGGCGTACGCATCGAGGGTGTACGGCCCCGATCCGACCACGTCGTCGCCCTTGCGCAGGCTGTCGTCCGGGTAGGCGTCCGGGGACACGATCGACATGGCGGGGGTGGCGAGCACGAACGGGAAGGTCGAGTCGGGCTTGTTGAGGTGGAAGACCACCTCGCGCTCGTTCGGCGCCTGGACCCGCTCCAGGCTGCCCAGCAGACCGGCGGGTCCGCCGTTGACGTTGATCTTGCGGATCCGGTCGAACGAGTACTTGACCGCCCGGGCGTCGAGCGCGTCCCCGTTGGAGAACGTCAGGCCCTCGCGCAGTTCACAGCGGTAGACCTGGTTCGAGGAGTCGCTGAAGCCGCACTTCTCGGCGGCGTCCGGCTGGGGTGTGCTCGCGCCCGTCGGATAGCTCAGCAGCGTCTGGTAGATGTTGCGGAACAGCTCCCAGGAGCTGTCCCACGACGCGGCGGGGTCGAGCGTGCTGGGCGAACTGGTGGTGCCCACGACGATCGGCCCTTCGTCCTCCGGGGTGTCGGAGGACAGCACGCCGCATCCGGCGAGCAGGGACGATATGGACGCGATGGCCGCCACCTGCCGCAGGCATCGGTTCCGGTTGAACACGCGCACGCTCCTCGATCTGCCATACCAAGGGTCGGCAGACCATACCGCAGTGCCGCGCCGCCTGACCCTCCCCGTCCACGTCCGCTTGATCGATAAACCTGTGACGACGTTGTCATCGCACGGTACGGAGCTTTCGCACACCGGAACGGGCGCCGCTCATGCCGGCGGGCGCCCGTTCCGGTGTGCGTACGCGGTCCTCGTCAGCCGGTTCCGGCGTTGAGGAAGATGCCGCCGTCGACGACGAGCGTCTGGCCGGTGACCCAGTCGGACTGCTCGGAGGTGAGGAACGCGGCCGCGCCTCCGATGTCGGAGGGCACGCCGAGCCGGCCGAGCGGGTAGGCCGCCGCGGCCTCCTCCTCCCGGCCCTCGTACAGGGCCTGGGCGAACTTGGTCTTCACCACGGCCGGGGCGATCGCGTTGACCCGCACCCTGGGCGCGAACTCGTGCGCGAGCTGCACGGTCAGGTTGATCATCGCGGCCTTGCTGACGCCGTAGGCGCCGATGAACGGCGAGGGCGACAGGCCCGCGACGGAGGCGATGTTGACGATCGCGCCGCCGTTGTCCTTCTGCCAGGCGTGCCAGGTCCGCTGGGCGAAGCCGAGCGCCGAGACGACGTTGGTCTCGAAGACCTTGCGGGCGACGTCCAGGTCGAGGTCGGCGATGGGCCCGAACACGGGGTTGGTGCCCGCGTTGTTGACCAGGTAGTCGACGCGGCCGAAGGCCTCCATCGTGCGCTCGACGGCGACGGCCTGGTGTGCCTCGTCGTGCGCCTTGCCGGCGACGTAGACCGCGCGGTCGGCGCCGAGCTGCTCCACCGCCTCCTTGAGGGCGTCCTCGTTGCGGCCGGTGATGCACACGCGGTCGCCGCGCGCGACCAGGGCCTCGGCGACGCCGTAGCCGATGCCGCGGCTGGCGCCCGTGACGAGGGCGACCTTGCCGGAGAGTTCCACGGAAGTCATGTTCTTCGTCCTCTAGTCGAGCGGCCCGCCGGCCACGTACAGCACCTGGCCGGAGACGAAGCCGGCGGCCTCGCCCGTGAAGAAGGCGATGGCGTTGGCGATGTCCTCCGGCTCGCCCACGCGGGCCACCGGGATCTGGGTGGCGGCGGCGGCCTTGAAGTCCTCGAAGCCCATGCCGACCCGGTCGGCGGTGGCCTTGGTCATCTCGGTGGCGATGAACCCGGGGGCGACGGAGTTCGCGGTGACGCCGAACTTGCCGAGTTCCTTGGCGAGGGTCTTGGTGAAGCCCTGCAGGCCCGCCTTCGCGGCCGAGTAGTTCACCTGGCCGCGGTTGCCGAGCGCGGACGACGACGACAGGTTGACGATCCGCCCGAAGCCCGCGTCCACCATGTGCTTCTGGCAGGCCTTGGACATCAGGAAGGCGCCACGCAGGTGCACGTTCATGACGGTGTCCCAGTCGGAGACGCTCATCTTGAAGAGCAGGTTGTCGCGCAGCACGCCCGCGTTGTTGACCAGGATCGTCGGGGCGCCGAGCTCCTCGGCGATCCGTGCGACGGCCGCCTCGACCTGCGCCTCGTCGGATACGTCACAGCCCACGGCGATGGCCTTGCCACCGGCGGCGGTGATCTTCTCGACGGTGTCCTTGCAGGCCGCCTCGTCGAGGTCGAGCACGGCGACCGCGCGGCCCTCGGCGGCCAGTCGTACGGCGGTGGCGGCACCGATGCCGCGCGCGGCACCGGTCACGACGGCAACCCGCTGCTCAGTGGTGGACATGACTGCTACTCCTCAAATGAGCGACCGCTTAGTACCTTCAGTGGGTGTGACGCTAGAAGCCCTGGCACGCGGTGTCAACGGCCGGGGGCGGCATGTGATCCATCACCCGGGCCCACCCGGCCCCGCGGCGTCCCGACGACACCCGATCGGCCCACGGCGGCGCGCCGCCGGACCCCCCGGTGCCTAGCGTCGAAGCGCGAGCCACCCACGGTCGGAAGGGAGGCGCTCCATGCGCCGTCGCACCGGGGCCCTGGGCGCGCTGTTCGCGGTCGCCGCGATCGTGCCCATGGCCGACCCCGCTCATGCCCGGCAGGACCTGGACTGCCGCGATTTCGCCTTCCAGGAGGACGCGCAGGCCGTCTTCGACGCGGATCGCAGCGATCCGCACCGGCTCGACGAGGACGAGGGCCCGGACGACGGCATCGCGTGCGAGGCACTGGCCCACCGCGGCATCATCTCGCCCACCGCCTCGCCCACCGCCTCGCCCACCGCCTCCCCCACGACGTCTCCGACCGCTTCGCCCACCCGGTCCGCGAGCGCGTCGGCCGGACCGTCGGCTTCCGTCACCGCCACCCCTTCGGCCAGCCCGTCAGCCCGGCCCTCCGTGAGCCCTTCGGCCCGGCCCTCCGTCAGTCCCACCGGAAGCCCGGCCGGCAGCCCGTCCAGCAGCCCCTCCGGGGGCGTGCGGGGCGGACTCGGCGGCGCGGTGGCCTCGGGGCCGAGCGACTGGGAGCTGGCGATCGGCCTGACCTTCGCGGCGGGTGCCGCGGTCGCGGCCGGATACGTCGTGCGGCGCCGCCGACGCTGACGGACGGGCCCCGCCGGACAGGTCGGGCCCCTCGTCTGACCAGCAGGCCCAGCAACCGCGCCGGACAAGTGGTGCCCCTCACCTGACCAGCAGGCCCAGCAACCGCGCCGGACAAGTGGGCCCCCTCGTCTGACCAGCAGGCCCAGCAACCGCCGGACAGATGGTGCCCCTCACTTGACCAGCAGGCCCAGCAACCGCTCGGTTTCCGCCGCCGGGTCCGTGGTCAGGCCGGTGTGCACCGGCCCGGGCTGGACGATCGTGGAACGGGGGGCGACCAGCCACCGGAAGCGGCGGCCCGGGTCGTCGGACGCCGCCTGGCCGGCCGAGGACCCGCCCGCGCACAAGCCCTCCACCGCGCGCAGGGCGGCTCGCACCCCGGCCACGTCGGCCCGCGGGTCCAGGGCCAGCAGGCGGGCCTCGTCGAGATGGGTGCGGGCACCGACGTACGACTCGGCGCGGCAGTAGACCAGGACTCCGGCGTTGACGCACTCACCGCGTTCGACGCGCGGGACGACACGCAGGACGGCGTACTCGTAGACGTGGCGGTCCCGGGGGCCGCCCTTGATGATGTGCCGGTCGTTCACTTCAGCCCCCGGATGCGCTCGTGGATGACGGCGGCCCGGTCCAGCAGCGGGCGCGCGTAGGCCCGCCGCAGATCGTCCGGCTCGGTGAAGCCGGGCTCGCCCGTGAGCCAGGCATCGGGAATCTGGGCGGTGACGTCGGCGAGGAGTTCCTCGGTGACCTGGGGCGCCAACGCGGCGGCCGCGGAGGCGACATCGGGGGCGAAGGACGCCAGCGCGTGGTCGGAGGCGTCGTACGGACGGGCGGCGGAGGCCTGTACACCGGGCCAGTTGTGGTGCCAAATCATCGTCGCGCCGTGGTCGACGAGCCACAACTCGCCCTGCCACCGCAGCAGGTTGGGGTTGCGCCAGGACCGGTCGACGTTGTTGATCAGCGCGTCGAACCAGACCACGCGTCCGGCCTCCTCGGGGCTCACCGGGAACGCGAGCGGGTCGAAGCCGAGGGCGCCGGACAGGAAGTCCATGCCGAGGTTGGTGCCGCCGCTGGACCGGAGCAGGCTCTGCACCTGCTCGTCCGGTTCGCCCAGCCCCAGTTCCGGGTCGAGTGCGACGGTGACCAGACGTGGCATCCGCAGCCCGAGCCGCCGGGCGAGTTCCCCGCAGACCACTTCGGCGACGAGCGTCTTGCGTCCCTGTCCCGCGCCGGTGAACTTCAGGACGTAGGTGCCGGAGTCGTCGGCCTCGATCAGGCCCGGCAGCGAACCGCCCTCGCGCAGGGGCGCGATGAAACGGGTCGCGATCACTTCCTTGAGCATCGCCCCAGGTTACTGACGCACCCGGCGACTGCGGCGGCGGCCTCGCGGGGGCGCGGCCGGAACCCGACAGCGAACCGACAGCTCCGCTTTACCCGTGTCCTTCCCGGATCGGGTCAGGATTTCGGCAGGGTCTGAACAGCCGGTCCGCAAGGGCCGTACCTCTCCGCAGATCACGAATCCCCGGAAGGAACGTCAGCATGACCAGCGAATCAGTTCAGCCGATGTCGGGACCGAGCCGCCGCACCGTCGTGGCGGCGGTCGGCGCGGCGGGGCTCACCGTGGCGCTGACGGCGTGCGGTTCGGAGGACAAGGCGTCCGACCCGTCCACCGAACAGGGCGCCGCCGGCGGCGGCGCGACGAACGACGGAAGCGGCTCGTCCGGCGGCGCGGGAGCCGGTGGTGCGGCGCTCGCGAAGACCGCCGACATCCCCGAGGGCAGCGGCAAGATCTTCAAGGACGAGAAGGTGGTGGTCTCGCAGCCGGCCGCGGGCGACTACAAGGCCTTCTCGACGATCTGCACCCACCAGAAGTGCCCGATGGTGGACCTCAAGGAAGACGTCATCTCCTGCGCCTGCCACGGCAGTCAGTTCTCCGTCCTCGACGGCAGCGTGAAGAAGGGGCCGGCGACCCAGCCGCTGGAGGCGAAGCAGATCAGCGTGAACGGGGACTCCATCACGCTCGCCTGACTCCGCGCGCCTGCTCCAGGCACGCCAGCACCTCGTCCGTGGTCGCGACCGTGGCGACCAGCGCGAGGGTGTGGCGGATCATCGCGGGGGTGTAGTCGGCGGGCACTCCCGCGATGGCGTCCGCCGGGACGACGACGGTGTAGCCGAGGTTCACGGCGTCGAACACGGCGTTGGGTACGGCCACGTTGGCGGAGACCCCGGTGACGATCAGCGTGCGGCAGCCGAGGTTGCGCAGCAGCGGATCGACGCCGGTGCCGTGCAGGGGTGACAGCCCGTGCAGCCGCCGGACCACGAGGTCCTCCTCGGCGACCTCGATCGGGGCGGCCACCCGCACCGCGGTCGTGCCGGTCAGCTGCTGGACGGGCAGGCGGGCGGCGGCCCGGAAGAGGCGGGCGTTGCGGTTGGCGCCGCGGCCGTCGGGGCGGCGCTCGGCGACGGCGTGGACGACCTGGACGCCGCCGGCGTGGGCGGCCGCCACCAGCCGGGCGACGTTGGCGAGGGCGCCGCCGGTTCGCGCCTGTCCGGCGAGTTCGGGCAGGGCGCTGTCCACGCCGACGACGCCTTCCTGGCACTCGACGGTGAGCAGGACGGTGGTGCGCGGTTCGAGGAGTTCGCTCAGCGCTGCGTACGAGGGCACGGTCTTTCCCCCTGTCACCGGCGGCCGGGCGGGCGAGCGTAGCCACCATTGCGCACGGACGGAAGAGCACTCATCCTTTTCTGACGTGATGTCAGAGGATCTCCTCTGGCACGACGTGGGAGAAAGAGGGGGCGCATGACCGTCACGCAGCAGCGCAGGGGCCGGAAGATCATGATGACGCCGGGCGAGCTGGACGAGTTCCTGACCAGCCAGCGCACCTGCCGGGTCGCCACGGTGTCGGCCGACGGTGCGCCGCACGTGAGCACGCTGTGGTTCGCCTGGGACGGCACGTCGATGTGGCTGTACTCGGTGGTGCGCAGCAAGCGCTGGACCGACCTGCGGCGCGATGCGCGGGTGGCGATCGTGGTCGACACCGGCGAGGAGTACGACGAGCTGCGCGGCGTCGAGCTGTCGGGAGCCGTCGAGTTCGTGGGCGAGATACCGCGCACGGGCGAGCTGCGCGCCGAACTCGACGTGCCGGAGATGCTGTTCGCGCGGAAGAACTTCGGCCTGGAGGAGATGCCGCACGACGGACGGCACGCCTGGATCCGTCTGACGCCGCAGAAGATCGTCTCCTGGGACTTCCGCAAACTGTCCGGGCAGTAGCCTCCGCCGGGACCGTCAGCCGACGTCCTCCCCCGCCGCCCGCAGGGCCTGCACCGCGGCGCGGATCGACGGGCGGCGGTCCGCGTCGGCGCGCCAGACGACGTAGACGTGCCGGCGGACCCGCTGCCGGAGGGGGACGGTCACGACACCGTCGGGCACGGGGTGACGTCCGAGCAGCGGGGCGATGCACACGCCGAGGCCCGCGGCGACCAGCGCGAGCTGGGTGTGGGTCTCGGCGGCGCGGTGGCCGACGATCGGCTCGACGCCCTTGGAGCGGAGCGTGAACATCAGCCACTCGTGGCAGAACTCGCCGTCGCCCCAGGTGATCCACTCGTCGTCGGCGAACTCGCCGAGGTCCACCTCGTCACGCCGGGCGAGCCGGTGGTCCACCGGCATGGCGACCTCCGCCGGGTCGTCCAGGATCGACGCCTTGACCAGGCCCTCGGGCAGCGCCATCGGCTTGTTGTACCAGTCGAGCACCACGGCGAGGTCGAGGTCGCCGCGCACCACCCCGGCGATTCCGTGCTCCGGTTCCAGTTCGCAGGAGCGCAGCCTGAGGGCGGGATGCTGCTCGCGCAGTGCGGCCAGCGCTCGGGGGAACAGGCCCCGCGCGGCCGTCGGGAACGCCGACACCCTGAGTTCGCCGACGACCTGCCCGCGCTGCGCCTCCAGGTCGGACTGGGCGAGTTCCACCTGGGAGAGGATGCGCGCGGCGTGCTCGGCGAGCAGCCGGCCCGCGTCGGTGAGCCGTACGCCCCGGCCGTTCTTGGCGAGGAGCCGCTGGCCGACCTCGCGCTCCAGCTTGGACAACTGCTGCGAGACGGCGGACGTCGTGATGTGCAGCCCCTCGGCCGCGCCGCTCACCGAGCCGTGCCGGGCGAGGGCGTCGAGGGTGCGCAGGCGCTCCAGGTTCAACATGTAAGCAATGCTACGCAGTACCGGGTGCGAAATCTCGATTGTGCTACGAGGTTCCGCTGTCGCATCGTGGCTGCCATGAGCACCGTCACCACCCCGGCCGGCCGCGCCGCCCCCACCGCGCCCGCTCCGTCCCGCCCTCTCCTCGACTGGCGCATCCGGTTCGCCGCCCTGTCCCTGATCTGGGGCTTCAGCTTCCTCCTGATCAAGGTGGGCACCGCGACCTACGCGCCGTTCCAGGTGACCCTCGGCCGGCTGGTGTTCGGCACCGCGGTGCTGGCCGCCGCGATGGCGGTACGACGCGCGCGGCTGCCACGCGGGGCGCGCGTCTGGGGCCATCTGACGGTCGCCGCGTTCCTGCTCAACGCCCTGCCGTTCTCCCTGTTCGCGTATGCCGAGCTGACCGTCCCGTCCACCCTTGCGGGCATCTGCAACGCGACCTCGCCGCTGTGGGGCATGGCGCTGTCGCTGGTCGCCCTGTCGGAGGACCGCCCGTCCCGGGTGCGGGTCGCGGGCCTCGGGCTGGGCTTCCTCGGGGTGCTCACGGTGCTGGGCGCGTGGCAGGGCTTCCACGGCCTGGACGCGACCGGCACGGCACTGGCCCTGCTGGCCTCCCTGAGCTACCCGGTCGGCTGGATCTACGTGCGCCGCACCCTCGCCGGCACCGGCCACTCGCACCTGTCGATGACCGGCGCGCAGCTGCTGCTGGCGACGGTCCAGCTGGCCGTCGTCACCCCGCTGTTCACGACCCTGCCGACCCGCGTGTCCGTCGTGCCGCTGCTGGCGATCGCCGCCCTGGGCGCGCTGGGCACGGGCCTGGCGGTGCTCCTCCAGTACGGCCTGGTCGCCGAGGTCGGTCCGACGACCGCCCAGATGGTCACGTACTTCATCCCGGTCATCGCCACGGCCGCGGGCGTCGCGCTCCTCGGTGAGGACCTCACCTGGTCGACACCGGTCGGGGCGGTCATCGTGCTGACGGGGGCGGCGCTCACGCAGGTGCGGCCGAAGCCCGTCGAGGTGCCTCAGACGTAGCTGCGCGCGGGGGCGGGTCCGAGGGCCGAGGCGATCGCGTCGGCCAGGGGCTCGATCTCGCCGTCGGCGAGGGGCGACACGGTGACCCGGATGCCGGGCGGCGCGGCCAGCCGGAAGCGCGCGCCGGGGGCCACGGCCCAGCCCGCGTGCAGCAGCCGGGCTACGGCACCGGTCTCGTCCGGCACGGGCACCCACACACTCATGCCGCTGCGCCCGCTCGCCGCGACGCCGCGCCGCGCGAGCGCCCCGATCAGCGCGTTCCGCCGCCGTCCGTACGACGCCGCCACCGCGGCCGTGTCCACCGCGCCGTCGGTCCACAGCCGCACCAGGGCCCGCTGCATCAGCCGGCTCACCCAGCCCGGCCCGAGCCGGTGCCGTCCGCTCACCCGGTCGACGGTGACCGGGTCGCCGGTGAGCACGGCGAGCCGCAGATCGGGGCCGTAGGCCTTGGCGGCCGAGCGCACGAACGCCCAGTGGCGGGTGGCGCCGGCCAGCGGGTGCAGCGGCACGTCGACGATGCCGTGACCGTGGTCGTCCTCGATCAGCAGCACCTCCGGGTGTGCGCGGAGCACGGCCCGCAGGGCCCGCGCGCGTGCGGCGCTCACCGCCGCGCCGGTCGGGTTCTGCGCCCGGTCCGTGACGATCAGGGCTCGCGCCCCGGCCTCCAGCGCCCGGCGCACGTCCTCCGGGAGGGGCCCCTCGTCGTCGACTCCGACGGGGACGGTCCGCAGCCCGAGCGCGGGCACCAGATCGAGGGTGCGGCCCCAGCCGGGGTCCTCGACGCCGACGGTGTCACCGGGCTTCAGATGGGCCGCCAGGACCCGTTCGACACCGTCCAGGGCGCCGGAGACCACGGCGAGCGGCCCGTCCGGCACCCCGTCGGCGTCGAAGCCGGCCCGCGCGATCCGGGCCAGCTCCGGGTCGACGGGGGTGTCACCGTAGAGGACGGGAGTCCGGTCGCCCTCGGCGGCGGCCGCCGCGAACGCGTCCACGAGGCTCGGCAGCAGCGCCGGATCCGGATTGCCCTGCGCGAGATCCCGCACCCCCTCGGGGACCTCCACCCGGAAGTGCTCCCGCCCGGTCGTCGCCGGAGCGGGCCGCACCCGGCTGCCGCGCCGGCCCGCCGTCTCGATGACCCCGCGCTCGCGCAGCGTCCGGTACGCGGCCGCGACCGTGTTGGGATTCACCCCCAGCCGCTCCGCCAACTCCCTCATCGGAGGCAGCAGTTGACCGGGCCGCAGCTCACCGGCCCCCACCGCTCGCTCCACGCTCGCGGAAATCTCCGCTGCGCGCCGCCCTTGGATCGGATACTCTCCTAGCACAAAGCCAAGTATGCACTAGTGCAATGGAGAGCGCCATGCAGGGGACCGCGCAGACGCCGTCGCAGCCCGACACCGCCTACACGCCGACCGACCGCACGGTCCCCACCCGCTCCGCGGACCGGGCCTCCTACGACAAGGACCTGGTGCACGCGATACTCGACGAGGCCTACGTCTGCCACCTCGGCTTCGTCCGCGACGGGGCGCCCGTCGTGCTGCCCACGCTGTTCGCCCGGGTCGGCGAGCGGCTGTACGTGCACGGCTCGACGGGCTCGCGTCCGCTGCGTGCGGCCGGCCAGGCCGACCCCGGACTGCCGGTCTGCCTGACGGTCACCCACGTCGACGGCCTGGTCCTGGCCCGCTCGGCGTTCCACCACTCGATCAACTACCGCTCCGTGGTGGTGCACGGCGTCGCCCGCGACGTGACGGACCCCGAGGAGAAGCGGCAGGCCCTGGACGCGCTGGTCGACCACGCCGTGCCCGGCCGCTCCGCGGACTCGCGCCCCGCCAACAAGAAGGAGCTGGCCGCCACCGCCGTGATCCGCCTGGACCTGGACGAGGTCTCCGCGAAACTGCGCACCGGCGGCGTGAACGACGAACCGGAGGACCTCGCCCTCCCCCACTGGGCCGGCGTCGTCCCGGTCCGGCGGACCTACGGCACCCCGGACCCCGACCCCGCCCTGGCCCCCGGCACCGAGCTGCCCGGCTACCTCACGGCCCTGTGATGCTGATCCACCCCTGGGACGCGCCCCGCGACGACACCGAATGGCAGTGGTGGCTGGCCGACCACGACTTCGGCCAGCTCGCCGTCAACGGCCTGCCGGGCGAACCGCCCCACGTCCAGCCCCTGCACTTCGTCTACGACGCCGGGCGCCGCGAGGTCCTCTCCCACCTCGCCCGCCCGAACCCGCTCTGGCCCGCGCTGGAGGCGGCCCCGGACGTCGTGCTGAGCGTGGTCGACGACTACGTGTTCGTACCCGGCCCCTGGCAGGCCGCCCCGGACGTCCCGCCCGAGCACGGCACCCCGACGAGCTTCTACACGGCCGTCCAGCTGCGCTGCCGCGCCCACGTCGTGGACGACCCGGCGCAGAAGGCCGAGCTGCTCAACCGCCAGGTCGACCACTTCCAGCCGCGGGGCGGCTCCGCGCGGGCGGCGGTGGGAGAGGCGCCCTACGGCAGGATGCTCGCCGGCATCCGCGCCCTGCGCCTCGAAGTGACGGACGTACGGGCGAAGTTCAAGTACGCCAACCACAGGCCGGCCGAGGTCCGGGACCGGATCGCCGCGGGCCTCGCGGCACGCGGCGGCCCGGGCGACGCCCGTGCACGCGACCACCTCCTGCGCCGGCAGCAGGCGCGGGCGTAGCGGTCGAGGCCCCGCCGCACCACCCGTTGGCAGCGGGGCCCAGGGGGAGCGAGACAGGGCCTCACACGGCCGTCACCGGCTCCTCCCCACGTCGCGCGCCCCGCGCCTCCGCCACAGCGAGCCCTGTCACCGAGCCCAGCATCAGCAGGGTCCCGGCCAGGGTCTCCGCCGTGAGGTGCTCGCCCAGCAGGACGACGGCGAGCACCGCCGCGCTCACCGGCTCCAGCAGCATGATCACGGAGACGGTGGCGGACCGTAGGACGGCCGCGCCCGCGAAGTAGAGGCCGTAGGCGAGGGCCGTGGGGACGGCCGCGACGTAGCCGAGCAGCAGGACGAGCCGGCCGGGCTCCTCGGTGTGCGGCAGCAGCCCCTCCGCCAGGGCGAACGGCAGCAGGCACAGGCTCGTCACGGCGAAGGCGCCCGCGGTCGTCCCGGTGGCGTCGGCCTCGCCGTCCCGGCCCCACCGGCGGGTGAGCAGCGTCATCGCGCAGTATCCGGCCGCGGACAGCAGCGCGAGCAGCACTCCCTGGGGACGCACGGTCGTGCCCCCGCCGCCGAGGGCGAGAACCCCGAGCCCGGCGAGGGCACCCAGGACGGCCACGACGCCGCCCCGGCCCAGACGCTCGGCCAGGGTCAGCCGGGCCCCGAGCGCGATGAGGACGGGCCCGGCGCCCAGGGTGACGACGGTGGCCACGGCGAGGCCGGTGACGGAGACGGCGGCGAAGTACGCCGTCTGGAAGACGGCGAGCCCGAGCCCCGTGACTCCTGCCCGCAGGGCCCGGCGTCGGCGCGGCTGCGCGACGGGCCGGGCGCGCGACCGCAGCGGGCGGACCGCGAGCAGCAGCGCGAGACCGGCGGCGCAGCGCCAGAAGGACAGGGCGACGGGCCCCAGGTCACTGGCCCGGTAGACCAGCGAGGCGGCCGCGCCCGCGGTGCCCCAGGCGACACCGGCGACGATCAGGTAGACGAGGCCTCGCCCGGTGGGCAGGCCGGAGGCGGTGTGCGACACGTGTTCTCTCCGCAGAGGCGCACGACGCGCCGCACGCGAGGAGCGGCGGCCGGTGCGCGGAAGTTCGGGAAGGGCCCCGGATCGGTCGGGACGCGGGACCCGTGGACTTCGTCTGCGGGCAGCACCGTTCGGCGCGGCGGCGTATCGCCGGGCGCGGTGTCCGGAGGGCCCGCCTCAGGCGGCCGGAGGCGGAAGAACGAGTGCGTTCGAAGGCATGACCGGCACCTTAGGCACTGGTCCCGCGCCGGGACAATTCCCTTTCGGGGCCGCCGCTCGCCACCGGCTGCGCGGACCCCTTCGCGGGCGTCGAGGACTGCGCGATGAACGCGCCCACCAGCACGATCACCCCGCCGGCGATCTGCGGTGCCGACAGGTGCTCGCCGAGCAGGACCCAGGCCAGGACGGTGGCGATGACCGCCTCGAGACAGGCCACGACCCCCGCGACCTGCGGGGAGAGCCGGCGCACGGAGACCACGCCGGTGATGTAGGCGACGACCGTGGCGACGAGGACGATCCACACCAGGAGCACGAGGGCGGCGACGGGCCTGCCGTCCATGCTCGCGGTGCCCCCGAGCACCGACCAGTCCATGGTCCAGGGCCGGGCGACGACGGTCAGCACGGCCGCGCCGACCAGCAGCCCGTAGGCGATGACGCCGAGCGGGTCGGGCGCCTCGTCGCCGGCGTCGCTGCCCTGGTCGGACAGGACGAAGTAGCCGACCTGGCAGCAGGCCGCGCCGAGCGCCAGCAGCAGCCCGAGCGCGTCGAACCCGAGGCCGGACCACACCTCCACGACACAGGCGAGTCCGCCGACCGCGAGCACCACACCGACGGCCGCGGCCCGCGTCACGGGCCGCTGCTGCACGAACCGCACCCAGCCCAGCACCAGCGCGGGCGCCAGGTACTCGATGAGCAGCGCCACCCCGACGGGGATCCGGGAGAGCGCCGCGAAGTAGCAGGCCTGGACACCCGCGACGGCCAGCAGCCCGAACCCGGCGAGCAGCCCGGGACGCCTGCGCAGCAGCGCGCGGTGCCGTACGGCGAGCGGCAGCATGACCAGGGCGGCCCCGGCCACCCGCAGCCACACCACGTGCAGCGGTTCCAGGCCCGCCTCGATGAGCGGCTTCGCCGCGACACCGGATCCGCCGAAGGCCACCGCGGACAGGAGGGCGAGTCCGAGCCCCACTCCCCTGCCGCGCCCGCTCACGCTGCTGTCAGAGGTACGCACCGGCCCATGATGACAGGCCATGACAGGAGCGTCACCCCCTATGGCACCTGTCTCACTGCCTGGACGGGCGGACGCCCCTCGACGGGCGGACCACTTCAGTGGGTGGCTTCGCCGCAGTCCCGTGTGGTGTCCGGTGCGCCGCAGAGCCGGTCGAGCACCTGGCGCGGGTCGATGCCGGCCCGTTCGAGCACCTCGACCGCACGCGCTCGCGGGTCGGCGACGATCACCGCGAGCAGGTCCGTACCCCGGGCCGGTCCGCCGCGCCGGGCGGCACGCTCGCAGGCCTGGTCCATGCAGGCGGCGGCGAGTGGCGAGAATCCGGCCGCCTCGGTCACCACGGGGACGGCGCCGGAGTCCTCGACCCGGCTCTGCCAGCGCAGGCCGTATCCGATGCTGCGCTGGACGAGATAGCCCAGCAGGCGGGCGATCTGCGGTCCCTCGGCGAAGACGGCGCGCGCCTCGGGGTCGGAATCCAGCAACGAGTGCAGCAGGTGGGCGGTGTCGATCTGGCGGTCCCCGTCCCGGACGGCCCGGCGGCGGGCGCCACCGACCACCGACGCCAGCTCGGCACTGAGCCTGGCATCGTTGTCCACGCGCTGAACGCCGTGCTCTCGGGCCGATTGCCGGGGGATGCGGGGTTGCACATCCCCTACCCCATCAGTCGCTCGCGGCCGGGGCATCCTCGGGAGGAAGCATCTTCGCGTCCCGCAGAAAGTGGAGCCGACGACTCGGTCTCCTCCTTGCGGAGGAGAGCGGAGGGTCAGGGGTGAGTCCTCACCACCGCCTGAATCACCGCCTGAACCACCGTCTGACGGTTCGTCAGTATTGAACATTGCGGCCGTCACGGCTACCTTCCGCGACACCCAGCCCGCGGACGGAGAGGTGGTCGCATGGCCGAAGTCAGCGCGGAGGCCCGCATCGGGGCGCCGGCCGAGAAGGTGTGGGCGCGGCTCACCGACTGGTCCACCCACGGCGAGTGGAACACGACCCACACGAGCTTCCCGGCGGGCGGCCCG
Organism: Streptomyces sp. NPDC059696; assembly: GCF_042733745.1. Lineage (NCBI taxonomy): Bacteria > Bacillati > Actinomycetota > Actinomycetes > Kitasatosporales > Streptomycetaceae > Streptomyces > Streptomyces sp. NPDC059696. The sequence continues at coordinate 149,505 of NZ_JBHWFG010000016.1, forward strand.
GAGCCGCTGGCGGTGGGTGCGACGTTCCAGGAGAACATGCGGCTCATGAACTTCCCGGCCGAGGTGAACTGGACGGTCGAGGAGCTGGAAGCGGCACGCCTGCTCGCCATCCGCGGCAAGGGGCCGATGGCGGTGACCGTCGCGACGCGCTACACGCTCACGCCCGACGGCGACGCCACCACGGTCCGCATCGACGGCGAGTTCACGGGTGCCACGGTGTCCCTGATGGCGGGCAAGCTCAAGGACTCGGCCACGGCGGCCCTGCACGAGTCACTGCGCAAGCTGAGCGGGCTGGTGACCTGACACCACCCCGGCGCAGCGAAGCGCCCCGGATCACTCCGGGGGCGCTCCTTCGTCCGAGGTGGTTCAGTCCTCGTCGGCGAGGATCAGATACAGCTTCTTGCGCGCCTCGTTGATGACCCCGAGGGCCTTCTCCCGCTGCTCCTTGCTGCCGGTCTTCCAGACCTGGCCGAAGGCCTCCATCAGGCCGAAGCCGGCCTGGCGGATCTCACCCAGGGCTTCCCAGTCGACCCCTCGGGAGGCCTCCTCCCAGGGAGCCTCGGGGCCTTCCCCGGCGGCGGCGCGGCCCGCCTCGGTGAGCGAGAACAGCTTCTTGCCGCCCTCCGACTCACTGACGATCAGGCCCTCGTCCTCCAGCAACTGCAGGGTGGGGTACACCGAGCCGGGACTGGGCTTCCACGCCCCGCCGCTGCGCTCGGCGATCTCCTGGATCATCTCGTAGCCGTGCATCGGCCGGTCCTTGAGCAGGGCCAGGATCGAGGCCCGCACGTCGCCGCGCCGCGCCCTTCCCCGTGGTCCCCCGCGTCCTCGCCCACCCCAGGGGCCCGGGCCGAAACCCGGACCGCCGGGCCCGCCCCAGCCGGGACCGCCCGGCCCGCCCGGCCCGAAGGGACCGAAGGCCGCACGCAGCCCCTCGAAACCGCCCCGGCCGCGGTGCGGGCCGCCGTGTCCACCATGTCCACGCTCGAATCCGTGGGTACGCATCGCAACCACTCTCCATTCCATCGTTGATCTGTCGCGATGCTTCAACGATATATCGGTAACGCTCGTCCGACAAGGACCCCACGCGATTCCCGGCGGGGCGGAACCGGGCCAGCGGCTGTGAATTGGCCTTGGCCTGCCGCTTCGTGAGCGCCCTAGCGTCAGGGACATGCGGATCCGAATCGTCGACGCCTTCACCGATCGCCCCTTCTCCGGAAACCCGGCCGGGGTCCTGCTCCTGCCCGGCGCGGACGCCTTCCCGGACGACACCTGGCTGCAGAACGTGGCCTTGGAGGTCAACCACGCCGAGACGGCCTTCGCCCACCCGCTGCCCGAGGGGGCGGAGGCGGACTGGGCGCTGCGCTGGTTCACCCCGGCCGCCGAGGTCGCGATGTGCGGCCACGCCACGCTCGCCACCGCCCACGTCCTGCACACGACCGGCGCCCACCAGGGGCCGGTGCGGTTCGCCACCCACAGCGGCGTCCTCGTCGCCACGCCAGCCCCGGACGGCTCGGTCACGATGGACTTCCCGACGGCCCCGCTCACCCCGATCGACCCGCCCGTGGACCTCGCGGAGGCACTGGGCACGGAGCCGCTCACGGTCCTCGACACCGGCCCGAACGTCGGCGACCTGCTCGTCGAGGTCGCCGACGAGAAGACCGTGCACGGCCTCGTCCCCGACCTCAAGGCCCTCGCCGTCCACTCCGAGCGCGGCGTCATCGCCACGGCCCGCGCCGAGGAGCCCGCCCGGGGCTACGACTTCGTCTCGCGCTGCTTCTTCCCGAACGTGGGCATCGACGAGGACCCGGTGACCGGCAGCGCCCACACCGCGCTCGCCCCGTTCTGGTCCGAGCGCCTGGGCCGCCCCGGCCTCACCGGCCTCCAGGCCTCACGCCGCTCCGGCCGTGTCCGCACCGAAGTGCGGGGCGACCGCACGCTGCTGACCGGCACGGCCGTCACCGTCATCGAGGGCGACCTGCTGACCTGAGACGAACGAAGGGGCCCACGACACCGTCGTGGGCCCCTCCCTGCGTCACGTCACGCCGTCGGCAACCAGCCCACCTTGCCCGCCAGCAGCGCGTACCCGACGAACGCGCCGATGTCGAGCAGCGAGTGGGCCACCACGAGCGGTCCGACGCGCCCCCAGCGGCGGTAGAGACAGACGAAGACGACGCCCATGACCATGTTCCCGACGAAGCCGCCGATGCCCTGGTACAGGTGGTACGACCCGCGCAGCACGGCACTGCCGGCCAGCGCCGCCGTCGGCGTCCACCCCAGCTGGCCCATACGGCGCAGCAGGTAGCCGACGACGATCACTTCCTCCAGTACGGCGTTCTGGATCGCCGAGAGGATCAGCACCGGGTACTTCCACCACACCGCCGGCAGCGCCTCGGGCACCACGGTGAGGTTGAAGCCGAGGCCGCGGGCCGCCAGGTAGAAGGCGATGCCGGTACTGCCGATGACCGCGGCGATCGCCGCCCCGCGGCCGAGATCGGGCCAGGGGCGGGTGCGGTCGAAGCCGATCGTGCGCAGGCTCGCGCCCTCGCGGAGCAGGAGATGCGCCACGAGGGCGACGGGAACCAGCGCCGTGGTGATCCCGAAGAGCTGCCAGGCGAGGTCGAGCCAGGGCCGGCCGGGGGCGGCCGAGGCGTTCATCGTGGCCGCCTGGTCCTTGAGCCCGCCCGGCTTGGTGACCGATCCGATGAAGCTGATCAGCGCGGACAGGGCGCTCGCGCCCAGGGACAGCGCGAGGACCAGCAGCGTCTCCGTGCGGAGCATCCGCCGTGAGAGCCCCTGCTGGGGAATGGAATCGCCCACCGGGCTCGCCTCCGCCTGCACACCCGCCTCCACTTCACCGACCTGTCGGATCAGTATGGCGGCAGCGGCACGGCACCCCGGAGGCGGCGTCGGTCCGCCGTCCCGGGCTCACGGCGTCACCCCTGGCTTGCACCTCGGCAGCGCGCGCCCGGCCGTGTCAGCCCATCGACACCGGCTCCGGCAGTCCCACCGGCCAGCTGTGCACCGGCTCGCCCTTGTGCATCAGCTCGCGGTAACGCCGGGTGGTGGCGGCCAGCGCGTCCTCCCGGGAGAGGCCCGCGTCCAGTGCCTTGTGGAAGGTGGCGGCCTGCCAGCTCGCTCCGTTCACCCGGCGCCGGCAGCGTTCCTCGATCACACCCAGGTACAGGTCGCGGTCGGCGGGCTCGACGCCCCAGGCGTCCAGTCCCGCCTCGGCGAGCGGCAGCAGTTCGTCACGGATGAGGCTCACCGCGTCGACCTCGGTGGTGCCGCTGTACCGGCCGCGCCGGGGCCAGGTGAAGCGGGCGTCGATGCCGTCCTTGCACGCGGCGTCGAAGTTGGCCGCGGCCGACTCGAAGGGCAGCCGGGACCACACCGGCCGGGACTCCTCGGCGAGCGCCCGGACGACGCCGTAGAAGAAGGCGGCGTTGGCGACGACGTCGAGGACCGTGGGGCCGGCCGGCAGGACGCGGTTCTCCACGCGCAGGTGCGGGACGCCGTCGGCGACGCCGTACACCGGGCGGTTCCAGCGGTAGATCGTGCCGTTGTGCAGGACGAGTTCGGCGAGGGAGGGCGTGCCGCCCTGGTCGATGACCTTCAGCGGGTCCTCGTCGTCGCAGATCGGCAGCAGGGCCGGGTAGTAGCGCAGGTTCTCCTCGAAGAGGTCGTACGCCGAGGTGATCCAGCGCTCCCCGAACCAGGTGCGCGGCCGCACGCCCTGGGCCTGGAGCTCGGGCGGGCGGGTGTCGGTGGACTGCTGGAACAGCGGGGGCCGCGACTCGCGCCACAGCTCACGCCCGAAGAGGAAGGGCGAATTGGCGCCGACGGCGATCTGCGCGGCGGCGACCGCCTGGGCGGCGTTCCACACGTCGGCGAAGCGGGCCGGGGTGACCTGGAGGTGCAGCTGCACGGAGGTGCAGGCGGCCTCGGGAGCGATGGATTTCGAGGTGCAGCTCAGATGCTCCACGCCGTCGATGTCGAGGGTGAACTCCTCGCCGCGGGCGGCCACGATCTGATCGTTGAGGAGGGTGTAGCGGTCGACGTCGGAGAGGTTCGACGACACCAGGTCGTCACGGTCGAGAGTCGGAAGAATACCGATCATCACAATCCCGGCGTCGACCTCGCCCGCCTTTCGGTCGGCATATGCCAGTGACGTACGGAGTTCCTCCGCGAGTCGATCGAATACCCGGCCACCCAGACGGTGTGGAGGGATGTTGACCTCCAGGTTGAACATGGCGAGTTCTGTTTGGAAATCGCGGCTCGCGATGCGCTCGAGGACTTGCCCGTTCAACATTTTCGGCATGCCGTCGGCGCCGGCGAGATTCAATTCGATCTCCAGCCCCATGAGGTTCTTGGGCCGGTCGAACCGCTTCTCCGCCAGGAGTCGCTCCAAGCCCGTCAGGCACTGACGCAGCTTGTCGCGGTAGCGCTGGCGATCGGACAGGTCGAACCGGCCTGCCGCGACCTTCTCCCCCATCGAAGCGTCCCTTCTCGGTGATGCGGGCCGGGATCCGGCTGTCTGGGTCCCGGTCAGGTGGAGGATGCCCAGCGAAAGCGATCGATAACGTCCCGGGCCGGGCCGACGGCCGCTACGCTGGTCACATGTGACCGGTGGCACATTCACTCGGCATGACGCACAGGACAGGTTTCGGGCCCGGGGAACTCGTGAAAAACGCCGACGAGAATGGGCCGACCGGTTCGCGGGCATTCACCGAGGTCACCGTGGTGCCCGCCCGCCTTGAATCGGGATAAATTCTCACGTATCGCCGACCGAATGTACCCTTGTTCTACTCGTCGGAAACGGCTAGGCGAAACACAGTCTGAACCCATGTCGTATAAACTCCGCGAACAAGGCAGAAGGTTGGCGCCCACGGTCGATGGGTCCTGCCGTCGTGGCACCGCGGACCCCACCCCCCTCGCGTACTCCTGACCCGGCCCCTGCCTCTCTGACCCTCGTGAGCTGACAGCGCCGTCCGCCCCCGCCCTCGCGCCACCGTGCCTTTGAATGAGAGGCGACCCACCATGCCGCTGCACGTCCCTCCGGCTCCCGCGCCCGCACTCCGTTCCGTCCTCACCGCGCTCTCCTCTCCCACCGCGGTCCGCGAGGCCCGAACTCCTTCCCTGCTCGGCACCCAGGGACCCGCCACACCCGAACTGCCCCTGCCCGTCCACGTCCTCGACCACGTGACGGCGCAGGGCGTCTCCGCGACCCGGCTGGCCGGGTGGCGCTTCCTGATCCGCTGCGGCGACCACGCCGTGGCCGCGGCGGACACCATGCTCACTCCCGACGGCTGGGCCTTCTCCCACTTCTTCGAGGGCCCGTACATCACCTCCACCGAACGCGCCCTGCGCCAGGCCGAGGCGATGCCGCAGCCGTACCAGCCCCGCCTGCTGTCCGTGCCCGGCCTGTACATGCTGACGCTCTGGCTGCACGAGGACTGCGCCGCGGACGGCGCCGAGGGCCATCCCGCCGCCACCGACCTGCTCGTCCCGCTGGCACCGGCACCCCCCGGCATCGCCGCCCACCGCCCGCACCGCGTCGCCGAACTGCTTCCGGTCCTGACCCACCGAGCGGCTCCCGTCAGATTGCTCGGGTCTCCCGCCTGACGCACCGCACACCTTCGCGGACCCCGTCGCCGAATTCCGGCGGCGGGGTCTCGCATATGCACCCGATCACCCGCCGACCGCTCGCACGATCACTTTATCGCTCACACGATCGCTCGCACGAGCGTCCAATGGCTCATACGAGCCGGAATTGCCGTCGACCCGAGCGGACTAGCCCTATCCGACCACTGCGAACCACCCGAAGGGACAGCCCAGTTGGGATGAACCGTCCGCGCGGGTGACGCGTCATGAACCTGTGAGAAGCGGTGCCGCGAAATCCCTGCGGATCGACGCTCGTGGGGCAACACTGGGTTCCGACGATTTATCACAACGGGGGGCGGCCATGAACGACACTTCTAGCCGCGGAACAGACACGACAACCCACTCGAACAACGCAGTCTCATCGTCCGTCTCGACACAGCGAAAGATCCCACCCATGTGCCAGCACCAGACCCAGTGCCCCTCAGCAGACTCCGCCGACCGGGAATCCGCCCGTCTCGTGGCGCACCACCCGGAGCAGGGATGGAGCCTGCTGTGCAACGGCGTGGTGCTCTTCGAGGACACCGGCGAACTGCTTCCGGACGGTCGGGCCATCGCCCCGCACCGCCCGGTGGCGGGCCAGGTGATGACGGCCGCCTGAGGCCGCTCGGCGAGGCACCGCCCCGCCGGGGGACATGAGGGGCCGGCCGCAGGACACCCTGCGAACCGGCCCCGACGCATATCCGACGGCCGTCACTGAACGTGACCACCCGCGACGTCCCGTTCATACCCTCCCCACCCCACCCGCGACGTCCCGCCCGTGCCCCGCAGGTCTCCCCCTCGGCGTCCCCTCTCGGCGCCCCCCTCGGCGTCCGGTCCGCCCCCCACCACCGCGCCTCGCCGCCCTCGACGTCCCGTTCCCCGCCCGAACGCCTTCCCACGGATGCCCGTTCTCCGGAAGACTCCTGGACGTTTCGCGGTCACCCGTCGACGGAGGTGGGGCTGGTGGGAGCAGAGGGGGCCGGCACCGGGGGCAGGGTCACGATCTCGGAGATCGCCCGGCAGGCCGGCGTGTCGGTACCGACCGTGTCCCGGGTCGTCAACGGCCGGTCCGACGTGTCGCCGCAGACCCGGGCCCGGGTCGAGGACCTGCTGCGCCGGCACGGCTACCGCAGGCGTCCCGCCGCCCCGGGCACCCGCGCCGCCCTGCTCGACCTGGTCTTCGACGACCTCGACAGCCCCTGGGCCGTGGAGATCATCCGTGGGGTCGAGGAGGCCGCGCACGCCGCCGGGACCGGCACGGTGGTGTCGGCCATCCACGGGCGGTCCGGTGACGCCCGCCAATGGATGCGCAACCTCAGGTCCCGCGCCTCCGACGGCGTCATCCTCGTGACGTCCTCCCTGGACCCGCCGCTCCACGAGGAGCTGCACATCCTCGGCGTGCCCCTGGTGGTCGTCGACCCGGCGGGCTCCCCGGCCCTCGACGCCCCCACGATCGGCGCCGCCAACTGGTCGGGCGGCATGGCGGCCACCGCACATCTGCTGTCCCTCGGCCACCGCCGCATCGGCCTGATCGCCGGGCCGCCCCGCCTGCTGTGCTCCCGGGCCCGCCTGGACGGATACCGGGCGGCCCTGGAAAGCGCCGGCGTCCCACCCGACGCCTCCCTCGTCGTCCCCGGCGACTTCCGCCCCGAGTCCGGATTCAGCGCCTGCCACATCCTGCTCGACCTGCCCGAGCCGCCCACCGCGCTGTTCGCGGCGAGCGACGGGATGGCCCTCGGCGCGATCGAGGCCCTGCGCCGCCGCGGCCTGCGGGTGCCACAGGACATGAGCGTGGTCGGCTTCGACGACCTGCCGGAGGTCCGCTGGTCGGCACCGCCCTTGACGACGGTCCGCCAGCCCCTGGCGGACATGGGCGGACTGGCCGTGCGCACGGTACTCGGCCTGACCCGCGGCGAGCAGCCGGACTCGCCGCGCGTCGAGCTGGGCACCGAGCTGGTGGTGCGGGCGAGCACCGCGCCTCCGGCCTGAGGACCGGCGCCCCGCCACCCCCTGTCCGGCGGGGCGCCCGCCCGCCCCCGCTACCGCCCCCCGAGCGCCTCGCGCAGCGCGACGTACGCGGGCTTCGGCCGCAGGTCCTCGTCCCAGGGCAGGGCCGCGCCCTCCCCCGGGAAGAACGCCGGGATCCACGAGTACTTGTCGGTGTAGTCCCAGACGGTGATGCCCACGCACCGGCGGACCGCCAGGCACGCCTCGGTCAGGTCGGCGTACCACTCGGCCTGCTGGGCCAGCTTCTCCTCGGTCGCGGGCAGTTGCATCCGTATGTCGACCTCGGTGAGGGCGGTGTCCAGACCGAGCCGGGAGAAGCGGCGGAGGTTGTCCTCCAGGGTGGTGGGATAGCCGTACTGCAGGGCCAGATGGGCTTGCAGGCCGATGCCGTGCAGGGGGACGCCCGCCGCCTTGAGCTCCTTGGCCAGCCGGTAATAGGCGTCGCTCTTGGGGCCGATGCCCTCGATGTTGTAGTCGTTGAGGTACAGCTTCACGCGCGGATCGGCCTGGTGCGCCCAGCGCAGCGCGTCGGCGATGTAGCCGGGCCCCAGCGTCTTGTAGAAGACCGACTCCCGGTACGTGCCGTCCTCGTTGAACGCCTCGTTGACGACGTCCCAGGCGAACACCTTGCCCCGGTAGTGCCGTACCTCGGTCTGGATGTGCTTCTTCAGCACGGCCCTCAGCTCGGGGGCCGTCCACTCCCTGCTCGTGATCCATTCGGGCAGCTGGCTGTGCCAGACCAGGGTGTGGCCGCGCACCTTCTGCCGGTGGGCCCGGGCGAGGTTCACGATCTCGTCGCCCGCGGTGAAGTCGAACACCCCCTGCTGTGGCTCGGTCGCGTACCACTTCATGCCGTTGCCGGGCGTGATCTGGTCGAACTCGCTGCCGAGCAGGGCCGTGTAGGGCCCGTCCACGAGCTCGGGGTTGTCGGTGGCGCTGCCGAAGTAGCGGCCGTGCCGCTGGGCGAGGTCGGCGAGGGTGGGCTGCTGGTGACCGGCCTGCGCGGGCGTGCCGGCGCCGATGCCGGCGGCGACCAGGAGCGCGGCGACGGCGCCGGCGAGTCTGAGACGGGTGGTGCGCATGGTGCGACTCCTCACGACGGTGGGTGGGTAGAGCCGTACGGTTCCGCGGCGCGTGTCAGCCCTTGGTGGCGCCGGCGGTGAGGCCTCCGACCAGCTGGCGCTCGGCCACCGAGTAGAAGGCGAGGGCGGGGAGCATGGCCAGCACCAGGTAGGCGAAGACCTTGGCGTACTCGGCGGAGTACTGCCCCTGGAACTGCTGGACGCCGATCGGCAGGGTCCACCACTGCGCGTCGGTGAACACCAGCAGCGGCAGGAAGAAGTTGTTCCAGCTGGTGACGACGGCCAGTACGGAGACGGTGCCGAGCGCGGGCCGGGCCATGGGCAGCAGCACGCGCCAGAAGAAACCGAACGGGCTGCACCCGTCGAGCGTGGCCGCCTCCTCCAGTTCGCCGGGGATCTGCCGGAAGAAGCCCCGCAGGATGATGATCGTCATCGGCAGTCCGAAAGCGGCCTGCGGGAGGATCACGCCGAGCGGGTTGTCCAGCAGGTCCAGCGAGCGCAGCAGCAGGAACAGCGGCAGGGCCGCCACCGCGAACGGGAACATCAGCCCCATGGTGAACAGCGTGAACAGCGCCTCCCGGCCGCGGAAGGCGAACCGCGCGAAGGAGAAGGCCGACAGCGCGGAGACCGCGACCACGAGGACGGTCGTGCCGATCGCGATCAGCGTGCTGTTGCCGATCAGGCGCCAGAAGTCCCCCGAGCCGAGGATGCCGGTGTAGTTGGAGGTCACCCAGGACTCGGGCAGTCCGACCGGGTTGCGGGAGAGCTCGTCGGTGGACTTGAAACCGGAGAGCGCGGCGTAGAGCAGCGGGACGGCCATGACCGCCCCGACGACGACCAGGACGAGGTGCAGGCTCCAGGTCCTGCCCCGTGCACGGGTCTTCTGACTGGCTGTCACTTTCCGTCACCCCGCATGGTCGTGGTGGCCCCTTCCAGGTCGCGCCGGAGGACGAACCGCTGGTAGGCGAGGGCGAAGACGAGGCTGATGCCGAACATGACCACGCTGATCGCGCTGGCGTAGCCGACCTGGTAGCGCTTGAAGCCGTACTGGAACATGGTCACGGCCATGGTCTCGGAGTGGTGGTCGGGGCCGCCCGCGGTGGTCACCCACACCAGGTCGAACAGCTGGATCGACCCGATGACGGCGAGGAACACGCTGATGCGCAGGGTGGGCGCGAGCAGCGGCAGCGTGACGTTGCGGAACCGCTGCCAGGCACTCGCCCCGTCGATGAGCGCCGCCTCGGTCAGTTCCCTGGGAACGGCCTGGAGCCCGGCCAGGTACAGCATCATGTGGAAGCCGAAGTACTTCCAGGTCATGACCAGGAAGACGGTCGCCATCACCGTGGAGGGATCCGCGAACCACTCGCCGCCCAGACCGTCGAGGCCGACCCTGCCGAGGACCTGGTCGGCGAAGCCGTCGTCCGGGGCGAAGATCATGCCGAAGAGGATTCCGGTGATGGCCTCGGACAGGACGTACGGAGCGAAGAACAGCATCCGGTAGACCGCCCGGCCGCGCATCCGCTGGTTGAGCAGGACGGCCATGGCGAGGGCGAACGGCAGCTCGATCGCGAGCGACAGTGCCACCAGGACCAGGCAGCGCCACAGGTCGCCGAGGAAGACGTCGTCCTGGAAGAGCCGGGTGAAGTTCTCGCCGCCGATGTAGTCGGAGGGCATGCCGAAGCCGCCCCAGCGGAAGAACGCGGCGTACAGGGCGAACAGCATCGGCAGCAGCACCAGGCCCAGGAACAGGACCAGGGCCGGGAGCTGGAAGCCGGCCGCGGTGAGCCAGTGCAGCGTGCGGCGCCGGGCCCGCCCCGTGGGCCGGTCCGCGGCCGGGGGCGGGGAACCGGTGCCGGGGCCGGTCCGTTTGTCCGGCAGGAACGTGGAGGTCATCGCCGGCTACTGCTCTTCCTTCGCGGTCTTCGTGATCGACTGGGCGACCTGCCCGGGCGACTTGGATCCGGCGATGAGCGCGGCCACGCTGTCGTTGACCTCCTGGCCGACGGCGGGCGCGTACGCCTGGTCGAGGTAGAGCTGGAAGCCGGTGGCGGCCTTCAGCTGGGCCTGCACGGCCTTGATGTTGGGGTCGGCGATGGCGCTCTCGGCCGCCGGGACCACGGGCAGAACCCCGGTCTTCTTGACGAGTTCCAGGTCGGTGGCCTCGGACGCGAAGAACTTGAGGAAGTCGACGGCCTCCTGCGGGGCGCCCCGGCGCAGTGCGTGCCCGCCGCCCCCGCCGAAGACCTCGGTGATGGCTCCCTTGCCGCCCTCGACCGCGGGGAACGGGAAGAAGCCGAGGTCCTTGCCGAGGCCCTTGCCCGCGTCGGCCTGGACCGTGGGTGCCCACTGCCCCATGAGCTCCATGGCCGCCTTGCCGTTGCCGACGGCGGCGGCCTGGCCGGTGGGCGAGGAGTAGGCGGCGCCGAGGAAGCCCTTCTGGAACGGCCGGAGGGCGACGAGTTCCTTCAGGTGCTCACCGGCGTCCAGGAAGGGGGCGCCGGTGAAGTCCTTGTCCTCGTAGGCCTTCTGCAACGCCCCGGCTCCGGCGGTGCGCATGGCCAGGTAGGCCCAGTAGTACATGCCGGGCCACTTCTCCTTGCCGGCCAGGGCCAGCGGCGTGATCCCGGCCGTCTTCAGCTTGCGTACGGCGTCGAGGAAGCCGTCCCAGGTGGTCGGCGGTTCGGCGATGCCGGCCTTCTCGAAGTGCGCCTTGTTGTACCAGAAGCCGATCATGCCGATGTCGAACGGGACGCCGTAGGCCTGGTCGTCGATCAGGTACGGCTCCCTGGCGACCGGCAGCAGGGCGTCTCCCCAGGGCTTGGTCCGGTCCGTGAGGTTCTCGACGAGCCCGGCGTCGACCTGCTGCTTGAGCACGCCGCCGCCCCAGGTGTGGAAGATGTCGGGCAGCTTCCCGGAGGCGGTCAGAGCTGTCATCTTCGACTTGTAGGCGTCGTTCTCCAGCTGGACGATCTTTATCTTGACCTTGGGGTTCTGCGCCTCGAACTTCCGCGCGAGAGCGGCCCAGACGGTCTTGGCCGGCTCGGTGGTGGAGATGTTCCACCATTCGACCGTGGTCGTCCCGGACGACCCTCCGTCCGAGTCCCCGCCGCATGCGGTCAGTGCCGTCGTCGCCAGACCGGCCGCGGCGGAGGCCGCCAGGAAGCCGCGGCGGGACAGTGCCGGGTCGCCCATCATGCTCTCCTCGAAAGTTTCGATCGAGATCCAGAAAGCTTCGCTGCTGCCGCACCCTAGAGACAGCGGCTAAACGGTGGCAACCCCTTGAACAAGGGGAATCTCCCGCCCAGAAGAAGACAGCGAGGAGTGACGAAACATTCGGGTTCTCAGGCGAACGTTACGCAGGGACGGCACGTATGATCACACAGGGTGTCCGCCGGTTGACCGCTGTTCCGTACCGCCATCGCCCGAAGAGAACCGTCTCGCGTGCTCCCAGCTCAGGGTTTTCGGTTTCGCAGCCGCCCACGCGGCCAGTCTTAACGGAAGCTTGACGCGCTCAGCCCCGTCATTCGCGGGCCACGGCATCACGCTCCGCTTACGCTGATCGGGCCGTCCAGGGATGGCCGGAACCACGCCGAACAGCACGTCTGGAGCACACGCCGATGGCCACCACCGAGCACCCTGCACCGGGCCGCCGTGCGGGGTCTTCTTCACCCAGCCGTCTGCGCGCCTGGATGCTGGAGGGCCTGGCGGACATGGGCAAGGGCGGCGGCCACACGGGGCCGCACGCCTCGCCGGAGCCCCCGCACCGGGGGCAGCGCTGGTGGCGAGTGATGTGCCTGACCGGCGTGGACTACTTCTCGACCCTCGGCTACCAGCCGGGCATCGCGGCCCTCGCCGCCGGACTGTTGTCACCGATCGCGACCCTCGTCCTGGTCGTCGTCACACTGGCGGGCGCCCTGCCCGTCTACCGCCGCGTGGCGCGGGAGAGCCCCCACGGTGAGGGCTCGATCGCGATGCTGGAGCGGCTGCTGTCCTTCTGGCAGGGCAAGCTGTTCGTCCTGACCCTGCTCGGCTTCGCGGCCACCGACTTCCTGATCACCATCACCCTGTCGGCCGCCGACGCCTCCACCCACCTCGTGGAGAACCCGCATCTGACGAGCGTCCTGCACGACAAGCAGATGCTGATCACCCTGGTCCTGGTGGCCCTGCTGGGCGCGGTGTTCCTCAAGGGCTTCCTGGAGGCGATCGGCGTCGCCGTCGCCCTCGTCGGTGCCTACCTCGCGCTGAACGCGGTCGTGGTGGCCGTCGGCCTCTACCACGTCATGACCGCGGGTCATGTGATCACCGATTGGTCGAGCGCCCTCACCGCTCAGCACGGCAACGTCTTCGCCATGATCGGCGTCGCCCTGCTCGTCTTCCCGAAGCTGGCCCTCGGTCTCTCCGGCTTCGAGACGGGCGTCGCCGTGATGCCGCACGTCAAGGGCGACCCCGGGGACACCGAGGAGAGCCCGAAGGGCCGGATCAGGGACACCAAGAAGCTGCTGACCACCGCGGCCGTCGTCATGAGCTGCTTCCTGATCACCACCAGCTTCATCACCACCCTGCTGATCCCCGAGAAGGAGTTCGAGCCGGGCGGCCAGGCCAACGGCCGTGCCCTCGCCTACCTCGCGCACGACTACCTGGGCAACACCTTCGGCACGGTCTACGACGTGTCGACGATCGCCATCCTCTGGTTCGCCGGCGCCTCCGCGATGGCCGGACTGCTCAACCTGATGCCGCGCTACCTGCCCCGCTACGGCATGGCCCCGCACTGGGCCCGGGCCGTCCGCCCCATGGTCCTCGTCTTCACCCTGATCGCCTTCCTGGTCACCTGGATCTTCGACGCCGACGTCGACGCCCAGGGCGGCGCCTACGCCACCGGTGTCCTGGTCCTCATCAGCTCCGCCGCGATCGCCGTGACCATCGCCGCCCGCAAGGCCCGGCAGCGCAACTGGACGATCGCCTTCGCGGTCATCTCCGCGGTGTTCCTCTACACGACCGTGGTCAACGTCATCGAACGCCCGGACGGCGTGAAGATCGGCGCCTGCTTCATCGCCGGCATCATCCTGGTCTCCCTGCTCTCCCGGCTGGCCCGGGCGTTCGAGCTGCGCGTGACCAGCGTGACGCTGGACGACATGGCGGAGCGTTTCGTGCGGGACACGGCCAGCCGCCGGATGCGGTTCATCGCCAACGAGCCGGACCGCCGCGACATCGCCGAGTACCGCGACAAGATCGAGCAGATCCGGCACGACAACGACCTGCCCGGCCAGGAGGACTTCGTCTTCGCCGAGGTGACGGTGACCGATCCGTCCGAGTTCGAGGCGGGCCTGACCGTACGCGGCGAGGTGCTGCACGGCCGTTACCGGGTCCTGACCCTGGAATCGTCCTCCATCCCGAACGCCCTGGCCGCGCTTCTGTTGCACGTCCGCGACTCCACCGGCCGCACCCCGCACATCTACTTCGAGTGGACCGAGGGCGGGCCCTTCGCCAACTTCCTGCGCTTCTTCCTCTTCGGGCAGGGCGAGGTCGCCCCGGTGACCCGCGAGGTCCTGCGCGAGGCGGAACCGGACCGGATGCGGCGGCCGAGGGTGCACGTGGGGTGAGACTCACCCGGCCCGGCCGCGGCCGACGAGGTGCGGCGCCGCCCCGGCCGCCATCGTCCGGGGCGTGTTCGTCCGCACCGTCGTACCGGCCGTCCCCGGGCCGTCGTACGCGGCCGGGCGACCCTGCCGCGTTACCCCCGACGGCCGACCCCGCGCCCGCCGTCACCTGCCGCGCCCCTATCGTGACCGGCATGCAGTCCTACACGATCGGCCAGGCAGCACGGCTGCTCGGCGTCAGCCCGGACACCGCCCGCCGCTGGGCCGACGCCGGTCGCATCACGACCCACCGCGACGAGACGGGGCGCCGGCTCATCGCCGGGCGGGACCTGGCCGCCTTCTCTGTCGAACTGGCCCGGTCCGGCGCCGCCGAGGAGGACGCCCCGTACACCTCGGCCCGCAACGCCTTCCCCGGCATCGTCACCGCGATCAAACTCGGCGACGTCGCCGCCCAGGTGGAGATCCAGGCCGGACCGCACCGGCTCGTCTCACTGCTCACCCGCGAGGCGGTGGAGGAGCTGGGCCTGGAGGTCGGCATGGAGGCGACGGCCCGCGTGAAGTCGACGAACGTCCACATCGACCGCGTCTGAGCCGGCCGGCGGAAGGCGGTCCACCCGCGCGCATACCGGCCCCACGCGCCCACCGCGGCTACCGTGCACCCATGAGCCTGAGCATCCGCAACCAGCTCCCCGGCACCGTCACCGCCCTCACCCCGGGCGAGGCCATGGCGACGGTCAGGGTCCGCCTCACCGGCGGCCAGGACCTCACCGCGGCGATCACCCGCGAGGCGGCCGAAGACCTCCGCCTCACCCCCGGCACTGCCGTGCGCGCCCTGGTCAAGTCCACGGAGGTCTCCCTCGCCACCGCACCCGTCGAGGGCCTGTCGATCCGCAACCGGCTCCCTGGCACGGTCACGGACCTCGCCGCCGGCGACGCGATGGTGTCGGTCCGCCTCACCGTCGAGGGCGGCGAACTGACCTCCGCAATCACCCGGGACGCCGCGGAGGACCTGGCCCTGTCGCCCGGAACCCCCGTCGTCGCCCTGATCAAGGCGACCGAGCTGTCACTCGCCACCGCCTGACCCGGCGGCGAACGGTGGGAGGGGCCCCGCACCGCGGAGCCCCTCCCTTCGACCGGTCGGCCGGTCAGTCCTCGTACGCGTCCAGCGGCGGGCAGGAGCACACCAGGTTCCGGTCGCCGTAGGCCTGGTCGATGCGGCGCACCGGAGGCCAGTACTTGTCCGCGGGCGACACCCCGGCGGGGAAGACGGCCTCCTCACGGCTGTAGGCGTGCTCCCACGGGCCGGCGAGCGCGCCGGCGGTGTGCGGGGCGCCGCGCAGCGGGTTGTCCTCCGCGGGCCACTCGCCGGAGCCGACCTTCTCGATCTCCGCGCGGATGGCGATCATCGCCTCGCAGAACCGGTCCAGCTCGGCCAGGTCCTCCGACTCGGTCGGCTCGATCATCAGCGTCCCGGCCACCGGGAAGGACATGGTCGGCGCGTGGAAGCCGTAGTCGATCAGCCGCTTGGCCACGTCGTCGACGCTCACGCCGGTCGCCTTGGTCAGGGGCCGCAGGTCGATGATGCACTCGTGCGCGACGAGCCCGCCGGGGCCGGTGTAGAGCACCGGGTAGTGCGGCTCCAGGCGCTTGGCGATGTAGTTGGCGCTGAGCACGGCCACCTGCGTGGCCCGCTTCAGGCCCTCGCCGCCCATGAGCCGGACGTACGCCCACGAGATGGGCAGGATGCCCGCCGAGCCCCAGGGAGCCGCGGAGATGGGGCCGACGCCCGTCTCGGGACCGGCCTCGGGCTGCAGCGGGTGGTTCGGCAGGTACGGCGCGAGGTGCTCGCGGACCGCCACCGGGCCGACGCCCGGGCCGCCGCCGCCGTGCGGGATGCAGAAGGTCTTGTGCAGGTTGAGGTGCGAGACGTCGCCGCCGAAGTGCCCCGGCTTGGCGAGCCCGACGAGCGCGTTCAGGTTGGCGCCGTCGACGTAGACCTGACCGCCCGCCTCGTGCACCTGGGCGCAGATGTCGGCGACGTGCTCCTCGAACACGCCGTGCGTGGACGGGTAGGTGATCATCAGGACGGCGAGCTGGTCGCGGTACTGCTCGATCTTCGCCCGCAGGTCCTCGACGTCGATCTCGCCGTCCTCGGCGGTCTTCACCACGACGACCTTCATGCCCGCCATCACCGCGCTGGCGGCGTTGGTGCCGTGCGCGGACGACGGGATCAGGCAGATGGTGCGCTGCTCGTCGCCGTTGGCCCGGTGGTAGCCGCGGACGGCGAGCAGACCGGCCAGCTCGCCCTGCGACCCGGCGTTCGGCTGGAGGGACACCTTGTCGTAGCCGGTGACCTCGGCGAGCCGGTCCTCCAGCTCGTGGATGAGGGTGAGGTAGCCGCCTGCCTGCTCGGCGGGCGCGAAGGGGTGCAGCTGCCCGAACTCGGGCCAGGTGACCGGCTCCATCTCCGTGGTCGCGTTGAGCTTCATGGTGCAGGAGCCCAGCGGGATCATGCCGCGGTCGAGCGCGTAGTCGCGGTCGGCCAGCTTGCGCAGGTAGCGCAGCATGGCGGTCTCGGAGCGGTGCTGGTGGAAGACGGGGTGGGTCAGGTAGTCGTCGGTGCGCAGCAGCGCACCGGGAAGGCCGTCCTCGGTGGCCGCGTCGAGCGCCTCGATCACTCCCTCCACGCCGAAGGCCGCCCACACCGCACGCAGCTGGGCGCGCGTGGTGGTCTCGTCGCAGGCGATGGAGACGTGGTCGGCGTCGACGAGACGCAGGTTGACGCCGTTGTCCCGCGCGGCGGCCACGACCTCGGCGGCCCGTCCCTCGACGCGCACGGTCACGGTGTCGAAGTAGGAGCCGTGCACGACCTCGACACCGCCGCCCGCGAGTCCGGCGGCGAGGACGGTGGCGTACCGGTGGGTGCGCCGCGCGATGCCCTTGAGGCCCTCGGGACCGTGGTAGACGGCGTACATGCCGGCCATGACGGCGAGCAGCACCTGCGCGGTGCAGATGTTGCTGGTGGCCTTCTCGCGGCGGATGTGCTGCTCACGCGTCTGCAGGGCGAGCCGGTAGGCCTTGTTGCCGTCGGCGTCCACGGACACGCCGACGAGCCGCCCGGGCAGGCTGCGCGCCATCTTGTCCTGGACCGCCATGTAACCGGCGTGCGGTCCGCCGAAGCCCATGGGCACGCCGAAGCGCTGGGTCGTGCCGACGGCGATGTCCGCGCCGAGCTCGCCGGGCGACTTCAGCAGCGTCAGCGCGAGCAGGTCGGCGGCGACGGTGACGAGCGCCCCGAGCTCGTGCGCCCGGTCGATGACCGGCTTGATGTCCCGCACGGCACCGGAGGCGCCGGGGTACTGGAGGAGCACGCCGTTGATCTCGCGCTCGGCGATCCCGTCGGGGATGCCGTCGCTGAGGTCGGCGACGACGACCTCGACACCGGTCGGCTCGGCTCGAGTCCGGATCACGGCGATGGTCTGCGGCAGCGTGTCCGCGTCGACCAGGAACAGGCCCTTCTTGTTCTTGCCCAGCCGCCGCGACAGCGCCATGGCCTCGGCGGCCGCGGTGCCCTCGTCGAGCAGGGAGGCGCCCGAGGTCGGCAGTCCGGTCAGGTCGGCGACCACGGTCTGGAAGTTGAGCAGCGCCTCGAGCCGGCCCTGCGAGATCTCCGGCTGGTACGGCGTGTAGGCCGTGTACCAGGACGGGTTCTCCATGACGTTGCGCATGATGACGGGCGGCGTGAACGTGCCGTAGTAGCCGAGGCCGATCATGGAGCCGAGGACCTGGTTGCGGTCGGCGAGGGAACGCAGCTCGGCGATCACTTCGGCTTCGCTGCGGGCGCCGGGCAGATCCAGCGCCTCGGCACTCTTGATCACGGCCGGGACGGCGGCGGCGGTCAGCTCGTCCAGCGAGCCGTAGCCCACGTGCGCGAGCATCTTGGCGCAGGCCTCGTGGTCGGGGCCGATGTGGCGCTGCTCGAAGGGGACTGCCTCTTCGAGCTCGGAGAGCGGAATGCGGTGGGCGGTCATTACGGAGGCCTCCTGGTCGACACGACCTTCGAGGGGCACCACGGCACGGGTACCCGGACGGCCTCCCCCTCTGTCATCTCAACCTGAGAGCTTCACCGGATGGCCCGAAGGCCTCCGGCTTTCACCGTCGGTGAGAGCGGAAGCCGTCGACACCCGCCCTGCTTTCCAGAGTGACCTCGTCCGTGCGGTACGTGAGCCTGAGAGATTCCGGGGAGGATTTGCTCCTTCGGCGCCTCCGATGGTGTCTGGAGGACTCTCCCGCACGGGGTCAACAGCCGATGCCAGCCTACCAGCGCGGTCGACGCACGAACCTTCGAGTGGCCGCATCCCCGCTTGTGCCGTTTTGTAGTGTCTACGTATGAGTTGCGACCATGTGGAGGGCCCGTGCGAACCGACATCGATCCGCGCAACCTGATCGGCCGCAAGGCGTTCGACCGCAACGGGACCAGGATCGGCACCATCGACGAGGTCTACCTCGACGACGCCACCGGCGAGCCGGAGTGGGCGGCCATACGGACCGGTCTGTTCAGCAGGGACGCCTTCGTCCCCCTGGAGCCCAGCGAGCTGATCGAGGGCGCCCTGCACGTCCCCTTCGAGCGGGCCCTGATCAAGGACGCCCCCGACTTCGGTGTGGGCCGCCATCTCTCGCCCGAGCAGGAACTGCAGCTCTACCACCACTACGGTCTCGACGTCGCCGCCCCGCCCCCGTTCCCGGACCACGACTTCGGCAAGCTCGCGGGCACCGACGAGACGGCCTGAGATCCCGCTTCGGCGGCCGGCCCTCCCTCCCCCGCCGACACCAGAGGCAGCGGATCCGCCGCTTCCAGATCCGGATCGTCGATCCGGAAGGTCCGTACCCGCCCGGGCTCCGAGTCGGGCGTCTCGAACCGTACGGTGACCCGCCCCAGGCCACTGCCCTGCACCCACCCGTGCCCGAACTCGGCGTGCCGCACGTCGTGCCCGGCGGGCCAGCGCCGCTCGGCGAGCGAGGGCTGCTCCTCGGCCGGCGCCGGGGGCTGCTCCTCGACCGGGCTCTCCGCGACCGCCCGCTCCCCCGCCGCCTGGGCGAACAGGTCCTCCTGCGTGTAGTCGGCGAGCCCGGTCACCCCCACCCCGAGCAGCCGCACCCCGCCGGTCGTGTCCACGGAGTCCAGCAGCCGGGCCGACGCCTCACGCACCACCGCGGGGTCGTCCGTGGGGCCGCGCAGCGTCTCGGAGCGGGTCAGTGTCGAGAAGTCGTAGCGGCGCACCTTCAGCACGATCGTCCGCCCGGACAGCCCGGCCCCTCGCAGGCGCCGCACGCACCGCTCGGCCAGTCGCTGTACCTCCAGCCCGACCCGTGTCCGGTCGTGGATGTCGACGTCGTAGGTGTCCTCGACCGACACCGACTTCGCCTCGCGCTCGGCCACCACCGGCCGGTCGTCGCGGGCCAGGGCCATGGCGTAGAGGCCGTGCCCGTGCGCCTTGCCCAGCAGCCGGACCAGCTCGTCCTCGCCCGCCTCGACGATCTCCTCGACCGTGGTGATCCCCGCCCGTCTCAGATGGTCGCCGGTCGCCGGCCCCACCCCCGGCAGGATCCGCACCGGCTTCGGCCCGAGCATGGCCCGCTCGCTCCCCGGCTCGATGACCACCAGCCCGTCGGGCTTGGCCTCCTCCGAGGCGATCTTGGCGAGCATCTTCGAGGCGGCGAGCCCCACCGACCCGGTCAGCCCCGTGGCGGCCCGGATGTCCGCGCGCAGCTTGACCCCTGCCAGCCGCGCCGACCGCTCGTCCCACGCCACGCCCCCGGCCTCCAGGTCCACGAAGGCTTCATCGAGGCTCAGCGGCTCCACCAGCGGCGACAGCGCCCGCAGCAGCTCCATCACCCGCTCGCTGATGGAGCGGTACAGGTGGAAGCGCGGCACGAGGTAGGCGGCGTTGGGCGCGAGCCGCCGGGCCTGCCCCATGGGCATCGCCGAATGCACCCCGAAGACCCGCGCCTCGTACGACGCGGTCGCCACCACGCCGCGCGGCCCGAGCCCGCCCACGACCACGGCCTTCCCACGCAGACTCGGCTTGGAGGCCTGCTCCACCGAGGCGTAGAAGGCATCCATGTCGAGATGCAGGATCGTGGGCGCGGTTCTCACATCTCCGATGCTGCCCTACGCCACTGACAACGCCCTGCTCGACCACCCACGTCGCCCACGAGAGTCTCCACAACCGGCTCTCGCGGAACCGCCCGCCCGGCGATGAGGAAACGTCACGCCTGCTCCGGCCGTGTGTGGGGGCGGCGACCGGGCGGCTCTAGACGGCCCGGTTCCGCCGGCGTGCCAGCTCGTCCGCCGGGTTGGGTCCGACCAGCGTCTCGCCGGTGTCGATCCGCTCGCCGTGCAGCTGGGACAGCGCGCTCTCGACGTCCCGCCACACCACCCCGACGGCGATCCCGAAGACGCCCTGGCCGCCCTGCAGCAGGGCGTGGACCTCGTCGGGCGAGGTGCACTCGTAGACCGTCGCGCCGTCACTCATCAACGTCATGCGCTCGAGATCGCTGAAGCCGCGCTCCCTGAGGTGCTGGACGGCGGTGCGGATGTTCTGCAGCGACACCCCGGTGTCCAGGAACCGCTTGACGATCTTCAGGACGACCACGTCCCGGAAGCTGTAGAGCCGCTGCGTCCCGGACCCGTAGGCGGGGCGCACACTCGGCTCCACGAGTCCGGTGCGGGCCCAGTAGTCCAGCTGCCGGTAGGTGATACCGGCGGCGGCACAGGCCGTCGGGCCGCGATAGCCGATCTGCTCGGACGCCATGGACGTCGCCTCTCCGCTGCTCGGCACCGCTGTCGGTCGCTGCGGAGCGTGGTCGGACGCACCACCGGGCTGAGGACGTCCTCCGCCCGGGAAAGGCCGGGAGCCGGGGGGAGGGTACGGACCGCTCGCCCTGAGACTGCGCTCGGGGCCGCCCCCAGCCGTACCGTCGCCGCTGCTTCTCACGCCGACCTCCGTCCTTGACCTGCCTTCTCGACGGTAGGCAGTCACCAGGGGTGCGTCAACGATCGCCACACTCGCCACGCCGAGTGATAATCACCCTGAGAGTGGTTTCCCGTGCCTCGTCGCGGGGAAAGGCTAGCCGAATGTGCCCGAACGGGCCGTGCGACGCTCTCATGAGCCCCCGGCACATGCGGGCATTTCACCCGCCGCACAGACGGCGGGCGACCCCGTCACGGACCTCGACGTCCGTGGGGCCGCCCGTGCTCCCGGCGGGCCGCAGCCGCCGCGCAGGAGCTCACTGGCTGCTGCTGCCGAAGTCCTCCGGGGAGATCTGGTCGAGGAACTCGCGGAACTTCTCCACCTCGTCCTCCTGCTCGTCCGGGATCGCGATGCCTGCGTCGTCGAGCACCGTGTCACTGCCGTAGATCGGCGTCCCGGTGCGCAGCGCGAGCGCTATGGCGTCGGACGGGCGGGCGCTCACCTCGACGCCACTGGCGAAGACCAGCTCCGCGTAGAAGACGCCCTCACGCAGGTCCGTGATGCGCACTTCCGTGAGCTCCTGGCCGACGGCCTCCAGCACGTCCTTGAACAGGTCGTGTGTCAGCGGCCGCGCGGGAGCCATGCCCTGCTGGGCGAAGGCGATGGCCGTCGCCTCCCCCGGTCCGATCCAGATGGGGAGGTAACGGTCGCCTCCCACTTCACGCAGCAGCACGATCGGTTGGTTGGAGGGCATTTCGACCCGGACACCTACGACATCGAGCTCGTTCACACAGCAACCCTAGGCCGTGCCCGGGACGTTTGGGTAGTCGGGCCGGGATCGGGCGCCTGATCCGGCCTCGCCGGTGCCCGGCCGGCTCAGGGGAGCCGCACCCCGAGCGCCGTCTGCACCAGTGCGGCGTGCAGCTTCAGCGTGAGCCCCGCCAGCTCCCTGGTGCGGTCCTCGGCGTGAGCCCGGGTCTGCGGGTTCCGGTGCCGCCGCAGCGGCGCCACCACCTGGTCGACGAGCCCGGCCTCGCGGTCGGCGGAGGCCTTCAGGGCCCGCAGGTGCCGCGGCTCGATGCCGAACCGCCCGAGCTCCACCACGAGCAGCGCGACGGTGACCGACCCGGCGTCGTAGGCCCCGTCCTCCATTGGGGTGAGGAGCCCGTAGGACTCCCACTCCTCGAGCTCCTGGCCCTCCACGCCGGCGGCGGCCAGCAGCTCGTCCCGCCCGATCCTGGCGGCCGTGGGCGGCCCGGACGGCTCCGGGGGGCGGGAGGCCTGGTCGCCGTCCCGCTGACGGCCCACGACCGGCAGCTGCACCGCCTCACCGCGCTCCATGGCGTCCAGGTGCTCGCGGATCACCTTCAGGGGCAGATAGTGGTCCCGCTGCATCCTCAGGACATGTCCGAGGCGCTCGACGTCATGGGCGCTGAACTTGCGATACCCCGACGGGGTCCGCTGCGGCTCGATGAGCCCTTCCGCCTCCAGGAAACGGATCTTGGAGATGGTCACTTCGGGGAACTCGCCGCGCAGCGCGTTCAGCACCGCGCCGATGCTCATCAGCCCACTGTCCGTGGCGGCGGCGCCGTGCCCGGCACCGCCGCTCGGTGTATGAAGCATGGACCTTCCCTGACGGATGGACCTCGCTGGGTCTGCCCGGGCGGAGCCGGTCAGAAGCCCCGCTGGCTGGCGTAGAAGACCAGCCGGTACTTGCCGATCTGCACCTCGTCGCCGTTGTTCAGGGCGACCTGGTCGATCCGCTCCCGGTTGACGTACGTGCCGTTCAGGCTGCCCACGTCCGCGACCGTGAACGACCCGTCCTGGGCTCGGCGGAACTCCACGTGCCGCCGGGAGACCGTCACGTCGTCCAGGAAGATGTCGCTCTGCGGATGCCGGCCGGCCGTGGTCAGGTCGCCGTCCAGCAGGAAGCGGCTGCCCGAGTTCGGCCCGCGGCGCACGACGAGAAGCGCGGAGCCCAGCGGCAGCGCGTCGACGGCGGCCTGCGCCTCGGGCGACAGGGTCGGCATCTGCGTCTGGCCCGTGGTTTCGCTGTCGTAGGCCTCAAGGCCGGAGATGGAGATCGTGGACGTCGTCTCGGACGGACGCTCCGGAGCCGCGCCCGCCCTCAGCGGCGCGCCGCAGTTGGAGCAGAACCGGCTGTTCTCCGCGTTGCGGTTACCGCACCTCGTACACACCAGGGCCGACATCGGATCCTCCTGCCGCGGCTGCCCCCCGGGGGCGTTGGACGCGTACGGGTCGGAGAACCCTCCACCCGCACCTGAGGTTGACGGCTGCCCGAAACCTATGCCGCCGGGCTGTGCAGGGTCAACCGACGGCGCGCCCTGACCACCGGAAACATCACTGCCCGGGCCGCCGACCTGGTCCCGGAACAGCGGCCGCTGGCCCTCCGCGTCAGGCTGTGCGCGATGACGAGCGGTCGCGTTGTCGCTGCCCTCTCGCGCGCTCTTGCCGAACAACTTCGCAAACAACTTCACGGGCGATTCCCCTTGACCGAAACAGACCCGCCCGTGGGGCAGGACGAACCCTGACTGAACACTCTGGCCGACCCGGACATCCTGACAACGTCCGTCTGCACCAGACAGTTTCCACCACGCACCGCCCATTCGGTGCGCCGACCCCCCGCAACCTCATGCCCTCGCCGAACGCCGCCCATGCGCCCCCGGTTCACCGCGAGGACGACCGAGCGTAGTCAGGCCGCTTCGCTGCTCGCAAGGCGTCCACGACGATGTCGGTCGACCGCTCGATCGTGACGGTGGCCTGTTCCTTCTCGAGAGTCTGCACCACGCCTCCGGGGATGTTGAGCGCCGGCTCGAGGTCCTGCGGCTTGCCGATGACCTTGAAACGATAGGGAGCGTTGATCTTGTTCCCGTCGACGCCCACGCCCTTGCCCGGATCCGTGAGATAGGTGCCCGCGACCACCCGGACGCCGTTCACCTGGATCGCCTCGGCACCCGCCGCGCGCAGCTCCTGGATCGCGTCGAGCAGCATGTCCGCCTCGACCGTCCCCTTCGTGTCCTCGATCGTCATGGTGATGCCGGGCCCCCGGGCGGCCACCGTGCCCGCCAGGACGCCGAGTTGCCTCTCCTTCTCGACCGTCTGCTTCCGGGCCTCCTCGGCCTGGTCCGAGCTGTTCTCCAGCTCGTCGCGCTGCTTCTCGAGGCCCTGCTTCTCGTCCTCAAGACGTTGAGTACGGTCATCCAGTTCATCGAGGATGCGCACAAGATCTTCCTGACGTGCGCCCCGCAGGGCACTGTCACTGTCGCTGTTCGAGGCCACCTGCACGGCCAGCCCGAATCCCAGACCGAAGAGCAGCACGGCGACGATGAGTTGGGCGCGGGTGAGGCGCGGCGGCCACACGCCCTGCACCAGCCGCTGCCGCCCGGTCAGGCGGGGCCCGGCATCCGGCTGCGCTTCCGGCGCACGCTCGGGTTCGGGCTCGCGCTCCGCCTGGGCCCCACCTGCCGCCGGCCGGGCGGGCGCCGACGTCGCCGGGGTCTCACCTGCCGCCCGCGGGGCGGCCGCCGGCTTCGCCGGGGTGTCACCTGCCGCCCGCGGGGCCGGGGGCACTTCCTGGGGCAGCGCCTTGCGCAGCCTGTTCCCGTTCTCGCCGCCGTTCTCGCGCGGGGAGTCCTGCTCCTCGGCCGCCTTGGCGTGCTTCTCGTCGTGATCGCTCATCGGCCTCACGCCCGGAACACGTGCCGGCGGATCGCCGCGGCGTTGGAGAAGATCCGGATACCGAGGACGACCACCACACCGGTGGACAGCTGGGCGCCCACGCCCAGCTTGTCGCCCAGGAACACGATCAGAGCGGCCACGACGACGTTCGACAGGAACGACACCACGAAGACCTTGTCGTCGAAGATCCCGTCGAGCATGGCCCGCAGACCGCCGAAGACGGCGTCGAGCGCCGCCACGACGGCGATCGGCAGATAAGGCTCGACCACCGCCGGAACCTCAGGCCGGACCAACAGGCCGGCCACGACTCCCACGACGAGGCCCAGTACGGCGATCACGATGTGCCCTTCTCGCTCTTCTCAGTGCTCGGCTGTGCTGTACGTACGGTCACGCTCGGTGCGGCAGGCAGCCGGAGGTCGTCCTCCACGGAGATGCCTGTCCTGATGCCGTAGCTCTCCTGCAGCGCGTTCAGATACAGCCCGTCCGCGCTGTCCTGGAACCGCGTGCTCAGCCGCTGCCCGTCCCCCACCGCCAGCACCGTGTACGGCGGCACCAGCGGTTTGTTGTCGACCAGTATGGCGTCTCCCGCCGCCCTGATCGCCGACAGCGCCGTCAGCCGCTGCCCGTTGATCGAGACGGCCTCGGCGCCCGACTCCCACAGACCGTTGACCACCCGCTGCATGTCCCGGTCACGCACCCGGCCGGTGTCGGAGAAACCGGAGGTCTCACGCGGGTCCGCGTCACCACCGGAGGCGGCTTCCTTGGCGTCGTTCACCACGAGCTTCACCCCGGGGCCGTGCACGGCGACCGCGCCCGACAGGATGCCCACGAGATCGGAAGCGCTGCCGCCACTGTGCTTGAGCGCCTCGCGCTGCCGTGCGCTCACGTCCGCGCGCAGCTCGTCGACGGAGTCCTCCAGCTTGTCCGCCGCCTCGGTCTCCCGGTCGATGCGGTCGACCAGCTCTTCCCGCTCCTTGGCGACGACGGGGGCGGCCACCCGCGCCTGCGCCGCTCCGACGGTCACGACCAGAGCCGCGAGCACCAGTCCGGCGGCGAGCCCGAGCTTCGCCCTGAGCGTCTTCGGCATGCCGCTGTCACCCGCGGCCTTCTTGCGCTCGGCGGCCTCGGCGTAGCCGTCGTCGAGACTGTGGTCCATGACGTTGGTGAGCAACGACATGGACGCATCCGGGCGCCGGGGCCGCGCGGGTGTGCTCCGAATGGGGGGTTGCTGCGGCATGCCGCACATCGTCGCACGTCGCGAGCACTACCTCCGAACGGGGCCACCGGCGTGCCGGACAGGCCCCGTTGGGGACACTTGTCCGGCACGCACGCGTGCAGCCCGTCTACCGGCCGGCGCTGTCCACGACCGCCGACCATTCGTCCAGCAGGGCCTGCGCGGAGGCGTCGTCCGGCCCCTCGGCCCACAGGTGGGTGACGGCCTCCGCCGGGTCGGGCAGCACCATCACCCAGCGACCGTCGGTCTCCACCACACGCACACCGTCCGTGGTGTCCACGAAGCGGTCTCCGGCCGCTTCGACGACCCGGCGCATCACGAGCCCCTTCACGGCCCACGGGGTCGCCAGATCCCGCTTCAGGACGTGCGCCCGCGGGATCCTCGCGTCGATCTGGCTGAGCGTGAGCTGCGTCCGCGCCACGAGCCCGATGAGCCGTACGAAGGCCGCGGTGGCGTCGTACACGCTGCTGAACTCGGGGACGATGAAGCCGCCCTTGCCGTCGCCGCCGAAGATCGTCCCTTCCTCGCCGCCCACGCGCGTGAGGTCGTCGGGCGAGGTGGTCGTCCACTCGACCTGCGTCCCGTGGTAGGCCGCGACCTGCTCGGCGATCCGGGTGGTGGTCACCGGCAGCGCGACCCGGCCACTGCGCCGCTCGGCTGCGACGAGGTCCAGCATCACGAGCAGCGCCCGGTCGTCCTCGATGATCCGCCCCTTCTCGTCGACGAGCGACAGCCGCTCACCGACGGGGTCGAACCGCACACCGAACGCCGCCCCGGAGGACGCCACGATCTCGCCGAGCCGCACCATGCCCGACCGCCGCATGTCGGCGGTCTCGGTCGGCCTGGACTCGTCCAGGCCGGGGTTGATCGTCAGCGAGTCGACCCCGAGCTTGCCGAGCAGGCTCGGCAGGACGAGGCCGGCGCTTCCGTTGGACGCGTCCACGACGACCTTCAGCCCGGAGTCCGCGATCCCGGTCGTGTCGACGTTCCGCAGCAGCGAGCCGGTGTACGAGTCGAAGACGCTGGCCGGGAAGTGCAGATCGCCGATCTCCCCGGGGAAGGCACGGCGGTACTCCTGCCGTGCGAACACGCGGTCCAGCTTCCGCTGGCTGCCCTGGGACAGGTCGGCACCCTGCCCGTCGAAGAACATGATGTCCACGGAGTCCGGCACCCCGGGAGTCGTACGGATCATGATGCCGCCCGCACTGCCCCGTGCGGTCTGCTGCCGGGCCACCGGCAGCGGCACGTTCTCCAGGTCACGTACGTCGATGGCACTGGCCTGCAGCGCCGAGATCACCGCCCGCTTCAGCGCCCGGGCACCACGCGAGTGGTCACGGGCCGTGGTGACGGTCGACCCCTTCTTGAGCGTCGTCGCGTACGCGCCGGCGAGCCGCACGGCGAGTTCCGGTGTGATCTCGACGTTCAGGATCCCGGACACACCACGGGCACCGAAGAGGTGCGCCTGGCCCCTGGACTCCCAGATGACCGAGGTGTTGACGAAGGCACCGGCCTCGATGGTCTTGAACGGATAGACCCGCACATTGCCCTGGACGATCGATTCTTCACCGATCAGGCACTCATCTCCGATGACCGCCCCGTCCTCGATCCGCGCCGCGCGCATGATGTCGGTGTTCTTGCCGACCACGCAGCCACGGAGATTGCTGTGCGGTCCCACGTACACGTTGTCGTGGACGACGGCCTTGTGCAGAAACGCGCCGCTCTTGACGACGACGTTGGAGCCCACGACGGTGTGCTCACGGATTTCAGCACCGGCCTCGACCTTGGCGTAGTCACCGATGTAGACGGGTCCGCGGAGCACGGCGTCGGAATGGACCTCCGCACCTTCGGCGACCCATACGCCCGGGGAGATCTCGAACCCGTCGATGTCGACGTCGACCTTGCCCTCCAGGACATCGGCCTGCGCCTTGACGTAGCTCTCGTGGGTGCCGACGTCCTCCCAGTAGCCCTCGGCGATGTAGCCGTAGATGGGCTTGCCTTCCTTCATCAGCTGCGGGAAAACGTCACCGGACCAGTCGACGGGCACATCGGGCTCGACGTAGTCGAAGACCTCGGGCTCCATCACGTAGATGCCGGTGTTCACCGTGTCGGAGAAGACCTGGCCCCAGGTGGGCTTCTCGAGGAAGCGCTCCACCTTGCCTTCCTCGTCGACGATGGTGATACCGAATTCCAGCGGGTTGGGCACACGCGTCAGACAGACCGTGACGAGCGCGCCCTTCTCCTTGTGGAAATTGATGAGCTCGGTGAGGTCGAAATCCGTCAGGGCGTCGCCGGAGATGACGAGGAAGGCGTCGTCCTTCAGCGCTTCCTCGGCGTTCTTGACGCTCCCGGCGGTACCGAGTGGCTTCTCCTCATTGGCATAGGTGAGCTCCATACCGAGCTCTTCGCCGTCACCGAAGTAGTTCTTGACGAGGGACGCCAGGAACTGGACAGTTACGACTGTTTCGTTGAGCCCATGCCTCTTGAGCAGCCGAAGAACGTGCTCCATGATCGGCCGGTTGGCGACCGGCAGGAGCGGCTTGGGCATGCTTGAGGTCATGGGACGAAGGCGCGTGCCTTCGCCTCCGGCCATCACGACGGCCTTCATGTCGGAAGCGTCCTCCTCGAAGAGACGGTCTAGCCGACTTCCCCCGCCAGGATTGTCCCGCACTTATCCAGTACAGGCCATCGCTCCGCTACGGCAGCAGGACCATCCGAGAGTTCAATCGGCCAGGGCGTCCGCACGGACCAGGCGGCGGACTTGTACCACGTAGAGGACTCCTGCCCACCAGTACAGGGTTGTACCCCATCCGGCGAACGCCCATCCGAAAATGGCGGCCAGTGACGAGATCCATCCGCTTCCGTCACTGAGCAGAAGCAGGGGGAAGGCGTACATCAGGTTGAACGTAGCGGCCTTGCCCAAGAAGTTCACCTGGGGCGGCGGATAGCCGTGCCGGCGGAGGATGCCCACCATCACCAGCAGGACCAGCTCCCGCGCCAAAAGGGCGGCGGTCAGCCACAGGGGCAGAATCTCGCGCCAGGTGAGGCCGACCAGGGTCGAGAGAATGTAGAGCCGGTCGGCCGCGGGGTCGAGCAGCCGACCGAGGCTACTGATCTGGTTCCAGCGGCGGGCGAGCTTGCCGTCCAGGTAGTCGCTGATGCCGCTCAGAGCGAGTACCAGAAGGGCCCAGCCGTCACTCTGGGGCCCGCCGAACTCAGGACGCAGGATCAGCCACAGGAAGACGGGTACGCCGACGAGGCGCGCCATGCTGAGGATGTTCGGGATGGTGAGCACACGGTCCGTCTGGACGCGAGTCTCCTGAACCTCCACCCGGGGGCCTCCTGTGGGAAACGTGCCAACGATGCCCCCTGACCCTACCTCAACGCAAAAAAGCTCTGGCTCTTGGGCTGTGTGCCCAAGAGCCAGAGCTCTAAAAGGAGTTCGGCGGCGTCCTACTCTCCCACAGGGTCCCCCCTGCAGTACCATCGGCGCTGTAAGGCTTAGCTTCCGGGTTCGGAATGTAACCGGGCGTTT